>JBILWG010000054.1:0-11001 GCA_044369995.1 Gaiellales bacterium | reverse complement strand
ATACCACTTGAGATGAGACCGATCAGCGTCGACACGATGAAGATGCCGATGATCGTGATGCCAAGGGCAATGAAGCGGAACCGCCAGCCGGCGTCGCCACCCATCGTGCCCGGGTCGAGCGTGCGGAGCAGGCTCAGCCAGACGCCCTCGATGAACGACGTCCGCGCCTCGCCATCGGCGCGGATGCCGAGCACGACGATCAGCACGCCGGCGATCATCACGAAGATGAACGTGACGATCGCGAGCCAGCCGATGATGCCGACGGTGCCGCGCGACAGCGTGGCGTCGAAGCGATAGCGCAGGCGATCACGGGTAGTGACCTGTCGGGTCATCGTGGTCCTAGAAGAGCAGGCCGAGCGTCACGCCCGCCGGATTGCCGAGCTGGATCAGGCGGATGACCGAGAACACGAGGATCACCGCGCCGACGGCGCCGAGGCCGACCTTGATGCGCTGCTGGCGGACGAGGCTGGCGATGCCGAAGAGGAACAGGGCGAGGGCGATGATGATCGCGAGGATGTCAAAGTCGCCGCCGAGGGCGTCC
Source organism: Gaiellales bacterium (assembly GCA_044369995.1). Taxonomy (GTDB): domain Bacteria; phylum Actinomycetota; class Thermoleophilia; order Gaiellales; family F1-60-MAGs149; genus F1-60-MAGs149. The sequence continues at coordinate 10,460 of JBILWG010000054.1, read as the reverse complement.
TTCTGCTCCGCCTCGTCGAACAATGCCTGCGCCTCGGCGTCGATTGCCTCGGCGTCGTCGTACAGGGCCGTCGACCAGTTCGGGTTATCCTCGGTGAACGGCGTGTCGTACCCGGAGGAATCGGGCTGCTCGACCCACCAGTCGACGGCGGCGGCAAGCTCCGCTGACATCAGCGAGTCGTGGATGTACCCGGCCGTGTCCTCGTCGCCAGCCTGCGCGGACTTGGCGAACTCGAGGAACAACGCCTGATCGGCGACGTCGGTCGCCGACGCGTCGTTGAAGGCCTGCGACGCGGCGTCCGACAGGCGAATGCCCTCGCTGTAGGCCGCCGTCATGGCCGAGCCGAGCTGGGCGCTCTGGAACGTGGACCACGCCGTGAGGATCGCCGCGACGCCGAGCAGGATCGCGAGCAGGATCTCCGTGCGATCGAGCCGTGTCTGCTGGCGCTTTTCCTCCGCCTGGGCAGGATTGGCCGTTACCCCGGCAGTGTTCTCATCCAGCGCCATGACGGCCTCTCTCTCCAACGGAAATCGACGGACAGGTAGAAGGTAGCACCGTGGATCCCGCCACGCCACGCCGCGAAACGGGTTCCGGGGCTATCCCCGCGCACCGTCACAGCACCCCGCGTATCCCATCCGAACAACCCCAGTCGTAGACCCAACCACACAGGTGTCCAATTCACCCCAGCGGGCGGCGGCTGGGCGGGTGGGACGGGGCGCGTTCGTGCTGAACTTGCCCGTCTCATCGCCGTCGCGGACAACGGGAACGTGCAGCGTGGTATCGGTAACGACGTCGCAGGCCGGCAGCGGCGACGTGATCAGTCGCCGGACGGCGCAGCGGCGGCGGCCTTGGCCTCGCGGCGACCGAGGATCAGGATCATCAGGCGGTTCGCCGCCAGCGCCAGCAGGAGCACGGCCACGACGAGGATGAAGAGATCCACGATCAGGTTCCACTTGAAGAGGACCAAGAGGGCGACGACGAGCAGGGCCGCGAACTGCAGGACCTTGCCCCACGTCGACTCGGCTGGCGTGATCGCCTTGCTGCCCCAGGTCTTGGCGACACCCACGACGTCCATCACCTCGAGCTTGCGACCACCGGCGGCGTTGGCGACGCCGGAGTCGAGCGCCTTGTCGGCCGCGCTGGTGGCCAGCGGCGCCGTCCAGCGCAGCGACCACACGATGACCGCGGCGATCACGCCGACGATCGCAATCACCCGCGCGATCTGCAGCAGGTCGCCGAACAGGCCCGTGAAGATGCCCTGGGCGGCCTCGTTCAGCACCAGATCGTTGGCCGTGACCGAGTCGAGGCCCCAGTTGACGAGGTTCAAGACGATCGCCAGCGTGATGCCGGTGACGCCGAAGGTGATGCAGCCGCTGATCACGCCCTTACGGCGCGCGGGTGCGATCAGGGCGGCGACGACGAGCAGGACGAGACCGAGCAGCACGATCACGTACGAGACCGGGCCGAGGTCGGCGCCGAGCTGAATCAGGCGGAACGCCGGACCCAGATTCGGCAGCTTGGCGAGCTGCGCATCAGCGGCTGCGCCAACCTGCTTGGCGATCTCGGCATCGTACGGCGCGATCGCCTGCTCGAGCAGCTGCGGTGCACCCTCGACCTTGAAGACGAGGTTCGCGGTCTCCGGATTCAGCAGCGCTGCGTGAAGTTCGCTGAGCGCCGCCACGATGATCTTGGTGAAGGCCGGCTCGGCGACGATCGTCGCGGCGGCCGACTGGATGATCGGACGCGCGATGACGGCCTTCGGCACCTCCTTGATGACGACGTCCGTCAACTCGGTGGCGATCGCCGTCTGCGTGGACGGCTGCTCCAGCACCGACGTCATGCGCTTCGTGAAGACCTGCTCGTTGTAGAGCGTGCGATGCAGATAGATGCCGAGGACGCCGAGTAGCAGGAACAGCCAGGCGACGATCAGGATCACGACGACGCCGGCCCACGCGCCCTTCGACCCCTTCTTCGTCTCCTCTACGGCAGCCATCTGGGTGACGGTACCAGAATCGCCCTGCACAGCTGTAGCAAGCGGTGGCGGCTAGCTGGTCTTGAAGGCGCCGAACTTGCCGCCCTTGACCTGCTGCACGAGCACCGGCGAGATGCCGTTGCGGTTCACGTCGAACGAGAAATTGCCGAGCAGCGTCTTGACGTTCTTCGTGCCGGTCAGCGCGGCGAGCTGCGTGGCGAGCGCGTCCGCCGTGGCGGTCTTGCCGTTCTTGGCTGCCGTGGCCAGCACGTAGGTGTAGGCGTACGCGGTGGCGGCGAAGGCATCGGGCGTGCTCTTGTACGCCTTCTTGAAGGCCTTGATGAACGTCTTGTTGGCCGGCGTCTGGTTCCACGAGGCCCAGGACGTGCCGACGATCAGTCCGTTGGCAGCCGACCCTGCACCCTTGATGACGGCGTTCGAGTTGAGACCGTTCGAGCCGATGATCGCCTTCTTGTACCCCGCGTTGCGCAGTGCCTGCAGCAGCGGAATCGCCTCGGGCGAGAGGGCGCTGATCGCGAGGATGTCAGGGTCGTTGGCCTTGACGTCAGCGGCGATCGGGGCGAAGTCGGTGGTGCCAGCCGGCACGAGCACGGTCTTCTTGACGGTGATGCCGTTCGTCGTCAGTGCGTTGGCGAGCAGCGGACCGGAGGTGGCCGCGAACACGTCGCTGCCCTGGATGACCACAGCGGTCTTCGGCATCAGCGTGGACGTCGCGACGGTCTTGACGACCTGCGGCAGGACGTACGACTCCGTCAGCGCCGGACGGAAGATGAAGGTACCGATCTCGGTGATGCCGGGCTGCGTGTTCGAGATGGCGAGCACCGGGATGCGCGCGGCCTGCGCGAACGGATCGACGTTGAGCGCCACGTCAGACAGCGTCGGACCCATGATCGCGGAGACGCCGTCGCGGAAGAACACGCCGTACGCCGCCGCCGCGCCGGGCGTCGTGCTGAGATCGTCGATCGTCTTGACGCTGACCTTCACGCCGGAGATCGCGCCCCCGTTGATCTCCTTGGCGGCCATGTCGATGCCCTTGCGCGAGCTGAGACCGTAAACCGAGGCATCGCCCGTCAGCGAGAGCGCGGCACCGACGTTGACGGTGACCGGCGCAGCCGACGCGGCCGGAATGGCGATCGCGAAGGCGACCAGCGCGATGAACAGGGCAGCGGAGCGGGAAATCAGGCGAGGCGCGTGCATCGGCTTAGAGTACGCCACCTTTGCCGTTCGCGCCGAATCAGCGCCGCGCGCCGACGAGCAGCGTGGCGCCGATCGCTCCACCGAGATCGCCGAGGGCGGCGGTCTTGACCGGAGGCGCCTTGTCGGGCTGGAACAGATACGGGCGCATCGCCACGCCGATGCGGTCCGCCATCGGCTGGCCGAACCGCGTGCCGAGGCCGCCGCCGAGGATGATCGCGTCGACGTCGAGGATGTTGATCGCGTTGGCAGCAGCAGCGGCGATCGCATCGACTCCCTCGCCGATCAGCTCCTCGGCGAGGGCATCGCCCGCCTTCAGCGCCTTGCTCCAGATGCTCGAGGAGAGACGCTCCTTGCCGCTCTCGGCCATCAGGTCGAACAGCACGGTCGAGCGTCCTGCTGCCACCGCGTCCCGGGCGCGCGTCTCCATGTTGCGTCGCCCCGCGTACGCCTCCATCGTGCCGACCATTCCGCTTGGCTCCGCCAGACCGCCCCGTTGGATGACGGTGTGGCCGAGCTCGCCCGCCGCGCCACGTCCGTGCCACAGCCGACGGTTCAACACGATGCCGCTGCCGACTCCCGTGCCCCACCAGATGCCGACGAAGCTCTCGAGCTTGCGGCCGGCACCCAGCTCGAGCTCGCCGAGCACGGCCACGCCGACATCGTTTCCCAGCCGCACCTTGGCGCCGCAACGGCTGCCGATCGCCTCGGCGAGCGGATACGCCTCGGCGAACCCGGCCAGGTTGGGCGCGTGGGCGAGAATGCCCTGCGCGGCATTGACGGCACCCGGCGCGCCAACGCCGATACCGCGTAGCTCCTTGGTGCTGCAGCCCGCATCCGCACAGGCCCCCTCGATCGCTCGGACCAGCGCAGCCACCACGCTCTCCGGCCCGTCTTCCGTCGGCGTCGACACGCGACACTGGCCTCGGAGCTTGCGGTCGCCGTTGACGACGACGGCCTCGATCTTCGTCCCACCCAGATCCACTCCGCAGATGCGCTCTCCCATGGCGGGCGAGCCTACCACGTTGCAATCGCACGACGGATTCCCCCGACGACGGGCTGCTGCCGTAGACTCGCCTGCATGAGCACTCCGCAATGGCATGAGGACTGGTTCCCCGAGCTCCGTGACGAACGTCCGTGGGTGATGGAGGAGATGATCGACTCGGAGCCGCCGCTCGCTGCGCGAATCGCATCGAACAAGAAGCTCGGGCAGACGGCTGGACGGATCGCGAAGAAGGTCGCCGAGGCTCATGCCGCCGGTACGTCGATCAGCGTCGTCGGCTGCGGTACCAGCGAGCATGGAGCCCGCGCCGTCGCCGCGCAGCTCGACGAGGCGCTCGGCCATCGGGGCGTGCGCGTGGCCGGCCGTCAGGCGCTCGAGGCGGCGATCGACACGGCCCCGGCGGGCGTCACGATCGGCCTCTCGCACGACAATGGCACGCGCGCCACGTTGCTCGCGCTGAAGGCCGCTCGTGAGGCAGGGCAGACGACGGTCCTGATCACCGGCAACGACGACGGCGCCTGCTCCGAGTTCGCGGATATCGTGCTCGTCACGCCCGCGAAGGACAAGAGCTGGTGCCACACCGTCGGCTACCTGTCGCCGATGGTCGCCGGCGCCGTGATCGCCGGACGCATCTCCGGCAAGGAACTCGACGCCGCCGCCCTCGAGCTGCACCTCGACGAGTGCCGTGGTCTGAAGCAGCAGGCCAGCGAGATCGCGCGGGGCTTTCGTGGCATCGAGCGCCTGATCGTGGTCGGCGGGGGCTACGACCGCATCACCGCCGACGAGCTCGTGCTGAAGGTCGAGGAGGGACTGCACCTCCCGTCGGCCGCTCGCGACCTCGAGACCTTCACGCATGGGCACCTGCCCGCCTGCGACGAGAGAACCGGCCTCGTGATCGTCGCCACCGAGCATCGTGGTCGTGCCCGCCGCACCGACCGCGGTCGGCTGCTGCTGCGCGCCGCGCGTCATGTCGGCATGCCGTGCGCCGCGATCCTCGTACCCGCGGTCGAGGGGAGCTGGGGCCGCGAGCTGACCAACGCCGGTCGTCTCACGCTCCCCCATGCCGCCAAGCTGACGCCCACCACCAGTGCGCTGACGGCGTCGGCGATGGCGCTGCAGCTCTTGACCCTCGAGCTGGTGCACGACCGCGGCACCTACCCCGATCTGATCCGACGCGAGGAGGCTCCGTGGCGCGAGGCCGCGGCGATTCTCGAGGGCACGGAGGAGTGGTGAGATGAGCAGCGAGATGACGCCGGCCGCCAAGGAACTCGTCACCGCGGTGCAGCATCTGCGCGGCGCCGACCACGCCCTCAAGCAGTGCGTCACGCTGCTGCGCCAGACCGAGCAGGAGATTCCCGATAGCGTCGAGGACGCGCTCTCGCTCGTCGAAGACGCACTCAACTCACTCGAGTCGTGACGCCCGAGCAGGCGATCGCCGTCGCCTGCGCCGCATTCGGCGCTGATCCGGCTGGCGCCACCGTGTTGCGCGCCGCCGATGCCATCACCGTGCAGCTCGATGAGGCTCGCGTGGCGCGGGTGATTCCCGCCGCCGATGCCGATGCGCGGCGGGTGCTGGCGGCGATCGATGCGCTGGGCGGTCACATCCTCCAACCTCTGGGCGAGCCGGTCGCGGTCGATGAGGCGCTGGTGGTGCCGTACGCCCGCATCACGCCCGATGGGGACCGTCACCGCGACCTCGGCATGGCCGGTGCGTGCCTGGCCGGCCTGCACGCCCGCGGTCGCGCGGCACTCGAGCAGGGCGCCATCGACCTCCCCGCGTTTGCACCCCACCTGATCGCCGAGCGCTGGCTCGACCGCGCCGGGGCCGTCTTCACCCGCGATGAGCGCGTGCGGCTGCTGGAGGCGATCGATGCGGCCTGGCCGGAGGTGACGGGGCCGCAGACGGTGATCCACGGGGACGCCCATCTTGCCAACTGGTGGCCTGCCGAAATGGCCTGGTGGGTGCTGATCGATCCGGAGTTCCTCTCGATCGGACCGGCGGTCTACGACCTCGCGCCACTTGAGGTCGTCGAGCGGCGCCTCGGCACTGCGCCGTCGCGCTTCCCCTCGTTTCTGGCCGGCTACGAGTCGAACGGCGGCGTCGTCGATCGTCGTGCGCTGGCCGCCGCGATCAACGTGCGCGAGTTGCTGTCCGTCGCGTGGCTCGCCTCGCGCGCGGGGGACGATTCCGCCCGCGCGCTGCAGGCGCGGCGACGTCTCCTCGATGCGCTCGAGCGACGCGAGGGCTCGTGGCTGGCGTAGCCGCGGTCGAGCGCGGCCGGTCGCCGATCGACGTTCCCGACGTGCTCGCGTGGCTCGGTCAGCGCACCATCCAGGGCATCGACGCGTGGGACGGCACGACGTACTCCCGCACCGCGACGCTGGGCCGAGGCGCGGGTCGCATCGCGCTGCGCGCCACCGGCAGAACCGGTGTCGAGGTGACGGCCTGGAACGAGCGCGCGCTCGCCGAGGCCCGCCCGCGCGTCCGGCATCTGCTCGGCCTCGACGATGATCCGCGGCCGTGGCTGGCGGCGTTCGCGGACGATCCGGTGCTGGCGCCGCGTGCGGCGGCTGCGCCCGGCCTGCGCATGCCGGGCGCGTGGGATGCGTGGGAGATGTGCGCGCGCGCCGTGCTCGGCCAGCTCGTCTCCGTCGCGGCCGCCCGGACGCTGGCGCTGCGGCTGGCTGAGCGCCACGGGCGTCGCCTCCCCGATGGCAGCATCGTGTTCCCCACGGCAGAGGCGGTGGCCGCGGGTGATCTCGACGGTCTCGGCCTGCCGCAGGCGCGCCGTGATGCCCTGCGCGCCATCGCCGAGCTGGTCGCCAGCGGCGGCGTCGATCTGTCTCCCGGTGCCGACCCCGAGGCCGCGCAGGCCGCGCTCGTCGCGCTCAAGGGCATCGGTCCGTGGACGGCGATGTACGTGCGCATGCGCGCGCTGCGCGATCTCGACGCCTTCCCCGCCGCAGACCTCGGCGTCCTCGTCGCGCTCGCCGACGCAGCCGGCAGGCGACCGACCGAGGCGGAGGCCCGCCGACGCAGCGAGGCCTGGCGCCCCTATCGCGGCGTCGCCACGATGCTGCTCTGGCGCTGAGCTTTGCAGAGGGGTCTGGCCCCTTTGCTTAAGCAACGGGGCCAGACCCCTCTGCAAAGGTGGTCGTCAGGTGGTCGGCACCAGGGAGAGGGTTCGCACTGCCTCGCCGACGATCGGAAAGGGTGCTGCGCCGCCCACCGTCACCACCGGCACCACGAGGTCGCAGCCAGCGGGCAGGAGAGCAGACGGCAGGCGGATCGTGTTGCCGTCGCGCTCGATGTCGGCGTCCGCGCCGTCCGGCCGCTCGAGCGCGAGCTCGTCGCCCTCCGGCCAGCCGCACAGCCAGAGCGAGACGAAGTCGACCATCGCGCACAACCGCTGATCGTGGTGGAGGTCGGCAAGCGGGACGCCGAGCTCGAGCGCCCGCTCCTCTGCGAGCGCACGCCAGGAGGTGATCACGGCGTCACGCTGCTCGGCGAGCGCCGGGTCCTGTACGACACGCGACCCGTGCAGCCACGCACCGTGGAGTGCCACGATCGCCTCGGCGTATGGGTGCAGGTCGCCCGCCACGCGCACCGACTCACCGGAGATCTCCACGTGCTCGGCCAGGGACAGCTCGAGGAACGATTCGGGGCCCTCGCCGTCACCCGGGCGTGGTGCGCGATCCCGCTCGGCCCAGCCGTCATCGTGATGCGCGACCGCCAGACGGAACCCGTCCAACGGACCGCGAGGCGCATCGGCGATGGCATCGAGCAGCGCGCAGGCAAGCACACCATGGTCCGGCTGGCGCACGAGCTCCCAGCCCTGTCCCGAGGCACGGCAGATCATGCCGCGGACGATAGCCGCCGAGTAGACTGCCGCGCGTGACAGACGACCTCCTCCCCGGTCTGGCCGGCGCCTCACTCGAGATCGCCGGCGTGCGCCTCGACGGCGAGGAGCTCGTCGGCGCCGTCGGCGCCGTCGCCGCCGCGCTCGACGGCCATACGCGCGTCGCCCTCTGGTGCACGTCCGAGATCGCCACCGGGCTCGGGATCGCCGGCGCGCTCGTCGCCGGCGTCACGGTCGTGCCGATCAACCCCGCCTCCGGGGATCGCGAGCTGGCCCACGAGACGGGAGACAGCCGCCCCGAGGCGGTCCTCGCCGCCGCGACTGCCACGTTGCCGCCCACCCTCGCCGCGCTGCCGCGCATCGTGATCGACCCGGCCAAGCGCGCACCATTGCCCGAGCGCGTCATAAATCCCGACGCGACCGCGTTGATCGTCTACACCTCCGGCACCACCGGTGCCCCGAAGGGCGTCGTGCTGTCGCGCCGTGCTCTCGCCGCGAACCTCACCTCCCTCGCCGAAGCCTGGGCGTGGACCGGCGATGACGTCGTCGTGCAGGCCCTGCCGCTCTTCCACGTGCATGGCCTCGTGCTCGGGATCATCGGGCCGCTCCGGCTCGGCGGTGGCGTCCGCCATACCGGCCGGTTCTCGCCGGAGGCGATCGCCGCCGCCCTGGCCGCCGACGCGACGATGCTGTTCGCCGTGCCGACCATGCATGGGCGCCTCCTGGCGGCCGCCGAGGACGACGCCGCGATCGCCGAGGCCCTGCGCGGGGCGCGCCTGATCGTCTCCGGCTCTGCCGCCCTGCCCGCCCGGATCCACGAGGCCTACACCGCAGCCACCGGCCAGCAGATCGTGGAGCGCTACGGCATGAGCGAGGCGCTGATGATCGCCAGTGCCCGCCACGACGGGCCACGCATCCCCGGCGCGGTCGGCACCGCGCTGCCGGGTGTCGAGCTGCGCATCACCGATGACGCCGGTGACGTGCTGCAGACGGGCGATGCCGACACGATCGGCAACGTCGAGCTTCGCAGCACCGCGCTCTTCGACGAGTACCTCGGACGCCCCGACGCCACGGCCGAGGCCTTTCGCGACGGTTGGTTCCGCACCGGCGATGTCGGCTGGCTCGATGCCGCCGGCGTGCTGCGCCTTGTGGGTCGCAGCTCGACGGACCTGATCAAGACCGGCGGCTACCGCGTGGGCGCCGGCGAAGTCGAAGCCGCCATGCTCGAGCACCCCGACGTCGTCGAGGTCGCCGTGCTCGGCCTTCCCGATGACGACCTCGGCGAGCGCATCGCAGCGTGGGTCGTCTTCGCACCCGATAGCGATCTGACGGATGATGCGCTGATGCAGCACGTCGCCGACCTTCTCGCCCCGCACAAGCGGCCCCGCGTGATCACGCGCATCGACGAACTGCCCCGCAACGCGCTGGGCAAGGTCCAGAAGCGGCGGCTGCTGCCGTGAGCACGCAACGCAGACGGGACAGACCGCTGCGCGAGGTGCGCACGTACTGGCGCGCGCTGATCAGCATCGGCATCTCGACGGGCACGCTCTACCTCGCCGCTGGTTTCCTGCCCGGCCTCGAAGTGCATGACGCCCTGCGGGCGATCGTCGCGGCATTCTGGATCGCGGTGGCCAACGCACTGCTCTGGCCGCTGCTGATCCGCTTCGCGCTGCCGCTCGCCGTGTGGACCCTCGGCCTCGCCGGCTTCGTCATCAACGCGGCGCTGATCTGGCTGATCATCAACCTGCTCGAGGGCATGCACACCACGAGCTTCTGGACCGCGATGGTCGTCGCGTTCCTGCTGACGATCGCCAACACCGTCGTGACGAGCCTGCTCGGGATCGACGACGACGACTTCTACTACCGGAACGTGATCCGCCGTCAGGCGCGCAAGCACGCCGATACCTCGCTCGACGAGCAGGTGCCCGGCATCCTGTTCCTCGAGATCGACGGACTCGCAGAGCCCGTGCTGCGCCGCGCGATCCGCGATGGCAACGTGCCCGAGCTCGCGCGCTGGATCCGCGAGGGGTCGCATCGTCTCGAGGGCTGGGAGTGCGACTGGTCGTCGCAGACGAGCGCCAGCCAGGCGGGCATCCTGCACGGCTCCAACGAGGACATCCCCGCCTTCCGCTGGTTCGAGAAGGAGCGTGGCGAATTCGTCGTCTCCAACCATCCGGCCGGCGCGGCCGAAATCGAGCGGCGGCACTCGAACGGCCGCGGGTTGCTGGCCGGTGGTGGCGCGAGCCGAGGCAACCTCGTCACCGGCGACGCGGAGCACACGACGTTCACCATCTCCGCTCTGCACGCCCGCCCCACGCGCGGCAAGGACTACTACGCGTACTTCGCCAACCCGTACTCCGTCTTCCGCACCTTCCTGCTCGGCCTGCTCGACATCGGCCGCGAGCTCTAC
>JBILWG010000200.1:0-3588 GCA_044369995.1 Gaiellales bacterium | reverse complement strand
CGTGAAGGCCATCGTCGCGGTCTTGCCGGTGCCGGTCGCGCCGAGCAGGGTGGCGAAGCGATCGCCGCTCTCCATCGCCGCGCAAAGGCCGTCGATGGCCGCAGGCTGATCGCCCTTCGGCTCGAACGATCCGGCAAAGCGAAACGGCGGCATGGCCGTAAGCCTACGCGTCAGACGTCGCGGGCGAAGAGGTCGTCGATGGCCTCGCGCCGTGTGATCAGGCGCGCCGCGCCGTCGTCGATGAGCACCGCGGCCGGGCGGCCGAAGAGGTTGTAGCTGTGCGCCATCGTCTGGTGGTAGGCGCCCGTGGCCGGGAACGCGACGATGTCCCCCACCTGCGGGTTGGGCAGCGGGACCCCCTCGGCGAGGACGTCGGTCGACTCGCAGTGGCGGCCGGCGATCCGGTAGCGGCCGTCGGCCGTGCCGGTCGGGCGAGCGGCGAGGACGGGCGCGTAGGTCGCGCCGTACAGCCCGACGCGCATGTTGTCGCCCATGCCGCCGTCGACGGCCACCCAGGTGCTGCCGTCGCCGACGGTCTTGGTGCCGATCACGGTGTACAGCGTCACGCCGGACTGCCCCACGACCGAACGCCCGGGCTCGACGATCAGCTCCGGCACGGGAATCGCCTCCTCGGCGCACACCGTCGTGATCGCGTCGATGAGGTTGCGGGTGTGCTGCCCCGGATCGGGTGCGTCCTGGTCCGGCGTGTAGCGGATGCCGAGTCCGCCACCGAGGTCGAGGACCTCCAGCGGGATCCCCTCGGCCTTCGCGAACACGGGCAGCCAGCGCGCCGCGGCGACGAGCGGCTCGGTCTCGAGGATCTGGGAGCCCAGATGCACGTGGAGGCCCCGCCCGACCAGTCCCACGGGGAGCGTCCGCAGCAGCTCCGCCCCCTCCGCGGGGGTGACGCCGAACTTCGAGCCGTGGTGCCCGGTGGCGATGTGGCGATGGGTCTCCACGTCGATGCCAGGCGCGATGCGGACGAGCACATCCTGCGCATGCCCGGTCTCGCGGCAGATCGCGGCGAGACGCTCGGCTTCGTCGCGCCCGTCGAGCACGACGAGTCGCGCCCCCGCGTTGACGGCAGCGCGCAGATCCTCCTCCGACTTGGCGTTACCGTGGATCACCAGTTCGCTGCCGGGTATCCCCGCGCGCTGGGCGGCGGCGATCTCACCGGCCGAGGCGCAGTCGGCGCCCATGCCGAGCTGATGCAGCAGTCGGAGCACGGCGAGGGAGCTCTGCGACTTGAGGGCGAACGAGGCATGCCCGCCACGTGGCGCCGTGGCGAGTGCGTCGACAACAGCCTGGGCGCGCGTGCGGATCGATGCCGCGTCATACACATAGAGCGGCGTGCCGAACTGCTCGGCGAGCGCCGTCAGGGCGATGCCGTCGACCTCGATGCCGGCGGGCCCGACGGTGGTGGTGTCGGGGAACGGCAGCAGCGCCGCGGGACGCTCGGTCATGGCGTCGGCGCGCTGGCGGCGCGGGTCGAGGCGATCAGACGCGCGAGATCCACGAGCTGCTCCTCCACGCGACCCGGCATACCGGGCCCCTGCCGCGCCGCGATGGCCTCTTCGGGCGTGGGCGATGCGAAACGCTCGCCGGCGGCGATGCGCGTCGCGACCTCGGTGTGCGCATCGCGGAACGGCAGCCCATCGCGCACCAGTCCCTCGGCGACGTCGGTCGCGACGGTCGTCCCGTCCGCGGCTGCTGCCCGCATCTTCCCGCCGTCGATGGTGAGGCCCTCGTAGGCGAGCTGCAGGAGACGGAGCACGCCCAGCGTGGCATCGACCTGCGCGAACACGCCCTCCTTGTCCTCCTGCAGGTCGCGGTTGTACGTGAGCGGCAGGCCCTTCATCGTGGCCAGCAATCCGGTGAGGCGGCCGATGGCCGTGCCGGAGCGACCGCGCGCCAGCTCGGCGACGTCCGGGTTCTTCTTCTGCGGCATCATCGACGAGCCCGTGGCCACATCGTCGGCCAGCGCGGCCCAGCCGAACTCCTGGGAGGTCCAGAGGATCAGCTCCTCCCCCATGCGCGAGCAGTGCACGAGGCAGAGCGCGCACGCGTACAGCAGATCGGCCGCGAAGTCACGGTCCGAGACCGCGTCGAGCGAGTTGGCGAAGCTGGCGCGCATGCCGAGCTCGGCGGCGACGCCGGCGGGATCGAGGGGCAGGCTGGAACCGGCCAGCGCTCCCGCGCCGAGCGGCGAGACGTTGGCGGCGTCCTCGGCGGCGACGAAGCGACCGACGTCGCGCTGCAGCGCCCAGGCGTGCGCCGCGACGTGGTGCGCAAGCGGTATGGGCTGCGCGCGCTGGAGGTGCGTGAACGCCGGCAGCACGGTCGTGCCGTCGCGCTCGGCGACCCCGAGCAGCGCCTGCTGGAGGTCGGCCACGGCCAGTTGAAGCCGGTAGGCGTGGGCGCGACACCAGAGCCGAAACGCGGTGGCCACCTGATCGTTGCGCGATCGACCGGCGTGCACGCGACGCCCGGCATCGCCGAGCATGGCCACGAGCTGCCGCTCGATCAGCGAGTGCACGTCCTCGTCTGTCGCACCCTCGTCGATCGTCACCCGTGTGAGCGCGTCCTCGATCTGCGCCGCCTCGTCGGCGGGGATGATGCCCTGGCGCCCGAGCATCCGCACGTGCGCCTGCGACGCTGCCACGTCATACGGGAGCAGGCGCTGATCGACGTCCAGCGACTGCGTCAGTGCGAGCACGTCCGGGTGCAACCCACCCTCGAGCCGACCGCTCCAGAGCGGTCCGCCTGCCTCGGTACCAGACATGCGACGCCTAGTCGTCGTGCTTGAGGAAGCTCGGCACGTCGATGTCATCGTCGACGTCGAACGACGCCGCCGCGGGGATCTCGAACTCCCGCGTCGAGAAGGTGCTGACCCCCTCCGAGCGAGGCGTGCTCGCCGGGCGCTCGTCGCTGAGCGGCCGGCGCGGCATCGGTGCCGGCGTGCGCTCGAACCCCGTCGCCACCACCGTCACGCGAATGTGATCGCCCATCGACTCGTCGATCACGCTGCCGAAGATGATGTTCGCGTTCTGGTCGGCGGCATTCGCCACGACCTCGGCCGCGTCGTTCACCTCGAACAGGCCGAGATCCGGTCCCCCGGTGATGTTCAGCAGGATGCCGGTGGCCCCCTGCACGCTCGACTCGAGCAGCGGCGAGGAGATCGCAGCCCGTGCCGCTTCGCCGGCGCGGCGATCGCCTGCGGCCTGGCCGATTCCCATCAGGGCCGTGCCGGAATCGCGCATGATCGTGCGGATGTCGGCGAAATCGAGGTTGATCAGACCCGGGATGGTGATCAGATCCGTGATGCCCTGCACGCCCTGCCGCAGCACATCGTCGGCCATCTGAAACGCGTCGACGATGGAGGTGCGGCGCTCGACGAGGTTGAGGAGGCGATCGTTGGGGATCACCACGATGGTGTCAACGTGCTGGGAGAGCTCCTCGACACCGCGGTCCGCCTGCTCGGAGCGACGCCGGCCCTCGAAGCCGAAGGGGCGCGTGACAATGCCGACGGTGAGAGCACCGAGCTCCCGGGCGACCTCGGCGATGACCGGCGCGGCGCCGGTACCGGTG
>JBILWG010000053.1:0-11102 GCA_044369995.1 Gaiellales bacterium | reverse complement strand
GCGATCGCCACGGGAACCGGCCCGGTCGCCGTCGCGCTCCAGGCGCTGGCCGAGGTCGAGGCGTCGGGCGTCCACCCGGTGGAGCTGATGGCCGAGCTCGGGCTGCTGCGCCCCGACGTGCTGCTGATCCACATGGTGCAGATCACGCCCGAGCACGCCCGCATGGTGGCGGCCGGCGGCGCGAGCATTGCGCACTGTCCCCGCTCGAACGCTCTGCTGGGGTGCGGCGCGGCACCGCTGGCCGACATGCTGGCGGCGGGCGTGCAGGTCGGGATCGGGACGGACTCGCCGGCCTCGGCCGTCGACTTCGACCTCTGGGCAGAGCTGCGCACCGCCATCTACACGGCACGTGCCCGCGAGGCGCTGCCCGACGCGTTGACCGCGCAGCAGGCGCTCGAGCTCGCGACCATCGGCGGTGCGCGGGCGTTGGGCTACGGCGATCAGATCGGCACGCTCACGGTCGGCAAGCGCGCGGACCTGACGGCGATCGACCTGACGGGCTCGCCGTTCGCCGAGGTCGAGGATCCCGTGGCGAGCGCAGTGTTCGCCGGCTCACCGGAGCGCATACTGCTCACCGTCGTGGATGGCGTCGTGCGCTACCGTAAGGCCACAGACGACGGTCGTCTGGCTGCGGCGCTGGCTGCGGCGCGGCCGGGTCGCACTCGCATGATCGGACTCGAGGGCTGATGACACAGGGCAAGAAGAGCAGCGGATCGCGCGCCTCGAAGGAGGCCAGCGCGACGCGCGCCCCGAAGAAGCGTCAGGAGGCCCCGTACTCGGCGACGCCGACGTTGAACGAGCGGCTGCGCAAGAACGGCAAGTGGGTCTTCCTCGCGCTGGCCATCGTCTTCGGCATCACCTTCGTCTTCGCCGGTGTCGGCACGAGTGGCCCGTCGCTGCTCGATCTGATCGGCCAGAACTCCGATTCCAGCCCGACCGAGACGGTTCAGAAGTCGAGCGATGCCGTGCAGAAGGCCGAGGCGGCGGCGAACGCATCGCCGCAGGATCCACAGCTGTGGATCAAGCTCGCGCAGGCCCAGATCGCCAACGATCAGCTCGACAAGGTGCCGGCGGCCGCCCAGAAGGCCGCCGAGCTGGCGCCGAAGGACGCAGCCGTGCAGGCCGAGATCGCCGACGTCTATCTGGCGCTCGCCGCAGCCGCGCTGCAGAAGGCGCAGAACCTCTACACCTCGGCGCAAGGCGGCGGGCTGGTCGATGGACGCAGCGCCGTCCCGCAGCAGGTGATTCCCGGCCAGTCGAGCGGCGCGACGCCGTTCCAGACCGCGCAGGAGAGCATCGCCAGCGCGAAGCTGTCCGAGGTCTCCGCCAAGGTCTCGCCGCTGCAGACCGAGGCGAACGACGCCTATGCGGCGGCGGTCGCGGCGCAGACCATCGTGACGGAGATCGAGCCGGCCGATCCGGCTGCGTGGTTCCGCCTCGCCCAGATCTCCACCGCGGCCAACGACACGCAGGGTGCGATCACGGCGTACGAGAAGTTCGTCAAGCTGGCACCGGAGGATCCTCTGACCAAGCAGGTCAAGGAGGAGATCAAGCGGCTCAAGGAGTCGTTGCAGCCGGCTCCGACGCCGGCGCCGTAGCCGCGTGAAGCGCGTAACCGGGATCCTTGGTTAGGATTCCCGCCGCGGGCCGTTAGCTCAGCTGGCAGAGCAGGGGACTCTTAATCCCAAGGTCGTAGGTTCGATCCCTACACGGCCCATACGTTCTCGGCCCGAGTGCCCCTCGGGCCCTCCCCGCAGGCTGGGGATCGAGTCGCCGCTCGTACTGTCGGCGTGCCCGAACTGTGCACCTCGTGAGCGATCGCGCCTGTGTTAGCGTGAGCGCGTGGGTCGTCTGCGCCGTGAGTGCTCGTTGAGTTGGTCCGCAATCCGCGGCTATCCGCTGCTCGCCCTGCTGTTCGCCCTGCTGTTCCTCGCCGCGCTGGTGATGGGCATCCTGGTCGGAGGCCTCCAGCAGTTCGCGGTCGTCGCCGTGGTGGCGGCCATCGGCTCGTGGGCCGTGCTCCGTGTACGCGTGGCGCGTGGACGCCAGAGCGCGTCGCGCGCCGGCCGGCGCCGTGCCGCGCTGGTCACGGTCGCCGCCGTTGGCGTGCTCACGCTGGCGCTCGCCCAGCTCGTGCCGTACGGCCGGTCGCACACGAATCCACCGGTCACGGGAGAGCCCGCGTGGGCGACCGCGGAGACGCGCGAGCTGATGGAGCAGGCCTGCTTCCAATGCCACTCCAACCTCGTCGAGTACCCCTGGTACGCCGATGTCGCACCGATGTCGTGGGCCGTGCAGAGCCACATCAACGGCGGGCGCAGCGAGGTCAACTACTCGGAGTTCGCGACGGATCCCGGCAAGGCGGACGAGACGATCGAGGTGCTGCTGGACGGCTCGATGCCACCCGCGTACTTCACGCGCTTCGGTCGCAACCCCGAGGCGATCCTGAGCGATGCGGAGCTCGCCCGGTTGATCGCCGGGCTGCAGGACACGCCCGGTCTCGAGGGCGAGGGCGACGACGAACGCGGAGCGGACGGGGGCTGAGCCCCCGGGCTGCACGATGGCCCATCACGCGCGTTCGGTCGGACGCCGGCCCGCCCAATCTCGTCGTGACCGTCGCGCCTGCCGACGCTCCCTCGTGGTGCTGCCTATGTCGTGATGTGATGGAAGCGGTCCTCGGCGGGAAGCGCGAGGACGGCGATGTCCGTCAGCTCCTGCGCGACCGTTACGAGGTCGATCCTCGACCAGCCCGGGTGCGCGAACTGGTTGACGTAGTAGGCGCGGTTGGTGCAGTCGGCCATGCTCGACCATTCGGTCATCTCCCAGCCCGCCTTGCCACCGCTCTCGCCCTGTCCGGCCGGCGTCATGACAGAGCCGGGCGGGATGTCGAAGCCGTTGAGGATGTGGCGGGCGAACTGGATGCCCTCCTCAGGCGTGTCGAACGCGGGGACGCAGTGCGCGGCCCAGAACGCGCGGACGAAGCGGTTGGAGGCGAGGAAGCCGCCGGGGATCGCCTGCATACCGCCACCGGAGCTGGGCGCCTGCAGCTTCATGCCGGGCAGCTCGATCGCAGGCGCCGGATCGGGGGAGAGGTACGAGTACTCCGCGAGATGGGCGATCTGCATCGGGAAGGGCGGCTCGTTGGTGAGCACCGTCGTCGGGTTGTCATGGATCTGGAGCTCGCCGTTGGTCCACTCCACGGCGATCGAGTCGCCGTGGGCGTCGTGGATGCTGTAGTGCAGCATCGGCACCTGGCCGCCGTACGCCGCCATGTGCGGACCATGCACCGGTACCTTGGCCAGCGCCTCGCGCACCTCGGCGATGGTCGCGCAGGTGGTGAGCAGGTACGCGCCGATCTCATGGCACGCCACAGCCTGCGCCTCCTGCTCGGGCGTGATCGCGATGTACTGGGCCGACACCGGGAAGTTGAAGGCCGCGGCGACGAGGCCGGCGTCGTTGATGCCGTCGAGGATGATCTCGAGGCCGACGGCGTTCATGCCGACCGCCGCGTGCGTCGTCTCCCACGTCAGCCCGCCGACGCCCGGCTGGCCCGCGAGCCCGGTGCCCGTCCGCGTGATGCCCTTCGGGAAGACGATCGGCACCGACTCGAGGGGGAGGGTGAACTCGAGCGTGCGCCCGTAGACGACATCGCCCTTCGTGCTGGTGAGGGTGAACGACGTGCACATGGCTGACTCCTGACGCGGATTCCCCCTGCAACCTACCAGCGGCGCGCTGCACGTATGCGCTCAGACCTGCCCCGCCTACGACAGAGGGCCCGGCGTCTCCGCGGGGAGACGCCGGGCCCTCGTCATGGCAGGGCTACCGCGCGGCCTCCCACGCCGCCTGGCTGGCCAGGTCGGCGAGGGGGCTGAACATGCCGAAGTCGAAGTCCGACAGCGCCTCACCGGCCTGGACCTTGGCAGGCCAGTCCGGGTTGGCGAGGGCCGCCTTGCCCTGGGCGACGACGTCGGCATCGCCGGCAGCGATCACGCTGGCGGCAACCTGCGGATCACCGAGGCCGCCGTTGACGACGACCGGCGCCTTGGAGTGCTTCTTGGCAAGGCCCGCGAGGCTGTGGCCGGAGCCGAACACCTCGTCCGTCGCGACGTGCTCGGTGATGTGGATGAAGGCCACGCCGGCCTCGTCGAGCACCGGGAAGATGTCCGCGGCATCCTGCTCGCCGCCAGCCCACTGGTACTCGAAGTCGTTGACCTTGCTCTGCGACAGACGGAGGCCGATCGGGATCCTGCCCTGCGTCGCCGCCACCGCCGCCTTGATGATCTCCTCGTCGAGACGGATGCGGTTGCGGGCGCTGCCGCCGTACTCGTCGGTGCGCTGGTTCGTGTACGCGGTCCAGAACTGGTCGAGCAGGTAGCCGTTGGCACCGTGGATCTCGACGGCGTCGAAGCCGGCCTCGAGCGCATGGACTGCGGCGGAGACGAACGCGTCCTTGACCTCGATGATCTCGTCCGTCGTGATCTCGCGCGGCGTGTCGTAGCCGCCCTCACCGCGGTAGAACGTCAGCTTCTCGCCCTTGGGGGTGAAGGCCGACGGGGCGATCGCACCCTCCGCGTAGCTCGCGTTGCGGCCCTGGTTGAGCGCGCCCGCGTGCACCAGCTGCATGCAGATCTTCGCACCCGCGTCGTGGACGGCGTCGACGACGACCTTCCACGCGTCGCGCTGCGCAGCCGTGGCGATGCCCGGCTGGAAGTGGTAGCCCTGCGCGAACTTCTGGTCCACGTAGGAGGCCTCGACGATGATCAGTCCGAAGCCGCCCCGGGCGAACTTGGCGTAGTAGTCGGCCATCGCCTGCGTGGCGAGACCGTCCTCCGTTGCGCTGACGCGCGTCATCGGCGCGACCGCGAGGCGGTTCTTCAGCGCGAGCGAGCCGAGCTGGGCGGATTGGAACAGAATCGACGTATCGGTCACAGGGTTCTCCTCGGGAAAAAGCAGGCGATCGCTGAGGGAAACCTAGTCGAAGCGCAGGGTATTCCCGTGCGGCCGGGTCAGGTGCCGCGGATGCCGCGCTGCAATCGGGCCGGGGACAGCGTCATCGCGAGCAGGCAGAAGCAGGCGGCTGCGATCGGAAAGGCGAGCAGCACGAGCTCGTAGCTGCCGGTCATGTCACGCACCCAGCCGAGCGCCGATGGCGCGCACGCCGTGATCAGGTACCCGACGAAGAGCATCATCCCCGCCGCCGCGCCGACGTCGATCGGGCTATCCGCCACGTCGAGCGGGAGGCTCATCGTGACGGTGAACATCATCCCGTTGGCGATGCCGGCGAGCAGCATCCAGCCGAACCCGAACTCCGGGACCACCGCGAACAGCAGCGTCGCCACCGTCATCACGCCGCTCGCCACCACGAGCGACCGCCGCCGAGTCACGCGCTCGCCGATCAGGCCCACCGCCAGCGACGTCGGCAGCGTGCCGATGTTGTAGAGCGCCGCCAGCCAGCCGACGGAGGTCTCGGAGTAGCCGAGCTCGATGTACGCGTCGGGTGCCCACGTCGCCAGGCCGTAGAAGACGACGCCCATCAGTCCGAACATCGCAGCGAAGCTCCACACGATGCTGCTGCGCAGCGGGAACCGGGGGAAGACGCCGCGCTGACGCTTCGTGTGCATGTTGCGCGTCACGATGATCCAGGCGATCACGAACGCGAGGCTCGCCGCCGACATGACGAAGAGGGAGCCGCGCCACCCGTCGAACCAGAGCGCCAGCGGCACGGCCAGGACGGCCGAGGCCGTCGCGCCGAACTGGATGCCCGTCGAGTAGACCGCCGTCAGGAGCAGCGGCCGATCGGCGAAGCGCTCCTTCACCGCGATCACCATCAGCGCGTTGCCGACACCCATGCCGACGCCGACGAGGAACGTGAAGGCGATCAGGCCGAACGTGCCGGGGACGAAGGCGCGCGCCATACCGGCGGCGGCGATCAGCAGCCCGGCGACGCTGACCGCGTTGATCGCGCCGATCCGGCCGGCGATCACCGGCGCGAGCGGCGCGAAGATGCCCAGGCACACGAGGGGGATCGTCACGAGCAGGCCCGTGAAGGCATGCGACATGCCGAGCGCATCCTTGATCTCCGGCACGAGCGGACCGATGCCGACCACCTGCGGACGGAGGGTCAGCGAGGTCAGCAGGAGGCCGATCACGAGCGGCATGCGATCGCCGATCCTGCCGACGGCCCGAGCGGCGGAGGCGTGGTCGGCCATGGCGGCAGCATGCCAGACGGGGCGTGGCTGGCCCTGCGTGCGGGGAGCGGGCTAGAAGGTGGGCGGCCGGGGGTTCCCGCACGTCGCGTACGGGTCGTTGACCAACTGGCGCTGCACCTCGTTCATCATCAGCTGCCACTGCGGGTCGTACGGCGACGGCGGTCCGTCGAACACGACGCGCACGTCCGGCGTGACGCCCGGGCCACTCGTCGTCAGGCGGTAGCGGTTGACCGTGGAGATCCCGGTCAGTTGGGAGGCCTCGCCCTTCGGGCCGATCTCGAAGCAGAACTGTCCGTACGGACGGTTGGCGAGGAAGCCGTTTACCCGCCGCCACTGGAAGCCGCCGGCGGGAAAGCCGTAGTCCGAGTTGAGGCTGTCGAGGTAGAGGTTGCGCCCCTGATCATCCAGCGGCACGCCCTCCGGCGTCGCCTCGCCGACGGCGACGGGAATGCCGTGCCACGAGTACTTGCCGAAGATATGCGGCCACTTCACGGTCTTGCTGATCCCGTACCGCGACCAGTCGGCGTAGACCTCGAGGTCGGGCGCGGCGCCGGTCCAGTGCGATACGCGAACCTCAGTCGGACCGGTCAGCCCGCCGTAGTTGCGCACGGAGCGCTGCCACTGCTGCACCGCCCAGTGGCTCCCGTTGGGCGCTGTGCACGAGGCGACGATCAGCTCGCTTCCGGGAAACTCGCCCCCGCGATACGGCTGGCAGACGTTCCGGAAGGTCTGCCACTGCGCGCCGCTCTTGCCCTGGCCGGCGGAGTAGTCGAGCAGCAGGCGACCGCGCGAGAGGTTCACGGCGCCCCACGCGAAGATGCGCTGCAGGCGACCGCCGGCCCGAAGCGTCAGCAGTGCGACGCCGTTGCGGTTGACCTCGAGCCGGACGGGACCCTGCGGGTTGCGCGTCACGAGGGTGCTCGCCGTAGCCGTACCCGTGCCAGCCGCGGCCAGCACCACGAGGACGAGTACGAGCGGGAGGAGGAGACGGGGACCGGGCATGGCTCTCACCCTAGGGGACGCAGACGGGCTGTCGATCTGACGCGACCTACACTGCGGCAAGGGCTGCAGGCAGTTCGCGCTCGAGTACGTCGAGTGCCGCGGGAAGCCCGACGCCGATGCGGACGCAGCGGTCGAGCGGTGCCACGCCCGGCATGCGGAGGAACAGACCGCGCCGCCCGAGCTCGTGCAGCACCCCGCGTGCGTACTCGCCGTCACGCCCGAGATCCACGGTCACGAAGTTCGCCGCGCCTGTGATCGGCACGAGACCGTTGGCGAGGGCGATGCGGGCGATCCGACCACGGCCGGCGGCGATCTGCGCGACGACCGCGGCTAGGTACTCCTGGTCGTCCAGGGCGGCGAGCGCGGCGGCCTGGGCGACACGGCCGAGACCGAAGTGGTCGCGCACGCGGTCGAAGGCGGCGATCAGCTGGGGTTCGCCGAGCGCGTAGCCCACACGCAGACCGGCCAGCCCGTACGCCTTGGAGAACGTGCGAAAGCGCAGCACGCCCGGGTCGCCTGCGTCGAACGTGGGGATCGCGTGCAGTGGCGCGGTGTCGGCGTAGGCCTCGTCGAGGCAGAGCAGCGTGTCGGCGGGCAACGAGGCGCGGAGGCGCTCGATCTCCGTGCCCGCCCACCAGGTGCCCATCGGGTTGTCGGGGTTGGCCACGTAGACGATGCGCGCGCCCTCGGCGTGCGCACGCTCGGCCAGCGCGGCGAGGTCCTCGCGATCGTCGCGGTACGGCACCTCGTGGAGCACGCCGCCGGCGGCGCGGACGTGGAACGCGAACGTGGGGTAGCCGCCGCGGCTCGTCACGACCGGGGTACCCGGCTCGACGAACAGGCGAACGGTCGTGCCAAGAACACCATCGATGCCGACGCCGCAGACGACGTTGGCGCGCTCGACGCCATGGTGCGCGGCGAGCGCCGTGCGCAGCTCGAAGGCCTCGGGGTCGCCGTACATCCAGCCGTCGGCGCCGGCCGCGGCGATCGCCTCGACGGCGCGCGGCGACGGGCCGAAGACGCTCTCGTTGGCGCCGAGCCGCGCGACGAAGCCGACGCCCGTCTGGCGCTCCAGCGTCTCCGGGCCGACGAACGGCACGCCCGACGGGAGACCGGCGATCACGCGGGCGAAGGGCGGCTGCTCCATGGACGCAATCGTGACAGCGCCGGTACCATCTCGTGGCGAATCGACCCGGAGTTCCCATGCCGCGCACCGACCGCATCGAGATCGACCGCATCCGCCTCAGCGAGCTGGTTCAGCGCGAGCGCGCGACGCTCGCCAGCCGCACGCCACAATCGAAGCTCCTGGCCGAGCGTGCCAACGCGCACATGATCGGCGGCGTGCCGATGCAGTGGATGCAGATCTGGGCGGGTCAGCACGCGATCTTCTTCGAGCGCGCCAAGGGCAACCGCATCACCGATGTCGACGGCAACGAGCTGATCGACTTCTGCCTCGGCGACACCGGCTCGATGGCGGGACACTCGCCCGACGCGACGGTCGCCGCCGTCCAGCACCGCATGGGCGACCTCGGCGGCGTCACGACGATGCTGCCGACCGAGGACGCGATCTGGGTGGCCGACGAGCTGACGCGCCGCTTCGGCATGGACAAGTGGACGTTCGCGCTGACGGCCACCGACGCCAACCGCTGGGTGCTCCGCACCGCGCGCCAGCTGACGGGCCGGCCGAAGGTGCTGATCATGAGCTACTGCTACCACGGCTCCGTCGACGAGACGATCATCGCGCTCGAGAACGGCGTGCCGACGAGCAAGCCCGGCAACGTCGGGCCGCAGGTGGATCCGGCGCTCACGACGCGCGTCGTGGAGTTCAACGATCTGGCGATGCTCGAACGTGAGCTCGCGCACGGCGACGTGGCGTGCGTGCTGGCCGAGCCGGCGCTCACGAACATGGGCATCGTGCTGCCCGACCCCGGGTACTGGGAGGCGGCGACGAAGCTGATCAAGGCAGCGGGCGCGCTGCTCGTGATCGACGAGACGCACACGTTCTCGGCGGGGCCCGGCGGCTGCACGCAGGCGTGGGGCCTCGAGCCCGACATCGTCACCATGGGCAAGAGCATCGCCGGCGGCGTACCGATCGGTGCTTACGGCGTGACGGCCGAGATCGATGCGCGCATCCAGACGGACCCCCAGGGCGACTACGTCGACACGGGTGGTGTTGGCGGCACGCTCGCCGGTAACGCGCTGTCGATGGCGGCAGCTCGCGGCACGCTCGAGCACGTCCTCACCGACGAGGCCTTCACGCGCATGTGCGAGCTGGGGGCGCAGATGCTCGAGGGCATGCAGGGCGTGATCGATCGCCACGACCTCCCGTGGGTTGTCGCGGGCCTCGGCGCGCGCGCCGAGTTCCGCTTCTGCGCCGACATGCCGAAGAACGGCACCGAGTCGCACAACGCCCACGACGAGGACGTCGAGGAGTGGCTCCACCTGGTCACGCTCAACAACGGCATCCTGGTGACGCCGTTCCACAACATGTGCCTCGTCTGCCCCGACACCACGTCAGCCGACGTCGAGCGGCTGATCGACGTGCTCGATGCGGCAGCGGCGGAACTACGAGCCTGAGTGCCTCAGCGGGATCGGCCCGCTGGCCGACTCACACCAAGTCGGGCGCGATCTTCGCGATCGTGTTGTCGAGGAGTTCCTTGCGGCCCGGCTCGGGATAGCGTGCGAGGTGCCCTTCCTCATCGACGCGGAACTGACCGACCTCGATCAGCGGCGGCGAGTACGAGTGGATCGTGATCGCGGGACCACCCTCGTGATGGGCGACGGAGTGGATGTAGCCCGATGCGCCCTCGCGACGATCTCCGGGCCCGACGATCACCTCGCTGTGACCGGCCGGCAGCGTCATCTGCTTCTCGACGACGGCGCCCTCGGCGCCACAGAGTCCGACGGCGGAGTACGAATGGTCGTGGTAGCCGGTGCCCTGGCCGGGCATCCACATGATCACCCACGCGTCGAGGCGATCATCCTCGAACAGCAGGCGGTAGCGGCGGCGCTCGGGGTCGGCGACGATCAGGTCGCGCCAGATCGAGGGGTCGTTGGCGATCGCCTCGGACAGGTCGGCCAGCTGCACTGTGGTCAGCGCCTCGCCGTTCGTGTCGGGCACGAGAGCGGCGACGGCGTTCTGCACCTCAGCGGGAGGGGAGACGACTTCCGTCCAGTCTTGGGGGGTGAGGGTATCTGTGGAAGCCATGTTCCACCCCTTTCGTGACAGCGCCGTCGGGGGATGACGCGTGCCGCAAGCATATCGCGCATCCGAGTGCGCGTACACTCCCGCGCATGACGGATGTCCGCATGATCGATGTCGGCGATAAGCCGATCACTCGCCGCCGCGCGCTGGCGCGCGCCGAGGTCCACATGACCGACGCAGCGCTGGCCAAGATCGAGGACGGCGAGGTCGCGAAGGGCGACGTGCTCGCGACTGCGCGCGTGGCCGGCATCGCCGCGGCCAAGCGCACGCCGGATCTGCTGCCCTTGTGTCATCCGATGCTGCTCGACCACGTGCGCGTGGATCTCACGGTCGACCGCGCCGCGGGCTGCGTGCGCGTCGAGGCCGAGTGCGCCGTCGAGGGCCGTACCGGTGTCGAGATGGAAGCGCTCGTCTCTGCCAGCGCCGCCGCGCTCTGCGTGCACGACATGCTCAAGTCGACGGATCCCACGATCTCGATCAATGCCATCGAGCTGTGGGAGAAGGACGGCGGCAAGAGCGGCTCGTGGCGGCGCCCGGAGGCGTGATGCGCGCCTGCGTGCTGACGGTCTCCGACGGCGTCTTCCACGGCGCGCGCGAGGATGGCTCCGGCGACGTGCTCGCCGAGAAGGCCGTGATGAGCGGCTTCGACATCGCCGAGCGAGTGACGGTGCCGGATGAGGCCGACC
>JBILWG010000052.1:0-11140 GCA_044369995.1 Gaiellales bacterium | reverse complement strand
CGAGACAAAATGGCCCGAGCATGCGACGCGGGCCGAACGCCGCGCGCGTGGCAAGGCGGTGCGGTCGACGCTGCCGCTGAAGCAGCTTGCCGAGCTTGCCCCGGCGCCTGCTGAGCGTGATGCCGTCGCGCTCACCATCGCTGCGGATGCGGATCGGCTGCCATGGCTGGTGCCGATCCGGCGCGGCCGCATGCTGCGCAGCGCCTTCACGTTCTATCGCGGCTCGGCAGGGTTGATGGCGTACGACCTCGCGCAGTCCGTGCACAGCGACCTCACCGTCCAGATGTGCGGTGATGCGCACCTCCTCAACTTCGGGCTGTACGGCTCGCCGGAGCGCTCGCTCGTGTTCGATCTCAACGACTTCGACGAGACGCTGCCCGGACCGTTCTGCTGGGACGTCAAGCGCCTCGTCACGAGCATGGTCGTCGCCGCCCGCGACCGCGGCTTCAAGCCGAAGCAGCAGCGCGAAATCGCCCGCCTGACCGCCGAGCGCTACCGCACGGCGATGGCCGAGTTCGCCGCGATGACCGCGCTCGAGACCTGGCACTCGCAACTCGAGGTCGATGCCGCGGTCAGGGACGTGGCGGACACGGATTGGCGTCGCTTCATCGAGCGAGCTGCTGATCGTGCCCGAGGTAAGGACCACCTGCAGGCGGTGTCGCGCTTCACTGAGGTCGTCGACGGGCGCCGCCGCATCGTCGCGGACCCGCCGCTGATCGTGCCGCTCAGTGACCTGCGCGACCTGGTGGGTGAGGACCCCGAGGCACTCGCGCGTCACGTGTTCCTCGACTACCTCGCGTCGGTGCGCGACGACGTGCGCGTACTGCTCGACCGCTACACGTACGTCGACTCCGCCATCAAGGTCGTGGGCGTCGGCTCGGTCGGAACCCGCTGCGTGATCGTGTTGCTCCAGGGCGCCGACGAGAACGATCTCCTGTTCCTCCAGGTCAAGGAGGCCGGCCCCTCGGTGTTCGAGCCGTATCTCGGCGCCTCGGTGTATGCGCACCATGGACAGCGCGTCGTCGCTGGCCAGCGGCTGATGCAGTCGGCGAGCGATGCGTTTCTTGGCTGGGCGACCGGGCCGTACAAGCGTGAGTACTACTGGCGGCAGCTGCGCGACTGGAAGGGCTCGGCCGACGTCGAGCAGATGAACGAGAAGCTGCTGGGCCTGTACGGCATCGTCTGTGCCCGCACGCTGGCCAAGGCGCATGCTCGGTCGGGCGACCGCGTCGCGATCTCCGCCTACCTGGGCTCCTCGGACCGCTTCGACGCTGCGATGGTTGCGTTCGCCGAGACCTACGCGGACCGCAACGAGCAGGATTACGACGCGCTCAAGGCCGCAGTCGCCGACGGTCGCGTCGACGCACGCGACGACGCCGACGATATCGTCAAGTCCAAATGAGTGTCAGTACACCCGAGGCGCCGCCGCGTGGCGTCGTCATTCTCGCCACGCTGATCCTCGGCGCTGCCGTCGCGAACATGAACCTGTCGGTCGCCAACGTGGCGCTGCCGACGATCGGCCGTGATCTCGAGGCATCGCAGGTGTCGCTCAATCTCGTGGCCGTCGGCTTCACGCTCGGCCTCGCCGCCTCGGTGCTCTACCTTGGCGCGGTTGCCGACCGCTACGGCCGGCGGCTGATGCTCGTCGGTGGCCTCGCGTTGTCGATCCCGATGGCGCTGCTCGCCGCGTTTGCACCCAGCGTCGAGATCCTCGTGCTCGCCCGTATCGGAGGTGGTATCGCCGCAGGCATGGCGTTCCCGACCACGCTCTCGATCGTCGTTGCCCTCTTCAAAGGCCAGTCGCAGACGAAAGCGATCGCCATGTGGACCGGTATCGGCTGCGGCGCCTCGGCGCTCGGCCCGGCGATCGCCGGCTACCTCCTCGAGCACTACGGGTGGGGCTCGGCCTTTTCGCTGACGGTCCCGATTGCCGTCGTCGCGCTTGTGCTCGCAATCCTCGTGATCCCCAAGCAGCTTGGCGAGGAGACGCGTCCGGTCGATCACCTCGGCGGCGTGCTGTCGGTGCTCGCGATCGGCCTGCTCACGCTCGGCCTGCACTTCGTCTCGATCCCGTCCAGCGTCCGCTTCGGTGTGATCGTGATGCTCGCCAGCGCCTTGGGGTTCGCGCTGTTCTTCTGGCGGCAGAAGCGCGCCCCGAACCCGCTCTTCGATCTCGCGATCGCGGCGCGACGCATCTTCTGGGTGGCTGCGCTGACCGGCTTGATCGTCTTCGGCATGCTGGTTGGTTCGATGTTCGTCGGCCAGCAGTACGTCCAGAACGTGCTCGGCTACTCGACGTTCGAGGCCGGTTGTGCCGCGTTGCCGCTGAGCGTCATGATGGTGCTTGTCTCGCCGCTCGCCGCCCGCATGATCGAGCGCCGAGGCTCGCGCTTCACGATGGCGGTGGGCGTGATCTTCGTGTTGCTCGGCATCGCGCTCATGTTCACCTGGCACGAGGGCGCGTCGTACCTGCCGGTTGGCGCAGCCTTCGCTGTGATTGGCATTGGCATCGGCCTGGCGGGCACGCCTGCCTCGCGCTCGATCATGGCCGCCGTGCCCGCGCATCGGGCAGGCATGGGCTCCGGCATGACCGACCTCCAGCGCGACCTCGGCGCGGCTGTCATGCAGTCGATCCTCGCGATCTTCCTCACGCGTCAGTACACCGCGTCGGTCGATCAGCAGCTTGCGAGCCTGCCCGCGAGCGAACGCAACGGCATCACCGAGAAGACTGCGAGCATCCTCAGCGAGTCGTTCGGTGGCGCGCAAGTGCTGGCAGAGAAGTACCCGAAGTACGGCGATGCGATCATCGAGGGCGCCCGCCGTGCGTTTATCGAAGGCTCGGGCGCCGCCATCATCGTCGCACTGATCGCCGTCTTCATCGGTCTGCTCATCACCTGGATCGGCTTCCCGCACCAGCAGCAGGAACTCGAGCTCGAGGCCGAGTACGCCAAGGAGCAGTAGTCCACAAGCGCAAGAGGGGGCGGTGCCGGAGCACCACCCCCTCGGGTATTGCGTCTGTGCGAGTGAAGCTACTTCGCCTCGGCGATCGGCTTGCTCGGGTCGAAGATCACCCACGACGCGTAGAGGCCGATGAGCGTCAGGATCAACGCGATGACGACGTAGACGAAGCCGGAGAAGGCACCCGCGCCGGCGATGCTGACGATCACCGTGACGAGGTAGACCCAGAACCAGGGGCGCTGGGTTCCGTTGAACCGCGAGATGCCACCGAGGCAGATCAGCGAGAAGACGTAGCCGGCCGGCGGGAAGATCCACAGCAGCGTCAGCCATGGGTTGCGACCCGACAGGCGCGCCCATCGCGTGAAGTTCAGGAAGGGGATGAAGGCGAACCATCCGTTCGAGACGCCGGATGCCTCGCAGGTCCGCATCACACGGACGCCGATCACGATCCAGCCGACGAGCGAGATCAGACTGAGAATGATTCCTTCGGTTGTGCCCATGGGTTTCTGCTCCTGGTTGCGTGCGGGGGGTACGAGCCGATCTACGGCACGGGTCGCGCAAATCCTGCCGCTGTCACGAGAACGCAAGAGGGGGCGGTGCCGGAGCACCACCCCCTCGGGTATTGCGACGAACTGGGAGGGACTAGGTCTGGTCGGCGACGCCGGCGATCGGCTTCGTCGGATCGAAGATCATCCACTGCGCTGCGACCTGCAGCACCGCGACGATGATGATCGCGATGACCAGCAGCGCGCCGCTGAAGGCGCTCGCCACGGCCCAGCCGCCGAGCACGATGACCAGGAACACCCAGAACCACGGGCTCTGCGTGCCGGTCTGCTTCGAGATGGCGTTCAGCCAGATCAGCTCGAGGACCACGCCCACGATGGGGATGATGAACAGCAGCACGAGCCACGGGTTCTTGCCCGCGAGGCGCGCCCAGCGCGTGAAGTTGAGCAGCGGGACGAACGAGAACCAGCCGTTGCCGACTCCCGATGCCTCGCAGAGCTTCATGAGGCGGACGCCGACGATGATCCAGGCAACGATGCTGGCGATGCCGAAGATCGAGAATTCAGTGATACCCATGAGTCCAACCCTCCGTTGGAGAACGTGCGAATAGCAACATGTACGTCCGGCATGACGGAATTCCTGCACTGGGCCGGTGTCGGTTCGGTAGCATCGGGCACAGATGGCAGGCGACGGTGACATCCAGTGCGGTCTGTGTCGCCGCAACCTGCTGACGGGGGAACGACCGCATACCTATCTCGACGGCAAGTCGGGACAGCACGTCGTCGTCTGCTCGCTCTGCGCCGAGCGTGCGGAGAAGAGCGGCTGGCAGTTGCTCGCCGAGGAGCCGGTGCAGGTCGCCGCGATCGCGGATGACGCGGATCGCACCGTGCGGCTGTTGAAGGCGCAGGTCAACTCGCTGCAGACGCAGCTCGAGACGGCGGTCGAGACGATCGAGGAGACGCGCGATCATTCGAACGCGCACGAGACGGAGCTCGACACGCTGGCCGCGCGGCTGACCGACGCGGAGACGGAGGGGGCGGCCTTGCGCGCCTCGACGGCCGAGCTGGAGCAGCGCCTCGCGCAGGCCCGGCATGCGCTGGAGGAGTCGCAGGCCGCGCAGCAGGCCGTCATGCGAGCGCGTCGGCGCGAGGCCGACGTCGTCTATCTGGCGGGGGTGGCGGCCGAGGTCTTCAATCGCGCGCCGCAGGCTGCCACGATCGGATTGCTCGTCGGGCTGCACGGGACGCCGGCGGTGAGCATCGACGTGGAAGGTATCGACCTGCCGCGTCGCGTCTGCATTCGCTTCGGCTGGCCGCAGGGCGGTCGCGACTATCGCGTCGAGATCGATCTGGTGGCGCGCCGGTTCGAGCTGTTCGATCTCGTCCCCGGCGGCGATGGTCGCCTGGTC
Organism: Gaiellales bacterium; assembly: GCA_044369995.1. GTDB lineage: Bacteria > Actinomycetota > Thermoleophilia > Gaiellales > F1-60-MAGs149 > F1-60-MAGs149. The sequence continues at coordinate 6,270 of JBILWG010000052.1, read as the reverse complement.
GAGCTGACGGGGCCGTTTCATCCGAACGCGGAGTGGATCGATGGTCGTGTCGTGACGGCTGCGGCCGAGCCGACGATGATGTAGCGCGCGTGCGGCGCTCCGGCTGCGCTGCTGCGTGCGGGCGCCGCGCGTCTCCGTGTGGCTGCAGGTGTGTGGCGTCGCTCGGCCGTGCGGGAGGCTGCGGCACCGTGGCGGCATGCGACGCGGTCAGGCCACGCTCGAACTGCTCGTCCTGCTGGGTGTGGTCCTGGGCCTGACGCTGGTGGTGGCGATTGCCGCTCGCGCCGACGGCGGCGCGTTGCGTCGCCATCTGATCGAGTCGATCCCCGGCCATCGGCCGGAGCGCCGCGACGATCGCTGGGCGCTGCGCAGCGATCGCTACGGTCCGCTGCTCCGGCGCTACGTGCCGACCCTCGTGCTGGAGCGCGATCGCCACGGCGAGGATGCGGCGGTGCCCTCCGACCCCGCGATCTGCCGTGAGCCCTGGTGCGCTGCCATCGGTACCGGCCGCCCGACGATCTTCACGCACCGCGTGCGGCGACCGGGGGTGACGTACCTCCAGTACTGGTTCTACTACCCCGATTCGAAGACGTTGCATGCGCCGATCGCGGAGCTGCGGGGGTACCACCGCGACGATTGGGAGGGGCTGATCGTTCGGCTGCCGGACGGGGGGACGCCCGCCGCGCGCGTGACGGCGCATCATGGTCTTGTCGGGACGGCGCGCGGCTGGACCGTCGGCCGTGGTGGCGTCGTGCTCACGTCCGCACCGGGCTGGCGCCCGATCGAGGACCACCCGGTCATCTACCGTGCTGCCGGCTCGCACGCGAATGGCTTCTCCCCGGTGGGCATCGATGCGCCGCTCGACGCGTGGAACGGCACCTTGGCCCGTCTCGCGCCGAGCGCGTTCGACCTCGTCGCCGCCGATACGGCGCCCGCCCTGCGCTTCCGCTACAGCCCCGCCGCCATCCCTCCGTGGATGAAGGCGCTGTGGAGAGATCCGGAGTCGACGGGTACGGGGCGGTGATCCGCTGGCCGCAGGAAGTACGATCCCGGGGTGCGCGGCGCCGCGATCACCTTCGCTCTGCTGCTGCTCCTCGTGCCGTCGGCGCACGCCCGGTGGGCGGACACCGAACGGTTCAGCGATCCGGTGCGGGCGCAGATGTGGCCCCAGACCGCCTACGACGCTGCCGGACGCGGGTTCGCCGTGTGGACGTCGATCACCACCGGGCTCGTCCCGTACTGGCCCGAGGCGGCCGTGCACGATGGCGCGGGCTGGTCGACGCCGGTGCGCGTCGGGGGTGCTACGGCGCTGGTGCAGCCGGGGCGGGTCGTGGCCGCCGGCGATGGGCATGCGGCACTCGAGATGAGCGATCTCTCCGGCGGAGGCTCGGTCTTGCTGGTCGCCCGCTACGTCGACGGGCGCTGGGGCGAGCCGGTGCGGCTGTCGGATGTCGGGGGCTTCGCCGCCGAGAGGTCGCTTGTCATCACGGCCTCCGGCGAGGTCGTCATCGGGTGGATCGAGGATGGCGCGCGCATCCGCGCCGCGCGGTTCGCCGAGGGGTTCTGGTCGATCGCGGACGTCGCCGCCTCCGGCGGCGCTGCCAACGAGGTGCTCGCCGTGGTCGACGGCACCGGGGTTCCGATGATCGCGTGGAGCGACGTGTCGGGGAGTGGCACCGGGTGGTTCGCGTCGCGCCGCGTCGGCGGGACGTGGTCGGCGCCGGTGCTCGCTGTCGCGCCCGGGTCGGGTGGCAACGGCAGCGCGCTGGTGCTCGTCGACGGCCAGCCGCTGCTGGTGTGGGGGCGTACGCTCGCGCCCGGCCCCAACTGGCAGTCGGTCGTCGAGGCGGCGCATTTCGACGGTACGCGGTGGTCGGCGGTCGAGACGGTGGCGCAGGAGATTCGCTCGGGCAGCATCGGCGCTGCCTCGTTGCACGACGGGTCGGCCATGGCGGTGTGGCAGGCGGGAACGGGTGGCATCGACTTCGACGTGCGCACCGCGCGGCGCACCGCGGCCGGCTGGACGGCTGCGACGCAGGTGAACGCCACGGATGGTGCGGGGGAGCCCCGGATCGCAGCGGTTGGCGGTGACGGTGCGCTGGTCGGCTGGCGTTGGTACAACACGGCGTACGGCGCCGTCCTCGCGGGAGGATCGTGGTCGACGACCAAGCTCGGCGCCGACCAGTCGGCGGACTTCGAGCCGTCCGTCGCGGGCAGTCGCGATGGCGCAGCGCTTGCAGCGTGGGAGAACGGTCTCGTCGTGCCGATCGTCTCGGAGGTGCGGCGACTGGTCGACGTGCCCGGCGCACCGCTCGCGCCATCCGCAGTGGCTGCCGATGGCGAGGCTGCGGTCAGCTGGTCGGCTCCGGTGCTGGTGAATGGCTCGCGGATCGTGTCGTACACCGTCACGTCCTCGCCCGATGCTCGCACCTGCACCGCAGTCGAGCCGGCGCGCACCTGCACGGTCACGGGTCTGCGCAACGGCAGGGCGTATCGCTTCTCGGTGACGGCGACCAACGGCGAGGGTGCGGGTGCATCGTCCACCACGGACGCGGTGACGCCGAGGTCGCGTCCGACGGTCAAGGTGCTGTCGACGACCGCAGCCGGTGGTGTGCTGCGCACGTGGTTCCAGGTCAGCGGGCCGGGTGTGCTGACGCAGGTCGGTCGCACGGCCGCGATCGAGCCGCGACTCTGCCGCGTGGCGATCGCCGTGCGCAAGGCCGGCCGCGTGCTCGTCGTGTGTGCGCCGACGCGCCGGGTGCGCGCGCAGCTGCCGTGTCGTCCGGTCAAGGTCCGTCTCCGCACCGTGTTCCGCACGTCCGATCGCGTCCAGCGGACGGCGGTGCGCGAGACGCGACTCGACGCGTGCCTGCGTGTCGCGCCGGTGACCGGCTAGCGCCACCGTCCGGTTGGTCGACTAACGTCAGTGCTCGACCTAGTTCGCCCCTTTAACCCGGTCCCGTGAGGCCGGGAAGGAGCCCTGATCGAATGCAGAACGTCTCCCGCGACCGGCGCGTGCGCCGGTGAGCAGCCAGAGGACGCGCACCCTTCTCGACGCCGACCAGATCGCGCGGACGCTCGCGCGCATCGGCTCGGAGATCGTGGAGCGGCACCCCGATCTGACGAACGTGCATCTCGTCGGCATCCGCTCGCGCGGCGTGCCGATCGCCGAGCGCATCCGCGATCGCATCCGGGACACGACGGGGGTCGAAGTGCCGGTCGGTGCGGTGGACATCAGCTTCTACCGCGACGACGTCGGCCTGCGCGCGGGCACGGAGGATCGCATCGCGGACCATCCGGTCGTCGGCGAGACGGTGTTCGATGCACCCGTCGAGGGCGCGACGATCGTGCTCGTCGACGACGTGCTCTACACCGGGCGCACGGTGCGGGCCGCGATCGATGCCGTGTTCGACTACGGGCGCCCCGCGTGCGTGCAGCTGGCGGTGCTGGCCGACCGTGGCCATCGCGAGCTGCCGTTTCGCGCGGACTTCGTCGGCAAGAACCTGCCGACGCAGTCGGGCGAGCACGTGCGCGTCCAGCTGGTCGAGACGGACGGGGTGGATGAGGTCGTGTTGATCGGCGGCGAAGGGGATCAGGCATGAACGACGGCAGGCGGCATCTGCTCGGCATGAGCGATGTGGACGACACCGACATCGAGCGCATTCTCGAGACGGCGGCGGGTTTCGAGGACGTCGTCGAGCGCGACGTGAAGAAGGTCCCGACGCTGCGTGGCCGCACGGTCGTGAACCTCTTCTACGAGTCGTCGACGCGCACGAGCTCGAGCTTCGAGCTGGCCGCGAAGCGCCTCAGCGCCGATGTCGTCAGCGTCAAGGCCGCCGGCTCGAGCGTCGACAAGGGCGAGTCGCTGAAGGACACGGTCCGCACGCTCAACGCCTACAAGCCGAACATCATCGTGATCCGCCATCCGCAGATCGGCGCTGCGCACCTGACAGCCAAGTGGTCCGACGCGCACGTCGTCAACGCGGGCGACGGCAAGCATCAGCACCCCACGCAGTCGCTGCTCGACCTGTACACGATCAAGAAGCGCCTCGGCCGCCTGAAGGACGTGAAGGTCGCGATCGTCGGCGACGTACTGCACAGCCGCGTGGCGCGCAGCAACATCGAGGGCTTCCAGCTGATGGGCCTCGACGTCACGCTCGTCGGGCCGCCCGCGTTGATCCCGCCGGGCATCGAGGAGGCGACGGGCGTGAAGGTCTCCGACGATCCCGAGTCGATGAGCGACGCCGACGTCATCTACGTCCTGCGCATGCAGCACGAGCGCATGGAGCCGGGCCAGAACTTCGTCCCGACGCTGCGCGAGTACGCGCGCACGTGGGGCGTCAACAGCCGGCGCGTGAAGCCCGGCCAGGTCGTCATGCATCCGGGCCCGATGAACCGCGGCGTGGAGATCGCGCCCGACGTCGCCGACTCCGGCGTGTCGCTCGTCGAGGATCAGGTCGAGGCCGGCCTGATCGTCCGCATGGCGGTCCTCTACGACCTGATGAACCGGCCGAGCATCGGCACCGTGATCGACTTCCGGGAGCGCACCGGCGAATGGGGTGCCGCATGACCCGCCTCGAGCTGATCCCGGCCGACAAGGCCACCGTCGTCATCACCGGCGCGCGTCTGCTCGACCCCGTCGAGGGCCTGGACGTGACGGCCGAGCTGCTCGTCGTCGACGGCGTCGTCGCGCAGATCGGCGACAGCGTGGAGCGCCCCGAGGGCGCGCGCATCGTCGACGGCTCGCGCTGCACCGTCCTGCCCGGGCTGGTCGATCCGCACGTGCATCTGCGCGTGCCGGGCCAGGAGTACAAGGAGGACTGCGCCACGGGCTCGGCCGCCGGCGCGGCGGGCGGCTATACGACGATCCTGTCGATGCCGAACACGGCGCCGACGATCGACACGGGCACCACGCTCGAGGCGGCGCTCGATCGCGCCCGCGAGATGGCCGTGATCCAGACGGGCTTCCTGGCCGCGGTCAGCATGGACCGTGCGGGCGAGTCGCTGACGGAGATGCGCGACCTTGCGGCGCGCGGCGCGGCGGGCTTCACGGACGACGGCTCGCCGATCGCCAGCGCGCGGCTGATGCGCCGTGCCCTGCAGTACGCGCGCCCGCTCGACCTGCCGATCGCGCTGCACGAGGAGGAGCCGACGCTCACCAAGGGCGGCCACATGCACGAGGGCGCCATCTCGGCGAAGCTCGGCCTCGGCGGCTGGCCCGGCATCGCGGAGACGCTGATGGTCGCGCGCGATATCCGCCTGGCCGAGCAGGAGGATGCGCGCATCCACCTGCAGCACATCTCGATCCGCGAGAGCATCGAGGAGATCGCGCGTGGTCGCGAGCGCGGCGTGCGCGTCTCCAGCGAGGCGAGCCCGCATCACCTCGTGCTCACCGACGCCTCGGTGCGCACGCTCAGCGGCAACTTCAAGATGAACCCGCCGCTCGGCAGCGACGACGATCGCCAGGCGCTGATCGACGGCCTGCGCGACGGCATCGTCGACTGCATCGCGACCGACCACGCGCCGCACGCGGTGCACGAGAAGGAGGTCCCCTTCGAGGCGGCTGCCTTCGGCGTGACGGGTCTCGAGACGGCGCTGCCGGTGCTGCTGCAGGAGCTCGTCGAGCCCGGCCACGTGCCGCTCGCGACGATCCTCCGCGCGATGACCGAGGGGCCGTGCAACGCGTTCGACCTCGAGCGCCCGGCGCTGCGTGTCGGCGCGCCCGCGAACCTCGCGGTGTGGGATCTCGAGCAGACGTGGAAGGTCGGCGACCGGCCGTTCAAGAGCAAGAGCGCGAACTCGTGCTTCATGGGCCGCAAGGTCAAGGGGCGCTGCCTGCTGACGATCAGCGGAGGGCAGCTCGCCCACGATGAGATGGATGCGAAGGGACTGGGGGTGGTCGCGTGAGCGCCGCGTACTTGCTGCTCGAGGACGGAACCCGTTTCGACGGGGAGGGTGCGGGTGCGATCACGACCGCGCTCGGCGAGGCGGTCTTCACGACGGGGATGACGGGGTATCAGGAGACGCTCACCGACCCGTCCTTCAACGGCCAGATCATCACGTTCTCGGCGCCGATGATCGGCAACTACGGCATCGAGAGCGACGTCGGCGAGTCCGACCGCGTGCAGGCGATCGGGATGGTGTGCCGCGAGGCGCGCAACGCCCAGCCGCCGGGCCGCACGGGCCTGCTCGACTGGCTGGCCGCCAACGGCGTGCCCGTGCTGTTCGGCATCGACACCCGCGCGCTGGTCCAGCACCTGCGCGACCATG
>JBILWG010000199.1:0-3622 GCA_044369995.1 Gaiellales bacterium | reverse complement strand
AGACCCCTCTGCAAAGGTGGGGGCGTTGAGGAGGTGCTCGACGTTCTCGACGAACCATTCGCCGCCGTGGTCGGGGGCCAGGCGGAGGGCGTCGCCGCCGTGCTGCTCGACGAGGTCGCAGGCGCGACGCAGGTCGTCGAGGCGCGTTGCGTAGGCCGCGGCGTCCGCGATGTCCTCGTCGTGTCCCTCCAGGGCGAAGGCCGCGTCGAACGGCGCGAGGCGATCCAGCAGGGACCGCGTGCCGGCGATCGTCAGGAAGGGCGGGTCGCCCCACAGGCACTGGTAGAGCGCGTCACCGAGGAACAGCACGCGATCCTCCGGCTCCCAGATCACAACCGAATCGTCGGCATGGTCGCCACCCACCCAACGCAGCTCGACGGTCGTATCGCCGAGGTCGACGCGATGCGTCTCGGCGAACGTGACCTGCGGCACGACGATGCGGAGCGCGCTGCGATCCGGAAGCTCCTCGCGGATATGCGGCAGCGAGAACGCCAGCTCGAGACCGTCGCGCACCCGCTGCTCGAGTGCCTCGTCGGACCAGTCGTAGGCGGCCTGCACCGCCACGCCGGCTGCCGTGCGCTCGCCTGCCACGACCGGGACGTCGAGTGCCGCCGAGCCGAACGAGTGATCCCAATGCCAATGCGTCAGCGCGATGCCGATGATCGGCGGACGGTCATGCGCAGCCAGTTCGGCGGCGAACGCGCCAAGGTGCGCCGGCGACGCACCACCATCGACGATCAGGGTGCCGGCCGTGCCGCGGATCGCGCCGAGCACCGGTCGGTCGGTGCGCGCATCCGGCGAGAAGCGATCGACGCGGGGCGACACTGTCTCAAAGCGGCACTCGGGCATAAACTGCACACATGCTACGCGTCGCCCGCCCGCCCGTGGATCTGCTCAGCACCACCGACATCGCGCGCATCGACGCGGCGTGGCGCACGATCGTCAGCGACATCGGCGTGCAGTTCGAGAATCCGCGCGCCCTCGCCCTGCTGCAGGAGGCGGGTCAGCGCGTGGATGGCGAAACCGTCTACTTCGACGCCGACTGGGTGGCGGCGCGCGTCGCGGAGGCGCCAAGCACGTGGACGTGGCACGCCCGCAACGCGGACCACGATCTCCCGATCGGCCAAGGCGTCAGCGCCTTCGCGCCCGCGTACGGCGCGCCATTCACGACCTGTGCGGGCGAGCGACGCAACGGCTCGCTGGCCGATCTGCGCAACCTCGTCGCGCTGATCCAGGACGCCGATGAGCTCGACGTGGCCGGTGGCGTCGTGCTCGAGGCGCAGGACATCCCCGTCGAGTACCGGCACCTGCATCTGCTGCGCACCCTCGCGATCGATTCCGACAAGCCCTTCATGGCCGCCGTCAACTCGCCCGAGGCCGCCGAGGACTCCGTGCGCATCGCCAACATGGTGCTCGGCGGACTCGACGGGCGCTGCGCGCTGACGGCGATCGTCAACTCGAACTCGCCGTTGCGTTGGGACGAGCGCATGTCGGACGCGATGATGATCCTCGCGCAGCACGGCCAGGCGCCGATCGTGATGCCCGGCGCCCTGCTCGGCGCGATGGCGCCGGTGACGCTCGCCGGCGGCATCGCCGAGCACCTGGCCGAGGCGTTCGCCGCCATCGCGCTGATCCAGACCGTCAACCCCGGCAACCCGGTGCTGCTCGGCGCCGGCACGCCGATCACCGACATGCAGTCGGGGGCCGCCGGCTTCTCGGGACCCGAGCTCGCCCGCAGCGTGGTCGCCGTCAGCCAGCTCGCGCGCCACTACGGCCTGCCGATCCGCGCGCTCGGTGGCGGTCTCACCACCAGCCAGATCAGCGACGCGCAGGCCGGGTGGGAGAGCATGCAGATCCTGAAGGCGTCACTCGACGCGCGGGCGGACGTGATCATGCACGCGGCGGGCTGGCTCGACGCCGGCCTGGTGACGGGCTACGAGAAGCTGATCTGCGACCTCGACATCATCGCCTCGCTCTGCGTCGAGTACGGCCCGATCGTGGTCGACGATGAGGAACTCGCAGTGGACGTGATCCGGGAGGTCGGACACGGCGGCCACTTCTTCGGGGTGGACCACACGATGGCGCGGTTCCGCACGTGCTTCCATCGTCCCGTCGTGGCGTCGAAGCAGAACATCGAGCGCTGGCGCACCGCGGGCTCGCTCAGTGCCGAGCAGCGAGCTGAGGCGATCTGGCGCGAGCGACTCGAGCAGCACGAGGCGCCGCCGATCGACGCGGCCGTCGAGCGCGAGGTCGACGCCTACATCGCAGCGCGCACGCGCGAGCTGAGCTGATCCGCACCGGCTCCGCGCCGTCAGGACGCCGGTGGCTCGGCGAGCAGGAGCTCGAGGTCCGCGGCGAGCGCCTTGCTCGAGACGCCGAACGGCCACTGCAGCACCAGCGAGCCGTTCCCGTCGATCGCGTAGAGGAACGAGGAGTGGATGACCTCGGTCTCGCCGTCAGCATCCTTCGCCACCTGGTAGGCGGCGCCGATCTCCTTGGTGAAGCGCTGCAACTCCGCATCGTCGGCGATGCGGAGCGCGGTGCCGTTCGGGAAGAACGCCTGCACGTACTGCGTGAGAAGGCGTGGCGTATCGCGCGTGGGATCAACGGTGAGCACCGCAACGTCGATGCGTTCGCGATCGGCCGCCGGCAGCTGCTTGATGGCGCTGCGCAGATCGGCGAGGGTGGTGGGGCAGATGTCCGGGCAGTTCGTGAAGCCGAGGAACAGGAGCAGGAGCCGATCGCCGCCGGGCTTGAGCGGGAGCGTGGCGCCGTCAGCGCCGGCGATCGGCAGGGCAACGCCGCTGAGATCCGGAGCGGGGTCCAGCGCCAGGCCGGTGTAGGGCGAGGCAGAGGTCTGCGCGGCAGCGGTACTCGGGGTGGACGTGGCACTGCCGCCGCCGCAGGCCGTCACGAGCACGGCCAGCGCCGCCAGGGCCAGCAGGGGGAGCAGCGAACGACGAGTGGGGGGGGAGATCGACACCGGAGGTCTCAGCGTACCGGCAGGTGCTGCCCGTGGGGTCGCCGTGGCGGCGACACAGAGGGGCGGCCGGCGGGTCGTCGGCGCCGGCCGCCCAGTGTGTCCAGAACGCTGCGGTGTCGTCTGCCGCTTTGGTGCGCCTGTACCGGGGATGACGCGGCAGGTGCCGGAATCTGACGCGCGGTCGGCAGGTCGGCGTGGGAGTGTGATCCCGCGCACCGGCGGGCGAGGCTCACTCCGTGGCGACGCGCCGAGCCAGTTGCGAGCCCTGCACGGAGTTGACGGCGTCGAGCACGATCGCGTCGCTGCGCCAGCGATCGTCGGAGTGCTCGATCGGCAAGCCATCGCTGGCGAAGACGGTGCGCTCCTGCCGCAGCAGTGGTGTGCCGGTGCGGACGCGCAGACGCTCGGCGTCCGTCGTGGCCGCGGCGATGGCGCTGATGCGGTGGTGCCCGTTGGCGACCTCGACGCCGCACTCGGCGAGCGTGGCGTAGACGCTGCCCGCCTCGAGGTCGGCGTCGACGAGGAGAGCGCCGATGTGCTCGGGGTAGGTGGCGTGCTCGACCATCACCGGCACGCCGTCGAGCAGGCGCACGCGCACCATCGTCCAGACGAGCTCGTCCGCGGCGAGACGCAGTTGGG
>JBILWG010000011.1:0-28343 GCA_044369995.1 Gaiellales bacterium | reverse complement strand
CGTTCGAGTCGATCGTCGCGGCCGGCGCCAACGGCGCACGGCCGCACTGCGAGCCCGGCCCGACGGTGATCGCGCGCGGCGACCTCGTCACCATCGACATCGGCGCGCGCGGCGAGAGCGGCTACTGCTCCGACTGCACCCGCACCTTCGCCGCCGGCGGCGCTCCCGCCGCCGAGGCGGCCGCCGACTACCAGCTCGTGCTCGACGCCCAGCTCGCCGGTCTCGGCTCGGTGCGCCCCGGCGCGATGGGCGGGGCGTGCGACGCCACGGCGCGCGAGGTGATCGCCGATGGTGGCTGCGGCGAGCTGTTCGGCCACGGCCTGGGCCACGGCACCGGTCTCGACATCCATGAGGCACCGACGCTGCGCAAGGGCTCCGAGGACATCCTCGCTCCGGGCATGATCGTCACCGTCGAGCCCGGCGTGTATCGCCCGGGCAAGTGGGGCATCCGCATCGAGGACCAGGTCGTCGTAACCGAGTCCGGCCACGAGATCCTGACTGGGTTCACCAAGGACCTGGTCGAGACCGCCGGGTAGCGCAGCCTGCCCGCCAGCCCGGTACCCTGCGGGCATGGCGGAAATGGTCTCTACCAATCAGTTCAAGAACGGCATGCACATCGATGTCGACGGCACGACGTATCGCATCGTCGAGTTCCAGCACGTCAAGCCCGGCAAAGGCGGGGCGTTCGTGCGCACGAAGCTGAAGAACTTCGAGAACGGCTCCGTCGTCGACCGCACGTTCCGCGCGGGCGAGAAGTTCCCGCGCATCCTCACGAGCGTCGCCGACATGCAGTTTCTCTACGACGATGGCACCGACGTCGTGATGATGGACACGGAGACCTACGAGCAGGTCGCGCTCAAGCGCTCGATGTGCGAGGACGATCTGCGCTGGCTCAAGGAGGGCGACACCGTCCAGCTGCTCAGCGTCGATGACAACCCGGCGTCGCTGCAGCTGCCCGCCTCCGTCGAGCTCGCCGTCACGGCCACGGAGCCCGGCGTCAAGGGCGACACCGTGTCGAACGTGATGAAGCCCGCCACGCTCGAGACCGGCGCTGTCGTGCAGGTGCCGCTGTTCGTCAACGAGGGCGACCGCATCCGCGTCGACACCCGCGAGGCCAAGTACATCTCGCGCGCCTAGCGCTCCGCCTGCGGGTGTGCGTCGCGGGGTTCGTCGTCGATCAGGTGTGGATGTCCCAAAGGGGTCAGACCCTTTTGGGACATTAGAAGCATTGTCGGTCTGCCGTTATCCGTTGCCATGTCCCAAAAGGGTCTGACCCCTTTGGGACATCCACACGTAATCAACCGGTTACTGCGGACACCAGTCCTGCCCGCCCGCCCCGGAGCGCGCCCTGCGCGCTCCGGGTTGTCCGGCCGCTAACCTCTTTATCTCATGGCCCGTCTCGTTGACACCACGCTGCGCATTCTCGCGCAGGAGCCCATCGCCGGCCGCGTGCCCGCCTCGCTCCAGTTCGAAGTCTGCGAGCTGCTCGATACCGCGGGCTTCCACGTGCTCGAGGTAACCGGCGGCGGCTGCTTCCACAGCGCCGTGCAGCGTGGCGTCGAGAGCCCCTGGGAGCGCATCCGCAATCTGCGCCGCCGCGCCACGCACACGCCGCTCGGCATGGCGCTTCGCGGCCGCTTCCTCGTCGGCACGCAGCCGGTCGAGCAGGATCTGATTCGCCGTTTCGTCGATAGCGCTGCCGAGTCGGGCATTGCGGTCTTCCGCATGCACGACGTGATGAACGACCCCGAGGATCTCGCGGGTCCCGTCGAGGCCGTGCGCGAGACCGGCGCCCGTCTGCATCTCGGCCTCGTCTACGACGAGCATCCGGAGGGCGAGGCGCGCATGCTGGCCCGCGCGCCCGAACTGGCCGCCCTCGGCGCCGATCGTCTGCTGCTGCTCGATCCCGCCGGTGCGCTTGATCCGTCCAAGACGGGTGCGCTCATCACCAAGCTGCGCGACGCCGCCGGCATCCCCGTTGGTCTTTACCCGCAGGGCCCGGGCGGTACGTCGCTCGCTGTGGCGATCGAGGCTGCCCGTGCCGGTGCCGACCCGATCTCTGTCGCCACGTATCCGCTCGCCGTTTCCGGGCATCGCACGAGCTCCGAGCTGCTCTGCCAGACGATCGACGGCCTCGGCCTCGAGTCGGGCCTCGACCAGGGCGTGCTCTGGCAGGTCGCCGAGATGCTCGACCGCGCGCTGTTCGCCGACACCACGCTGCCGCCGCCGCTCTCGGCGCACGTCTCGCTGCAGGCCGCCCTCAAGGGCGTGCCCGCCGGGCTCGTCGCCGGCGTTGAGCGCCGCCTCGAGGCGATCGACGCAAGCGACCGCCTGGCCGAGGTACTCGACGAGGTCCAGCGCGTCCGCGAGGATCTCGGCACGCCGCCGGCCGCCTCGCCGCTCGGCGACGTGATCGCGCGCCAGGCAATCGACCACGTGCTCGAAGGCCGCCGCTGGAACTCGATCGACGGCGAGATGCGCGCGCTGATTCGCGGCGAGTGGGGCCGTCCGCCGGCTCCCATGAACCCCGACGTCGTAGCGTTGGCCGAGACCGGCAACGGTGGCTCGTCCTCGATTCCCGTCCCCGCCGACATCGCCTCGGCCCGTGCCGAGGTCGGCGAGCTCGCCACCTCCGAAGAGGAGCTCTGCCTCGTCGCGCTGTTCGGCGACGACGCCGTGCCGCTGCTCGAGCGCCTGCGCGGTCGTCATCAGACGATCGCCACCGGCGTCACCAACGAGGAAGAGGATCGCATCCGCGGCCTCGTCGATCTCCTCGAAGAGACTGGACTCGGCGAGCTCGAAGTCGAAGAGGGCGGCATCCGCATCTCGCTCCGCCAGCAGGCGCCGGTCCAGCAGGTCTTCGCTGCACCCGTCGCTGCCGCTGCAGCCGCGCCCACCGATGCCGCACCCGCTGCGCCCACCGGTCAGCAGATCACGAGCCCCATGGTCGGCACGTTCTACCGCTCGCCTGGTCCGGGCGAATCCGCCTTTATCGATGAGGGCGCCAAGGTCGAGGTCGGCCAGGTGCTCTGCATCCTCGAGGCGATGAAGCTCTTCAACGAGTTCAAGGCCGAGACCGCCGGCACGATCACGCGCATCCTCGTCGAGGACGCCACGGCCGTCGAGTTCGGCCAGCCGCTGTTCGAGATCGACCCCAGCGGGGCGTAATGCTGCGTCGCTGCCTCGTCGCGAACCGGGGCGAGATCGCCGTTCGGATCATCCGCGCCTGTCACGAGCTCGGCATCGAGGCCGTGGCGGTGCACTCGACGGCGGATAAGGACGCCATGCACGTACGCATGGCCGATCACGCCGTGCAGATCGGACCGCCCCAGGCCTCCGAGTCGTACCTGCGCGTCGACCGTCTGATCTCCGCGGCGCTGACGACCGGCTGCGACTCGATCCATCCCGGCTACGGCTTCCTCGCGGAGAGCACCGAGCTCGTGGGCGCCTGCGCCGAGCACGACCTCGTCTGGATCGGTCCCTCGGCAGAGGTGATCGAGACGATGGGTGACAAGGCCGTCGCCAAGGACACGATGCGCAACGCCGGGCTGCCGCTTGTGCCTGGCTCCGGCGGTCGCCTGTCCGGCCCGGAGGAGGCCGCCGAGGTTGCCCAGGAGGCCGGCTATCCGGTGCTGCTCAAGGCCGCGGCCGGGGGTGGCGGCAAGGGCATGCGCCTCGTCCACGAGCCCGGCCAGGTACGCGATCTCTTCCTCGCCGCCAGCGCCGAAGCCGACGCGGCGTTCGGCGATGCCGGCATGTACCTCGAGAAGGCCGTCATCGACGCGCACCACATCGAGATCCAGGTGATGGGCGACGGGCGCGGCGGAGGCATCATCCTCGGTGAGCGCGAGTGCTCGATCCAGCGGCGCCACCAGAAGCTGATCGAGGAATCGCCCTCGCCCTTCCTGTCTGCCGCCACGCGCGAGCAGATGATCACCGCCGCGCGTGATGCCGTCGAGTCGCTCAAGTACGCGGGCGCCGGCACGATCGAGTTCCTCGTCGGCGACGACCAGTCCTTCTACTTCATGGAGATGAACACGCGGCTCCAGGTCGAGCATCCGGTGACCGAGGTCGTCGCGGGCTTCGATCTCGTGCAGGCCCAGCTCCTCGTGGCGGGTGGGGAGGAGCTGCCGCAGTGGAGCGAGGCGGAGAACCGTGGCCACGCGATCGAATTCCGCATCAACGCGGAGGATCCGATGCACGGCTTCCGGCCCGCACCGGGCCGCATCGAGCGCTTCCGACCCGCGCTCGGCCCCGGCATCCGCATTGACACCTTCATGGAGGATGGCGCGTCCGTGCCGCCCTTCTACGACTCGATGATCGCCAAGCTGATCGTCTCCGGCCCCGATCGCGCCTCCGTGCTCGCCCGCTCGGCGCGCGCCCTCGATGAGTTCGAGATCGTCGGCATTCCGACCACCATCCCGCTCCTGCGCGAGATCGTCGACGAGCCGCACTTCCGCGCCGGCCGCTACACGACGACGTACATCGACGAGCTCGGTCATACGCTCGCCACGCTCGGAGAGGCATAGGCGTGGCGGCAGAGGCGGAGACCAGGGACGCCGACGCGTCGCGCCGCCAATCGCGCCGCGCCGCCGTGATGCTCCTGTATCAGCAGGACATCACCGGCCACGCCATGCCCGACATCGTGGCGCAGCATGAGCGCGACGCCAATCGCCCGCTGCCGGCCTACTCCCGCCAGCTGATCGACGGCGTGCACGAGCAGCAGCAGCGCCTCGACAGCGAGATCGACGCGCTCGCGGAGGGGTGGAGCATCGAGCGCATCGCACCCGTCGAGCGCGCCGTGCTGCGGGTCGGCCTGCTCGAGCTCGATCAGGACGACCCGCCGGCGCCCGTGGCGATGGCGGAGGCGGTGGCGCTGGCACGGCGCTACGCCTCCCCCGAGGCGGGTGCGTTCATCAACGGCATCCTCGGCGCCGCCGCTCGCACACGCGGCAAAGGGCGGTAACCTCCGCCTATGCCTGACGTCGACCCCTTCGACGAGCTCGTCGCCCGCCTCGAGGCCGCCCGCGTGCGCCTCGACGCGGTCGACTCGCCCGACGACGCCGTCTCCGCGCTCGAGGAGCTGCAGGAGACCGCACGTGAGATCTCCGCGGAGATCGATCGGCGTCGCCGTGCGCTCGCCGACGAGCGCGGTGATGGACAGCTCGATCTCCTCTGATCCGGACGACCTCGAGCGCCTCCGCGCGCTGGTCGAGGGTGCGCTGCGCGGGCCGGTGGACGCGCTCATCACCGAGCGAGGCGAGCTCCAGCGCTTCGGCGAGGCGCTGCGCTATCCCCTCGGCGCCGGCGGCAAGCGCCTGCGGCCCGTGCTGCTCCTCGCCACGGTCGAGGCGCTGGGTGGCAACCTCAGCGCCGGTCTGCCCGCCGCCTGCTCGCTCGAGCTCGTCCACACCTTCTCGCTCGTCCATGACGATCTCCCGGCGCTCGACGACGACTCGCTGCGTCGCGGCATGCCGACGACGCACGTCGCCTACGGGGAGGACGTGGCCATCCTCGTGGGTGATGGTCTGCTTGCGCTCGCCTTCCGCGTGATCGCGGAGGGCAGCCTCGTGTCGGCCGAGACCAGGCTCGCCCTCGTGCACGAGCTCGCCACCGCGACCGACGGCATGGTGCGCGGCCAGTATCTCGATCTGCACCCGGCCGACGAGCCGGATGAGGCCTGGGTTCGCCGCATGTGCTCCCTCAAGACCGGCTGCCTGCTCGAGGCGGCGATCGCGATGGGGCTGCACGTGGCGGGTGCGGACGAGGCGACCACGCGGGCCTACCGTGCGCTCGGCTTCGAGATCGGCGTGGCGTTCCAGATCGTCGACGACGTGCTCGATGCGACCTCCACCAGCGAGGAGCTCGGCAAGACGGCCGGTGCCGACGAGGCCAACGATCGCCAGTCGTGGGTGCGCGTGCTCGGCCTGCCCGAGGCGCAGGTGCGTGCCGAGGAGTCGTGGCAGCGCACGAGCGCGTTGCTCGACGCGTTGCCCGGCGACCCGGTCGCGCTCCGTGCCGTCGTCGAGACGATCTACCGGCGGACGAACTGATGGCGGGAGCGGGGCGGGAACGCCTCGATCAGGCCCTCGTCGTGCGGGGTCTGGCACCGACCCGCTCGAAGGCGCAGGCCTGGATCCTCGCCGGACTCGTGTCCGTCGACGGCGAGCCCGCGAAGACCGCGGGACAGCAGGTGACCGCTGCGCACGACCTGGCGGTCCGCGATCGTCCGCGGTTCGTGTCGCGCGCCGGGGACAAGCTCGACGGCATGCTCGAGCACCTCGGGTGGGACGTCACGGGCGCCGACGTGCTCGACGTCGGGGCCTCGACCGGCGGCTTCACCGACTGCCTGCTCCAGCGTGGAGCGGCCCGCGTCATCGCGGTCGACGTGGGATACGGACAGCTCGATCATCGTCTGCGCGAGGATCCACGCGTCACGGTCATGGAGCGCACGAACGCGCGCACGCTCGTGTCGGACACGCTCGCCTTCGCACCGGATCTGATCGTCGCGGACGTGTCGTTCATCTCTCTCCGCCATGTGCTCGGGCCGGCGATCGCGTGCGCCAGAGCGCCCTGGCGGGCGATCGTCCTCGTCAAGCCGCAGTTCGAGGCCCAGCCCGACGCGGTCGGGAAGGGCGGCGTGGTGCGCGATCCTGCGGTGCGCCGACAGGCGATTGCCTCGGTCGCCCGCTACGCTTCCGATCTCGGCGCGGTTCCGCTCGAGGCCCGTGATTCGGGTCACCCGGGTCCCGCCGGCAATCACGAATACCCCTTCGCCCTCGTCTCCCAGGACCATCCACTCGCCCGTGACGCAGACCCCGACCCCGAGCGCATCGCCAAGGACGCCGTCGACGACGCCTGAGGTACGCCGCATCCTGCTGCTCACGCACGGCGATCCGACCGTGACGGCCGCCACCCTGCCGGCGCTCGCCGCCGCCCTCGCCAACGCGGGTGTCGAGCTCGTGCTCAACGAGGACGAGGTCGCCAAGCATCCGGCGTTGCAGCCGATCAGCGTCGATCGCCCCGACGAGGTCGATCTGATCCTCGTGCTCGGCGGCGACGGCACGATGCTGCGCGCGCTGCACCGGGTGATCGATCGCCCTGTCGCGTGCGTCGGAGTCAACTACGGCACCTTCGGATTCCTGACGACGATGCGTGCGAACGAGATGCTGTCGAGGCTCCCCGACGTCCTCGGGGGCGGCCTCGAGATCGTCGACCTGCCCACCGTCTCGGTGGAGACGCCGGACGGTCGTTTCGTCGCGATCAACGACGTGCTGGTGACGGCCGATCAGCTCGGGCGCATGGCGGTGCTCGAATGGGCCGTCAACGGCGTGGAGCTCGGGCAGCGCGGCTGCGATGGCATTCTCGTCGCCACGCCCGCCGGCTCGACTGGCTACAACCTCTCCGCCGGCGGTCCCGTGATCGAGTGGGGCGTCGACGCCGTCACCGTCACCTTCGTCGCGCCGCACTCGCTCGACGGGCGACCGCTGATCCTCGGCCGGGGCCACGAGGTGCGCGTGACGTCCCGCACGCGCGACGTCGGCAGCCGCGTGGTGGTCGACGGGCATCCGGCGGCGATGCTCGCGAAGGACGCCACGACCACGATCCGCATGGCCCCGGAGACGGCGCGGCTGGCCATCCTGCCGAACCGGCCCTTCCTGTCCCGCTACCGCGACAAGTTCGGCCGCTGATCGTGCTCGAGCGGCTGCAGGTCGAGAACCTGGTCGTCCTCCGTGCCGCGGAGCTCGAGCCCGCCGCGGGCATGACCGTGATCACCGGCGAGACCGGGGCCGGCAAGACGATTCTGGCCGGTGCGCTCGGGCTCGTGCTGGGCGCGAAGGGGGAGGCGGGCCTCGTCGGGCCGCACGCCGAGCAGGTGGAGGTCGAGGCGACCTTCCGGATCACCGAGGAGACGCTCCGCGACGAGGCCTTCGAAGGCGTGCGGGAGCTGGTCGATGACGTCGAGGACGGGCTGCTCATCGCCCGTCGTCTCGGGGCCGACGGGCGTGGACGCACCCTCGTGCAGGGACGCAGTGCGACGCGTGGCGCGCTGGAGGACGCGGGCGGGCGACTGGTCGGCGTCGTCTCCCAGCACGAGTCGCGCCGGCTGGCCAAGCCGGCGGCGCAACGCGCGATCCTCGATGCGTTCGGCGGCGAGAAGCAGACCGACAGGGTGGCCGTGATGGCCGCCGCGTGGCGCGCCCTCGTCGTGGCCCGCACCGCCCGCGAGGAGGCGGAGGCCGAGGCGGCTGGCCTGGCGGGCCGCATCGCCGAGCTCGAGGGCATCGCCGAGCGGATCGCCGAGATCCAGCCACGTGTGGGCGAGCTCGACGAGCTCGAGGCGGAACGCCAGCGTCTGCGCTACGCCGACGTCCTCGCCGAGGGCACCGCCGGGGCCGCAGCGCTGCTCTCGCCCGATGATGGAGCCGGCGCCCTGGGCCTGGCCGGCGAGGCAGAGCGCGCCGTGCGCCTCGCGGCCGAGCGGGATGCGGGCCTGGCGCCGATCGCCGACGAGCTGCGAGACGCCATGATCCGCTTGGAGGAGGCATCGCGCTCGCTGCACGCCTACGCCGACGGCATCGAGCACGACCCTGCGCGGCTCGAGCAGGTCGAGGCGCGTCTCGATCGCCTGACCGACCTCGTGCGTCGCCACGGGTCGCTGGACGCCGCCATTGCGGCCGGCGAGGAGGCAGAGCGACTGCTCGGGGTCGCGCGTGGCGATGCGGGTGGCCTGGATGCAGTGCGCACGGCCGAGCGCGATGCGCAGGCTGCGGCGGCCGCTGCAGCCGCCGCACTCACGAAGGCGCGCGGCACGCTCGGGCCCAAGCTCGCGACGGCGGTGCAGACGCACCTCGCCGATCTCGGCATGGGGGATGCCGACGTGGCCATCGAGCTCGGCGAGCGGGAGCTGGGACTGACGGGGGCCGATGAGGTGCGCATCCTGCTGGCGCCGAACCCCGGGCTCAGGCACGCGCCGATCGCGGAGGCCGCGTCGGGCGGAGAGCTCTCGCGCGTCGCGCTCGCGCTGCGCGTCGCCGCTCACGACCGCGAGGCCGTGCCGACGCTCGTGTTCGACGAGGTCGATGCCGGAGTCGGCGGCGCCACCGCCGTGGCCGTCGGCCAGAAGCTCCGGGAACTCGCGGGCTCCACGCAGGTCATCGTGATCACGCATCTCGCGCAGATCGCCGCCCTGGCCGATCGTCACTACCGCGTGGTCAAGGTCGTCGGCGACCCGACGGAGACTGCCATCGAGCTGCTCGACGACGCCGGTGTGGACGCCGAGCTCGCCCGCATGCTGGGTGGCGACGCCTCTGCCACCGAGGCCCTCGAGCTGGCACGCACGCTGCGGGCCCGCGGCTGATGCGCGTCGTCGATCTGACGCAGCCGCTCTCGCCGAGCACGACACCCTGGCCCGGCGAGCAGCCGGTGCGGGTTGCCGAGCGGGCGAGCGTGCCAGCAGACGGGTACTACGCCCGGCGCATCGACCTGCACGAGCACACGGGCACGCACTTCGATGCGCCGGCCCATTTCGTGGAGGGCGGGGCAACGGTCGATGAGATCGCGGCTGGTCGCCTTGTGGTGCCGGCGCGCGTCGTCGACGTCTCCGGACAGGCAGCCGAGAATCCCGACTACGCCGTGACGGTGGACGACATCCGCGGGATGGAGCGTGAGCACGGCGAGCTCGCACCGGGTGAGGCACTGCTCGCGCTGACCGGTTGGGACATGCATCTCGGCGACGCCGACCGCTACGTCGGCACCCTGCGCTTCCCGGGGTTCAGCGCCGAGGCCGCAGACCTGGTCGTGGATCGCGGTCTGGCCGGCATCGGCATCGACACGCTGTCGGTCGATCGCGGCTGCGACGAGGCCTTTCCCGTGCATCACCGCACGCTCCCCGCCGGTCTGTGGCAGCTCGAAGGACTCGTCGGGTTGGATCTGATCCCCGCGGTCGGGGCGATGCTGATCGTCGGCGTGCCACCGGTCGTCGGCGCCTCGGGCTTCCCGGCGCGGGTGCTCGCGCTGGTTCCGTGATGTGTCCGGTGCATGCCATCCGACACCCCGACTAGTGTCCTCGTAGTCAGTCCACGGAGGAACGAGATGGCGGAGACCAAGACCCGGTACGTGTTCATCACCGGCGGAGTCGTCTCCTCTCTCGGCAAGGGCATCACCGCCGCCTCGCTCGGACGGATCCTCAAGTGCCGTGGCCTGCGCGTCGCGGTGATCAAGCTCGATCCGTACATCAACGTGGATCCCGGCACGATGAGCCCGTTCCAGCACGGCGAGGTGTTCGTCACCGAGGATGGCTCCGAAACCGACCTCGATCTGGGGCACTACGAGCGCTTCATCGACGAGAACACCTCGAGCCTGTCGAACGCCACCGCTGGTGCGATCTACGACAGCGTGATTCGCCGCGAGCGCCGCGGCGAGTACCTCGGATCGACCGTGCAGGTGATCCCGCACATCACCGATGAGATCAAGCGGCGCGTGACGCGCGTCTCCGAGGCCGAGGCGGTCGACATCGTGCTCGTCGAGATCGGCGGCACCGTCGGCGACATCGAGAGCCTGCCGTTTCTCGAGTCGATTCGCCAGCTGCGCAATCAGGTCGGCAAGGACAACGTCTGCTACGTCCACTGCACGCTCGTGCCGATGGTCGAGGCAGCCGGCGAGCTGAAGACCAAGCCGACGCAGCACTCCGTCAACGAGCTCCGGCGCATCGGCATCACGCCCGACATCGTCGTGGCGCGGGCCTCGCATCCGATCACGCGCGACCTCAAGGACAAGATCGCGCTGTTCGCCGACCTCGACCCCAACCACATCCTCGCCTGCGAGGACGCCTCGAACATCTACCGCGTGGCGCTCGCGCTCCACGACCAGGGGTTCGACGATCTCGTGCTCGACGGGTTCGGCATCACGGCGCCACCCGCGGACATGACGGAGTGGACGGCGCTCGCCGACCGCGTCGACGCGCTCGAGGGCGAGGTGCGCATCGCGATCGTCGGCAAGTACATCCAGCTGCAGGACGCCTACCTGTCCGTCGTCGAAGCGCTCAAGCACGGTGCCATCCACCATGGCGCAGTGCTCAAGCTGGTCTGGCTCGACGCCGAGGCCGTGCTGCGCGGCGAGGCGCGCGAGGAGCTCGCCTCCGTCGATGGCGTGCTGATTCCCGGCGGGTTCGGCGGTCGCGGCATCGAGGGCAAGATCGCCGCAGCGCGGTTCGCGCGCGAGCATCAGGTGCCGTTCCTCGGCGTCTGTCTCGGCATGCAGATCGCCGTCGCCGAGTTCGCCCGCGACGTCGCCGGCATGCCGGGTGCCAACTCGACGGAGTTCGACCCCGAGACGCCGTATCCGATCGTCGATCTGTTGCCCGAGCAGAAGGATGTGATGGACATGGGTGGCACGATGCGCCTCGGCGCCGAGGCCGTCGTCCTCACGCCCGGCACGAAGGCGCACGCCGCCTACGGCGAGGACACGATCTACGAGCGCCATCGCCATCGTTACGAGGTCTCGAACCTGCTGCGGCCGCAGCTCGAGGCGCAGGGCCTGATCGTCTCCGGCACGTTCGCCCACAAGGATCTCGTCGAGATCATCGAGCTGCCGAACCATCCGTGGTTCGTGGCGAGCCAGTTCCACCCCGAATTCAAGTCTCGACCCACGCGGCCGGCACCGCTGTTCCGCGACTTCATCGGTGCGGCGATCGCCTTCCGCAACACCATGCCTGCCGAGACGCGCACGTCGACCAGCACGACCGCCGCGGCGTAGTGATGGACTCCGCGCTCGACCTGTTCGTCGAGCTGGCGCGCCTGCCGACGCCGCCGGGCAAGGAGCGCGCCGCGGTCGATCTCGTGCGCGAGGTGCTCGCGTCGTTCGGTGTCGATTCGATCGAGGACGACGCGGGTCCGAGGATCAACGGCGACGCCGGCAATCTCTACGCCCGCATTCCCGCCACGGCGCCGGGCACGCCGCTGTTCTTCAACGCGCACGTCGACACCGTGCCGATGACGGCGCCGATCGACCCGGTGATCGAGGGCGAGTACGTCGTCAACCGCCATCCCACGATTCTGGGTGCCGACAACAAGGCGACTGTTGCGGCCATGATCGACGGCATCCGCCGCGTCGTGCAGGAGGGCATCCCGCACGCGGGGATCGAGCTCGTGATCACCGTGCAGGAGGAGATCGGACTCATGGGCGCCAAGGCGTTCGACACCAGTCGGCTGGAGGCCCGTGTCGGGTACGTCTACGACGTCGATGGCGATCCGGGAGCCATGACGATGCGCGCGCCCAGTCAGATCACGCTCGACCTCGAGTTCCGCGGCAAGTCGGCGCACGCCGGAATCGATCCGGAGAAGGGGCGCAATGCCGTCCAGGCCGCTGCGCTCGCGCTGGCCCGACTCTCCATGGGACGCGTGGCCCCTGGCGCCTCGCGCAGCGTCGGGGTGATCGACGGGGGGACGCAGCGGAATGTCGTGCCCGATCGCTGCAGCGTGCAGATGGAGGTGCGCAGCCTCGACGATCCGCAGGTGATCGCGCTCGCGCAGGAGATCGTGGACGCCGCCAACGCGGCGGCTGCCGAGACCGGGTGCTCCGTGGAGATCGCGCAGACGCGCGAGTACACCGCGTACGCCTTCGGTGAGGACGACCTCGTCGTGCAGATCGCCCGCCGTGGGCTCGCAGCCGCCGGTTGCCCGCCGCGCGAGATCGAGACGGGCGGCGGTGCCGACGCGCACCTGTTCAACGAGCGTGGCCTGCAATGCCTCAACCTGTCGAGCGGCATGGAGGCGATCCATACGCCGGACGAGCGCATCAAGGTGCAGCACGTCGAAGACCTGTCGCGGATCACCGTCGAGTTGATTCGCGCCGCCGCGGCCTGAGCGCCGACGGGGACGATCTGCGGATTTCCGCAGGCGAGACCGCTAGCATCCCGGTGTTCCCTGAAGGCTGAGAGCCCCGGAGGTGTCGTATGCGCGTCGGTGTCGTCAAGGAGATCAAGAAGGACGAGTATCGCGTCGCGTTGACTCCGGCGGGTGCGCGCGAGCTGGTCGGTCGCGGCCACGAGGTCGTGGTCGAGACGACCGCGGGTATCGGCAGCTCCTTCTCCGATGACGCCTACGTCGCGGCAGGCGCCACGATCGCGTCGTGCGAGGACACCTGGGCGACGTGCGACATGGTCATGAAGGTCAAGGAGCCGCTGGAGCCGGAATACTCCCGGATCCGTGACGGGCAGATCCTCTTCACCTACCTGCATCTCGCCCCGGACGAGACGCTGACGAAGGCGCTGATCGACACCGGTGCCACGTGCATCGCGTACGAGACGGTCGAGACCGACGATCACAAGCTGCCGCTGCTGGCTCCGATGAGCGAGGTCGCCGGCCGCCTGGCGCCGCAGATGGGGGCGCACAGCCTCGAGAAGCCCAAGGGCGGGCGCGGCATCCTGCTGGCCGGTCTTCCGGGCGTGGCGCCGGCCAAGGTCGTCGTGCTCGGCGGTGGCATCGTGGGCTACAACGCCGCGATGATCGCCGTCGGCATGCACGCGAACGTGTGGGTGCTGGAGCGCTCCGTCGACCGCATGCGGGAGCTCGAGAACATGATGGACGGGCGCATCACGCTCGAGATCTCGAACCAGCAGATGGTCGAGGAGGCGATCGCGAACGCCGACATGGTGATCGGTGCCGTTCTCGTCGCCGGTGCGCGCGCGCCGCGCCTCGTCACGAAGGACATGCTCAGCGGCATGAAGGAGGGCTCGGTCCTCGTCGACGTGGCGATCGATCAGGGCGGCTGCTTCGAGACCTCGAAGGCCACGACGCACTCCGATCCCACCTATGTCGTCGATGGCGTCGTGCACTACTGCGTGGCGAACATGCCAGGTGCCGTGCCGATCACCTCGACTCGGGGCCTCACCAACGTCACGCTGCCGTACGCCGAGCTGCTCGCCGACAAGGGGCTCGACGAGGCGCTGCGCTTCTCGCGGCCGCTGGCCCGTGGCGTCAACGTGATGGCCGGCAAGATCACCAACCGGCCGGTCGCCGAGAGCCATGGCCTGCCGTACACGCACCTCAGTGATCTGATCGACGGCATCGACCCGGCCGTGTAGCCGCGCCGACCGGCGGCGGGTCGCGCCGGCGCGGAGGGATGGCGGGAAGGGGAGCGAACTTCCCCGTTATGCAGGATCCGCGCATCACGGACTTCCTCACCTCGCTCCAGCTCGAGCGTGACGCCTCGCCGCACACGATCACGGCGTATCGCACCGACCTGGCCGAACTGCAGACCTTCGTGACGGCGCGTGGGCTCGACCTCGATGCCGTCACCGGACCGGATCTCGAGCCGTTCGCCCTCGAGCTGCGGGAGCGCGGTCTGTCACCGGCGACGGTACGCCGGCGACTCGCGGCCGCGCGTTCCCTGCTGCGCCACCGCACCCGCGAGGGCGCGCGCACGGCTGGCGTGCGGGACGTGCCCCTCCCGCGCGCGCCGCAGGCACCGCCGCATGCCCTCTCGTCCGAGCAGGCGATCCGGCTGGTCGAGCATCCCGACCGCTCCCCGCTGGGGCTGCGCGACCGCGCCGTGCTCGAGCTGCTCTACGGCGCCGGCCTGCGCGTCTCGGAGCTCTGCGGCCTGCGTCCCGGCGATCTCGACGCCGAGCTCGGGCTGGTGCGCGTGCTCGGCAAGGGCGGCCGCGAGCGCGTTGTGCCGTGCGGCGGCCAGGCCGTGCGCGCCGTCGAGCGCTACCTCGCGCGCGGCCGTGCCCACCTGGGCGTCCGGCAGGATCCCGACGCGCTGCTCATCAACAACCGTGGTGGGCGTCTGACGCGCCGCGGCGTCTTCCTGATCGTCCGCCGGCACGCCGAGCCGCTGGGGCTGCCGGACTGGGTGGGGCCGCACGC
Organism: Gaiellales bacterium; assembly: GCA_044369995.1. GTDB lineage: Bacteria > Actinomycetota > Thermoleophilia > Gaiellales > F1-60-MAGs149 > F1-60-MAGs149. Next base: position 13,470 of record JBILWG010000011.1, on the reverse strand, counting down.
GCTGCGCCACGCGTTCGCCACGCACCTCGTCGAGGGCGGCTGCGACCTGCGCACGGTGCAGGAGCTCCTCGGGCACCAGCGCATCGCCACCACGGCGATCTACACGCACGTCGCAGGCACGCACCTGCGCGAGACGTTCCTGTCTGCGCATCCGCGCGCTCGGGCCGCGTAGACGCAGAGTCCGCGCAGGTACGCGCGCTCTCGATGCTCGTCCCCACGATCGAGGCGGCCATTGCCGTCGCCAAGCCCGGCCCGTAGACGCGCCCGGCTAGGCTGGGGGCATGCCCGAGCTGCCCGAGGTCGAGACCGTCCGCCGCCGGCTGCTGCCGCACGTGGAGGGGAAGACCATCGGCAGCGTGGAGGTGCGCGACGAGAGGCTCGTCGGCCGCGACGATGCACGCCGCGTGGAGCAGCGTCTGGCCGGGCGCACGATCCGCACGCTGGATCGTCGCGGGAAGTACCTGCTGCTGCGCATCGACGACGACGAGACGCTGATCTCGCACCTGCGCATGACGGGCAACTGGCTGGTGCCGGCTGGCGATGAGCCGGCGCACACCCGGGCCGTGCTCACGCTCGCCGACGGCACGACGGTCGTCTATGCCGATGCTCGGCGCTTCGGCACCTGGGATCTGCTCGCCAACGCCGATGCCGACGCCTACCTCGCCGCGCGCCTGGGGCCCGAGCCGATCGATGCCGGCTTCGACGGCGCCGTCCTGCAGGGCGCCTTCAAGGGCCGACAGGCACCGGTCAAGGCGCTGCTCCTCGACCAGCGTCTGGTGGCAGGCGTTGGCAACATCTACGCCGACGAGGCGCTCAACGCCGCCGGCATCCATCCCGACCGGCCCGCCGGGCGCCTCACGCGCGTCCAGTGCGATCGTCTCGCCGAGACGGTGCGCACCGCGCTCGAGGACGGCATCCGCGCGCAGGGCTCGTCGATTCGCGACTTCCGGTCGCCCGACGGCGGCTACGGCTCCATGCAGGAGCGCTTCCGTGTCTACGGCCGCGACGGGGAGCCCTGCGTAGAGTGCGGCACGGAGATCATCAAGACCCGCTGCGCGGGCCGTGGCACGCACATCTGTCCGGTCTGCCAACCCAAGCCGCGACGTCCCCGGGGAATGCGGCGCCCCTCGTCCACGTTGGAGCAGGTGTGAAAAAGGTCGAGTTCTATTCCGCTGATTGGTGTCCCTTCTGCATGCGCGCGAAGGCGCTGCTCGACTCCCGTGGGATCGAGTACGAGGAGATCAACGTCGATCGCATTCCCGGCTTCCGCGAGAAGCTCGTGGAGATGACGGGGCGCATGACGATCCCGCAGATCATGGTCGACGGCGAGCCGATCGGCGGCTACGACGACATCGCCGCGCTGGATCGCGCCGGCGAGCTGCTCCCGCTCGTCCAGGACTAGCGTCCGGTGGCAACCGCCTACGCGGCTGAGGCGATCGTCCTGCGGAGCTTCCGCACGGGCGAGGCGGACCGCGTGGTGCACCTGCTCACCCCGAACCACGGACGCGTCAACGTGATCGCCAAGGGCGCGCGCAAGACCACCGCGAAGCTCGGTGCGCGCCTCGAGCCGATGACGCGCCTCGAGGCGATGATCCAGCCCGGCAAGGGCGATCTCGCGACCATCACGGGCGCGCACGTGCTCTGGTCGGGAGACGATCTGCGGCGCGATCCCGTACGGGCGCTGGCCGCGACCGGTGGCATCGAGGCCGTCGTGCGGCTGTTCCCCGAGCCCGAGCCGGACCCGCGCCTCTACGAGGGGCTCGCACGGTACCTCGTTGCGATGACCGAGCCGCTCGGCGATGACGTGCGGGGCGGTGCCGACGTGGTGACGCTGGCCTTCGTCCTCAAGCTGCTGGCTCTCGCCGGCTGGCGACCGGAGGTCGCCGCCTGCGTCGCCTGCGGCGGTGCGGTCGAGGTCTACGACGCGGCCGCCGGCTGCGCCTTCTGCGGTGCGTGCGGCAGCGGGCTGCCGTTGGATCAGGCGACGGCGACGGCGACGGCGCGTCTCATCGCAGAGCCGCTCGGTGTGCTGCTCGACATGCCGGCCGCGCCACGCGCCGCCGTTGCGCGCCTGTGTCGCGCCACGGCGCAGGAGCATGGCGATGTGCGACTCACGCTGCTCGGGCAGGGTGCTACGGGACCAGCTTCGACAGCTGACCCTGCCGGCTGACCAGCCACAGCTCGCCGGTCTCATCCTGTCCGATCGCCGTCAGGCGCGGCACCCGCAGGCCCGAATCGACCAGCTTGGGGGTCTTGCGCAGCACCGTCAGGATGCGTCCGCTGCACGCGTCGCCGAAGACGTAGGTGTTGCGCAGCCTGCGAATCGTCTTGCCGCGGTAGATGTTGCCGGCCACGGGCGCGCAGCCGTAGACCTTGCCGTAGCTGACGAGCGGCGTCACGAGCGTGCCCGGCGTCGGCTGCGGCTTGTAGTTGGCCGTGCCGTCGAAGGCGCTCCAGCCGAAGTTCGGCAGCAGCGGAGCCGGGTTCGCGACCCAGTTGACCTCCTGGTTGATGGTCTGGCTCGAGTCGACCAGCCACAGGCTGCCGGTGCGGGCATCGAAGGAGAAGCGGGGATTGCGCACACCCATCGCCCACACCGTCGGATCGCCCGCCACGCCATCCGCGAAGGGGTTCGACGCGGGGATCGCGTACGGGCTGCCGGCGTTCACGTCGATGCGCAGGAGCTTGCCGAGCAGGGAGAAGGGGTTCTGCGCACGGTTGCCCGGATCGCCACCGGCCCCGCCATCGCCCATGCCGATGTACAGGAAGCCGTCGGGTCCGAAGGCCAGCTGCCCGCCATTGTGGTTGGCGTAGGGCTGGCGGATGGAGAGGAGCGTCGTGGCCGTCCCCTTCAGGAAGTGGTCGTAGCGGCCCCTCGTGAAGCGCACGATCTGCGTGTCGCCGGCGGCGTCGGTGTACGCCACGAAGACGAAGCCGTTCTCGCGGTAGCCCGGGCTATACGCGAGACCCAGCAGTCCCCGTTCGGCGCCGGACTGCCCGACGCGATCGGTGAGGTCCGCCAGCTTTCTCACCTTGCCCTTCACGACGGCGGAGATCACGCCGTTGCGCTGCGCCACGACCGGGTTGAGATTGCCCGGTCGGAACGCCAGTACCGTCGCGTCCCGGAGGCCCGTCGCCGTTGTCGAGAGGGTCAGCGCGCCGGCGCCCGACGCGAACAGGCCGAGCAGGAGCAGCGCGGCAAACGGCAGGATCAGGCGGGCACGGTGCACCGCCTCAGGGTATCCCCGCTTCCGGCGGGGCGTCCGGAGGACGGGAGTCGGTAGCCTTCCCTCGTGCAGACGGATGCCGCAGCCAAGACCTTTCAGGATCTGATCCTGCGTCTGCAGGCGTTCTGGGCTGCCGAGGGCTGCGCCATCGTGCAGCCGTACCACACGGAGGTCGGCGCGGGCACGATGAACCCCGCCACGATCCTGCGCTGCCTCGGTCCCGACCCGTGGTCGACGGCGTACGTCGAGCCGAGCATCCGCCCGACGGACGGCCGCTACGCCGAGAATCCGTATCGCCTCCAGCACTACTACCAGTTCCAGGTGCTGATCAAGCCCTCGCCGGCCGATATCCAGGAGTCGTACCTCCGCTCGCTCGCGGCGATCGGCATCGAGGCGATCGCGCACGACATCCGTTTCGTCGAGGACAACTGGGAGGCGCCGACGCTCGGCGCGTGGGGCACGGGCTGGGAGGTGTGGCTCGACGGCATGGAGGTCACGCAGTTCACGTACTTCCAGCAGGCCGGCGGCATCGACTGCGATCCGATCTCCGTCGAGATCACGTACGGGCTCGAGCGCCTCGCGATGTACCTGCAGGGCGTCGACTCGTGCTGGGACCTCCAGTGGGCGCCCGGCATCACCTACGCCGATGTGCACGCCCGCGGCGAGCGCGAGTGGAGTGCGTACAACTTCGAGGTCGCCGACGTCGCCGGGCTGGTGCACGCGTTCGACCATCACGAGGCCGAGTGCGGCCGCTGCCTCGACGCGGGGCTGCCGGTGCCGGCGTACGACCAGGTCCTCAAGTGCTCGCACGCCTTCAACCAGCTCGACGCGCGCGGCGCGATCTCGGTGACGGAACGCGTCGCCTACATCGGCCGCGTCCGTGCCCTCGCGCGCGCCGTCTCGCACGCGTACCTGGGGCTGGAGCTCTCGTGACTGCGTCCCTGCTGATCGAGCTCGGCTGCGAGGAGCTGCCGGCCAACGCCTGCCGTGTCGCCGAGCGCGAGGCCGGCCCGACGATCGAGAAGCTGCTGACCGAGCGCCGCCTGGCGCCGACCTCCGTCGAGACGTTCGTCACGCCGCGCCGCATCGCGGTGATCGCGGAGGGCGTGCCCGCCGAGGCGCCGGCCGAGACCGTCACGCACACCGGTCCGCCGGAGAAGGCCGCCAAGGACGACACGGGCGCCTGGACCAAGGCGGCGGAGGGCTTCGCGCGCAAGCACGGCCTCACGCCCGATCAGCTCGAGGTGCGAGACGGACTGCTCACCGCCACGGTCACGTCGCCCGCCGAGCCGCTGGCTGCGCACGCGCAGGCGCTCGTCGACGGGCTGATCGAGGGCCTGCAGATGCCGAAGAACATGCGCTGGGGCACCGGCGCGCTGCGCTTCTCGCGTCCGATTCGCACGCTCATCGTCATGCACGGCGACGCGGTGCTGACCGCCGAGGTGCAGGGCGTGCCGAGTGGGCGCATCACCCGCGGGCATCGTCTGCTCCGACCCGAGTTCGAAGTGATCTGCGTCGATGACTGGGCGGTCGATCTCGGCGGCGCCGGCGTCGCCGTCCGCACCGCGGATCGACGCGAGGTGATCGAGGCGCTGCTCCTGTCCAGCGCGAAGGCGCACGACGCGACGTGGGAGGACCCGGCCAACGTGCTCAACGAGGTCGTCTACCTCGTCGAGTGGCCGCGCGTGCTCGACGGTGCCATCAGCGAGCGCCATCTCGCCTTGCCCGAGCGCGTGCTGATCACCGCGATGCAGTCGCACCAGCGCTACCTGCCGCTGCGCGGTGCCACGGGCACGCTGCGCCCCGCCTTCCTGACGGTCGTCAACTCCCATCCCGACGCCGACGCCACTGTGCGTGCTGGCAACGAGCGCGTGCTGGCGGGGCGTCTCGACGACGCGGTCTTCTCGCTCGGGAAGGACCGCGCGCGCGGCATTGAGGCGATGGCGGAGGAACTCGATCGCATCACCTTCCACCAGCGCCTCGGCACCCTCGCGGATCGCACTGCGCGGCTGATGGCGCTCGTCGAGGTGCTCGCCGACGACGCCGACATTGCGGGCGACGATCGTGCGCACGCGGTGGAGGCGGCCCGTCTCGCCAAGGCCGATCTCGCTTCCACGCTGGTCGGCGAGTTCGCCGAGCTGCAGGGCGAGACGGGGATGGAGTACGCCCGTGCCGCCGGCAAGCCCGAGGGTGTCGCCATCGCCATCCGCGAGCAGTACCAGCCCGATGGCGCGGGGCGTCCGCTGCCCGAGACCGTGCCCGGCGCCCTGCTGGCGCTTGCCGATCGGTTCGATCAGCTCGTCGGCGTGGTGGCGATCGGGGAGCGCCCGACCGGCTCGCGCGATCCGTACGCGCTGCGCCGCGCCGCTGCCGGTATCGTCGAGATCCAGTCGCGCTATGGGCTCACGCTCGATCTGCCGCGCCTCGTCGCCCAGGCGCATGCGCTGCTCGTCGGCCAGAGCGCCGATCTCGAACTGGATCTCGAGGCCACGCAGGAGATCGTCGTGCCGTTCATCCTCGATCGCGTGGATCAGGCGCTGGGCGAGAGCGGCGTGCCCGTCGATGTCCAGCGGGCCGCGCGCGGAGCGCGCAGCGTCGATCCTGCCCGTCACGCGGCCGTTGCTCGTGCCCTGCACGCCGCCGCCGAGACACCCGAGCTGGCTGCGACGCACGCCGCGGTCACGCGCTGCAGTCGCATTGCAGAGAAGGAGCAGGCCGCGGCATCGCTCGATCCCAGCCTGTTCCAAGAGCAGGCCGAGGCTGCGCTGGCCGAGGCCATCGCGGCAATCGGTCCGCGCGTCGCGGCGGAGCAGGATGCCGCGGCGGCGCTGCGGATCGCGGCCGAGCTGGCACCGTCCGTGGATGCGTTCTTCGACGGCGTGATGGTGCTCGCCGACGATCCGCAGGTGCGTGCCAACCGCGTACGGCTCCTGCGCGACGCGCTGGGCGCGTGTGCACCCGTCGGCGATCTGACACAGCTGCAGCGATGAGCGACGCGCCGGTCGAGATCCACATCATCTCGGACTCGACGGGCGACACGGCTTCGCGTGTGGCACGGGCCGTGCAGGCGCAGTTCTCCACCTCGCCGGTCAGCATCGTGCGCCACCCGCGCATCACGACCGTGACCGGACTCCAGAGCGTCTTCGCGAAGCTCAGCGGACAGACGCGCGTGGCGGTCTTCTTCACGCTGATCGACCGCGACCTCCGCCAGCAGGCCACCGAGCTCTGCGAGCGGCACGGCCTGCCGTCATGCGATCTCCTCGGCGCGCCCCTCGAGGCACTGCAGCAGGCCTCGGGCGACGAGGCCGAGCTGGTCCCCGGTCGGCCGGTGGCGCTCGAGATCGACTACTTCCAGCGCGTGGCCGCGATGGAGTTCGCGGTGAAGCACGATGACGGACTGTCCGGCGAGGGGCTCGACGAGGCCGACATCGTGATCGTGGGCGTGTCACGCACGGGCAAGACGCCGCTTTCGATGTACCTCGGGTACCTCGGCTACAAGACGGCGAACACTCCGCTCGTGCCGGGCGTGGAGCCGCCGGCCCAGCTCTTCCGGGTCGATCGTGCGAAGGTCGTCGGCCTCACGATCGATCCCGAGCGGCTGCAGCGCATCCGCGGGCGACGGCTGCGGGCGATGGGCGGTCGCGCACGCGACAACTACGCGGACCTGGCGAAGATCCTCGAGGAGATCGACGACTGCACGCGCATCTTCCGCAAGCTCGGCTGTCCGGTCATCGACGTGTCGAACCTCGCGGTCGAGGAGTCGGCGTTGCGGGTGATCAACCTGGTGGAGGAACGTTCTCGAGTGGAAGGGGAAGACAATGGCGTTTCGTGAGATGCGCGTGGCGTATCGCCACGGCGAGCTGGCCGAGACGGCGGCGGGAACCGACCCGGTGGCGTTCTTCATGACGTGGATCGAGACGGCGCGCGAGTCGGGCGCCATTCTCGAGCCGAATGCGATGACCCTCGCCACGATCGGCGCCGACGGCCGCCCGGCGGCCCGCATGGTGCTGCTGAAGGAGGTGGAGGACGACGGCTCGTTCGTCTTCTACACGAACCGCGATGGTCGCAAGGGGCGCGAGCTCGCCGCGAACCCGTTCGCTTCGCTCGTGTTCTGGTGGGAGCCGCTCGAGCGCCAGGTGCGCATCGAGGGCGCTGTCTCGCTGACGAGCGACGAGGACACCGCGGCCTACTTCGCGACGCGGCCGCGCGAGAGCCGCATCGGTGCGTGGGCGTCGCACCAGTCCGAGCCGATCGCCGATCGCCCGGCGCTCGAGCAGCGCTTCGTCGATGCCGACGCCGCCCATCCCGGCGAGGACATCCCCGTCCCCCCGTGGTGGGGCGGGTACCGCATCACGCCGACGGCGATGGAGTTCTGGCAGGGCCGCATCGGGCGCATGCACGATCGCCTGCGCTACGAGCGCGACGGCAGTGCGTGGGTGCGCACCCGCCTGCAGCCGTAGCGTCACGCGGTAGCCTCTGCCTATGCCCAAGTCCCGCGTCGTCGCGCCCAGCATGGTCGAGCAGACCTGCGACATCCTGCGCGAGCGCATCCGCACCGGCGAGCTGCCACCCGGGACGCGCCTGCGCCAGGAGCTCCTCGCGGAGGAGCTCGGGATCTCGCGCACGCCGCTGCGCGAGGCGATGCGGCTTCTGGCCGCGGATGGCCTTGTCGAGCTGGAGCCGAATCGCGGCGCCGTCGTCACGGCGCTGAGTCGCGAGTCGCAGGTGCGCTTCTGGGAGGCGCGGCTGGTGCTCGAGCCCGCGGCCGCCCGTCTGGGGGCCGAGGTGCGCAACCGCGAGGCGCTCAAGGCCATGGCCGCGGCGATCGCCGAGCAGCGCGCGGGCAGCGATCGCGGCTTCGCGGCGAACCGGTCCTTCCACCTCGCGTTGGTGCACTCGGCCGGCAATCCGCACCTCGACCGCTTTGCCGAGTCGCTGTGGGTTCAGGCGGTCGGAACCGTCATCTTCGATGCGCAGACGGCCGATGCCGAGGCGGCCCGGCATTACGCCGAGCCGCATCAGGCGATCCTCGATGCGATCACCGCAGGCGATGCCGAGCTGGCCGAACGGCTGACACGCGAGCACATCCTCGCGTCGCCCGTGCCTGCCTAGCCATCGGACAGGCCGATGCGCCGGTGGATCCGACGAAGCCAGTCCGGTGCCCACCAGTTTGCCCCACCGGCGATGCGCATGAGTGCCGGCACGAGAATCCCGCGAATCAGGGTCGCGTCGATCAGGATCGCGAAGGCGGCACCGAGGCCAAGCTGCTTGATGTTCGTGACGCCACTCGAGACAAAGGCGATGAAGACGATTGCGATCAGAAGAGCAGCGGCGGTGATGATGCGACCGGTGCGCTGGAGACCCAGCGCCACGGCTTCATTCGTCGGTCGACCCGCGTCGTGTTCCTCCTTGATGCGCGACAGGAGAAACAGTTCGTAGTCGGTGGACAGCGCGAAGGCCACGATCGCGACGATGACCATCGTGCCGAGATCCACCGTCCCCGTCGGCGTGAAGTCGCCAACCAGCCAACCCAGATGGCCATCTTGGAACACCCAGACGAGCAGACCGAGGGTGGCGGCTAGGCCAAGCAGATTCAGCAGGATCGCCTTGAGCGGGATCAGAACGCTGCCCGTGTACAGGAAGATCACGATCACCGTTGCGAGGCCGACCCACAGCGCGACGATCCACAGCCGCGAAATGACGGCGTCGTTGGCATCGGCGAAGCTCGCGGTGGCGCCGCCCACACGGACGTTCTCGGCTGGGGCCGGCAGCGCGCGGATGGCGTCGAGCGTGCGAATTGCCGCCCGATCGCCGAAGGGCTGATCGCCGATGGCGGTCAGGCGGGTGAGGTCGCCGGCGACGAGTTCCGCGCCGCGCGGATTGGGCGTCGAGTCCCCGTTCGCGATGATGGCGTCCGGTGTCTCGACGCGCACGATGCCGGGGAGAGCGGCGACGGTCTCCGCGTACGTGCCGATAGCCGCTGGGTCAACACCGTCGAGGACGATCTCGAACGGCGTCGCCTCCTCGCCCGGGAAGCGATCGCGGACATCCTGGCTGGCCATTGCGGTGGGGTTGTCCGGTGGCAGGACGCGGTCATCGACCTCGCCCGGAACCACGCGCAGCGCTGGGATCGCGAGCAGCAGCAGAAGTGCGGCAGAGACGACGAGGAAGGGCCAGGGGCGACGCATCACGGTACGGGCCACGCGGGCCCACGCGCCTTCGTCCTTCGGTGCAAGGTCACCACGACGGACTTTCAGGCGGTTCACGCGCGGACCGAGCATCGCGAGGAGGGCGGGGAGCCCCGTGAAGGCGCCGAGCACCGCCATCAGGCTGACGGCGACTCCGGCGTAGGCGAACGACTGGAGGAAGTAGAGGGGAAACACGACCAGCGCGGCAAGCGTGATCGCAACGGTCGCCCCGGAGATGAGCACAGTGCGTCCTGCCGTACCCATCATCGAGACGACAGCCTCCTCCGTCGTCTCCGTGCGCGCCAGTTCCTCCCGGAAACGGCTGATCATCAGCAGTGCGTAATCCACGCCGAGTGCGAGGCCAAGCGCGGTGACGAGGTTGAGAGCGAAGATCGAGACATCGGTCGTCAGGGTGGCGAGGTAGAGCAGGAAGAAGCTGCCGACCGTGGCGAATGCCGCGACGAGGAATGGCAGACCAGCAGACACCACGGATCCGAACACGAGCAGCAGCAGGATCAGCACGATGGGAATCGCGATCGCCTCCGCACGCGCCAGGTCGGAGGAGATCGTCGTGTTGATCGCGTTCGCGGCGGGGCCGAAGCCGCTGAAGGAAACCTGGAGATCTGCCGCTCCGTCACCGAGACGATCGGCCAAATCGGCACTGAGTGCCTCGCCGTCTGCGGCCGGTTCGGCGTAGACGAGCGCGAGGCCGGCGGTACCGTCTGCGCTCCGCAGTGGTGCGGGCTGGCCGCTCGTCCAGTAGGAGATGACGCGCTCGACGCCGCTCGTCGCGGTGACCTTCTCGACGAGCGCGGCGGCCTCGGCCGCTTCGGTCGGGTCGTCGACACCGGCGGGGGTCTCGATGGTGAGGACTGCGATGGGGTCGACGACGCCAAAGTGCTGCTCGAGCGTGGCGCGCGTCTGCCCGGCCTCGCTGCCGGGGTCGTCGTACCCCTCGGACTGCAGGTTCGCGAACACGCCGGCTCCGATCGCGGCGAAGGCAATGAGGGCGACGACGTAGGTGGCCAGTACGGCGCGGCGGCGGCGCACGACGAAGCGGGCCCAGCGGGCGATCAGGGAGGGTGCGGCAGTGTTGTGAACGTTGTTCATATTGCGACTATCGCAGACGGATGTGAACGGTGTCAAGATACGTGGCGTGAGTCGCACCGGCTACCACCACGGCGCTCTCGCCGATGCGTTCGTCGACGTCGCCGTGGGGGAGGTTCGCGCGCGCGGCGCGGAGCGCGTCACGCTGCGAGGCGTCGCGCACGTGGTGGGTGTTTCACCCAGTGCGGCCTACAACCACTTCACCGACAAGGGTGCGCTGCTCACAGCGGTGGCACTGCGCGGCCAGGCGGAGCTCGACCGGAGGGTCGGCGCAGCGGCCGCGGGCGGGGGTGACGACGACGCGGCCGCAATCGATCGCCTGCGGGCAATCGCGACTGCCTACATCGGCTTCGCCCACGACGATCCCGAGCTGTTTCGTCACGCCTTCGGACCGTACCTGAAGGTCGCGGCTGGCGACACAAGGCACTCCGACGCCTACGCCATGCTCAACACGATCCTCGACGACCTTGACGATCGCGGGCTGCTGCGTCCGGGGTCGCGTCCCGGTCTCGACCTCGTGGTCTGGTCGACCGTGCACGGCTTCGCGGGCATCGCGCTCGACGGGCTCTGTGCCTGGGAGGCCGCGGACCAGTTGCTCGACGGGATGGAGCGCACGATGCTGACAGAGGCCGGCCTCCGGTTGACCTTGCGTTAGCCAGCGCGACGCGGTCAGGAGACGGAGTCCTCCAGGATCTGGAGCGTCTTGAGGTCCGAGTAGAAGTCGAGCGCGTAGTCACCGCCCTCGCGGCCGATGCCGCTGATGCCCGCGCCGCCGAAGGGGGCGGTGAGGTCGCGCACCAGGAAGCAGTTGACCCAGAACGTGCCGGCGCGGACCGTGCGGCCGATGCGGTCGGCGCGCTCGGCGTCGGACGTGAAGAGGATGCCCGACAGGCCGTACTCGGTCGAGTTGGCGAGCGCGATGGCCTCCTCCTCGGTCGTGAACGTCTGGATCGTCAGGACGGGCCCGAAGACCTCGTGCTGCACGATCTCGCTGTCGTTCGACTGCGGGCGGATCAGCGTCTGCTCGTACCAGTTGCCGCCGAGGTCCGACACCTTGCCGCCGCGCAGGACCTCGTCGCCATTGGCACGGGCGCGCTCGACGAAGCCGGCGACGCGCGCCAGGTGATCGGGGTGGATCAGCGGGCTGATCGTCGTCGCGTCGTCGTGCGGATCGCCCAGCACCTGCGCATCGACGTTGGCGTTGAACCGCTGGAGGAAGTCGTCGACGACCGACTCCTCGACGATCAGCCGAGTGCCCGACAGGCAGACCTGGCCGGCGTCGTCGTACTGGAGCGCGGCCTTGGCCGCTGCGGCGTCGAGATCGGCATCGGCGAACACGATGAACGGGTTCTTGCCGCCGAGCTCGGCGGTGAAGGGCACGATGTTCTCGGCACCGGCGCGGCCGATGTGGCGCGCGGTCTCGGGCGAGCCCGTGAAGCTGAGGCGCCGCACGCGGCGGTCCGTCGTCAGCGCCACGCCGACCTCCTCGCCGATGCCCTGCACGAGGTTGAACACGCCCGGTGGGAAGCCGGCGTTGTCGACGAGGTCGAAGAGCATGGAGCACGACAGCGGCGACCACTCGGCGGGCTTGAGCACGACGGTGCAGCCTGCGGCGAGCGCGGGCGCGCACTTCCACGTCGAGAGCATGAACGGCGCGTTCCACGGGGTGATCACCACGGCCGGGCCGCTCGGATTCCGCACGACGCGATTGGTGGTGCCGTTCGACTTCCAGACGCGCTCCTCGTACGCGCAGGCGAGGTCGGCGTAGGCGCGGAAGTTGCGCGCGCCACGGCCGATCACGCGGGCCTTGAGCGAGCGCTCCAGCATCGCCATGTCCCAGCACTCGACCTCGGCGATGTGGTCGACGTGCTCGTCGATCAGCTCGGCGAGGCGGTGCAGGTACGGCGCGCGGCCCTCCGGACCGAGCGCCGCCCAGGCGGGGAAGGCGCGCACGGCGGCCGCGATCGCCGCGTCGGCGGTACCGGCGTCGCCGCGACACACCTCGGCCAGCAGCGAGCCGTCGATCGGCGACCGATCCTCGAACGTCGTCGAGCTGCCCACGCGCTGACCGTCGATGTAATGCTCGGGCGAGACCGTATGCCCGTGGATCTCGACGCGGTGGCTCACGCCTCGCCCCGCAGATCCGCGATCGTCTCGAGATCATCCACCGAGTAGGCGAAGGTGAAGCGGTACCCCTTGCCGACCTTGACCGGTGCGAGCGCCAGGTGCTCCTCGTTGGGTGCGTCGCCGAACGACAGTGTGGCGTCGCCCTCCCAGATCGCGGAGATCGAGCGGTCGAACGACTTGGCGCGCACGAGCTCGTGGATGGCCGGCGTATCGTGCGTGCCCTCGGCGAGCTGCGGGAAGTGGCGGCGGTTGACGAGCGGCGGCGCGTTGTGCTCGGGGCCGCCCTCGCTCTCGCCGGTCAGCGTGAGGGTCGCCTCGATCAGCCGGCGGTCGTTGGCGGCCATCGTGCAGCCGAACGTGGAGCCGGCGGCGATCGCGGGATCCGCGAGCGTGCCGAGGCCGAACGTGCGCGTCATCCACACCGAGCCGAGCTTCTTCGGGAAGCCCTGGATCCAGCCGCGCACGAGCGCGAAGTCGCGGTCCACCCAGATGTAGGGGCACGTCGTGACGTGCTCGTCGCCGAGCATGGCGTTGACGACGATGAACGCCTCCTTGTACTGGCTGCGCGCGGGATCGATCAGCTCGTTCTGGTCGGTCGTGCACGACTGCCAGTCGGCGAAGATCACCGCGGCACGACCCGGATCGGCCGCGTACGGCTCCATGCCGGGGGGCAGCACCGCCGCGACGGCGGCGGGATCGGCCCAGTAGTCGACGACGACGAAGTCGCCGACGTAGTGCCACGGCGGCGACGGCACGAGGCTCGCGCGGCCGGTGGGGGAGAGGGGAAGGCTGTAGCCCTTGCTCATGTGATCTCCTGGCGG
>JBILWG010000010.1:0-28356 GCA_044369995.1 Gaiellales bacterium | reverse complement strand
CCGCGTCGATGATCACGGGCACGCCGTATGTCTCGCTCAGCAGGCCGGCCAGTTCCTCGGCCGGTGCGGCCCGCAACTGCCCGGTCTCCCAGCTGAAGACGAAGCAGAGATCATCGGTTGTCGCGGTGTGCACGCGGAGGGCATGCGGGTAGGCGAGGCTGGCGCGCCAGCCCTTGTCGTGGCGCAGCACCGCGCCCCAGAGCGCGACGGCGCCGGAGACAGCGCGCAGGCCTCGCGTGTCGGCGGTGTCGAGCAGCATCGTGCCCTCGGACGCCCAGGCGTGGACGCCGCAGGTGCAGCCGTCGGCGGGTGCCTCGTGGCCGCGCGGCGCCTGCGAGACGGGACGGACGGCGAGCGGGGAAGACCAGTCGCCGATGCCGCAGCGCGCCGTCTCGGGACGACGTGGCTCCCAGATCGAGCGGCGAAACGGCGAGCAGAGGCGCGGCTCGCCGGAAGGGTGCACGCGGACCGTCCACGAGCGGTAGCCGATGACCGGCTCGACGAGATCGGGGACGACGAAGTCGGGGTCGGTCATGCGGGGACGGGCTCGGCGTCGGGCTCGCGCACGGGCTCCGGCTTGGGCTCCGGCATGCGTTCCGGCGCAGGCGTCTCGCGGGGAATCGGCGACGTCGCCGGCTCCACGATGATCCGCTCGCGCTCTTCCCCGATGTCCATGCGGGAAGCGTAGGACAGATCTAGCGGTCGAGCACGCTCGGCGGCACGAGCATGGCGCCCTCGCGCGGGTCGCCCGTCTGCGGGGTGCGCAGTGTCGAGTCGAGGTCGTCGCAGCGCGAGAGGACGATGGCGCAGGCGGCCGCGTCGAAGGCATCCTCCGAGTCGCCGGCGGCGCGCAGCAGGCGGCCGCGCAGGGAGGCGTTCGCGCGCAGCCAGTCGCGCCGTCCGTCAGCAGACGACTTGGCGACCGGGCCGGTCAGCAGCCGCGTCCAGATCTCGGCGGCCACGTGGTCGGCCGGGTCGTCGTACGGCCAGATCGACCAGCCGGCCGCGCGCAGGGCGGGGAGGAAGGGGATGCCGCGCAGCGTGCCCGTGCCGACCGCGCCCGCCCCGCCGATCTGGAAGACGCTCTTGGGCACGATCCCGCGGACGTTCCAGCCCTCCTCGCAGCCGCGCAGTTGCGGCTCGGTACCGCGCTTGTGTCCAGGCCGTCCCCAGAACGGCACGGGGCACTCGCGCAGCCAGTCCTCGCCGCGCTCCGCCACGCAAGCCCAGACCTCATCGATCGTGCCGCAGCCCTGCTGGTCGAGGAACCACGCGGGCAGCGAGAACGAGAAGTCGAAGCCGGCCACGCAGGATGGGACGGCGGCACGACGCTCGCAGACCCAGCTGATCGCCTCGCCGCGTGTGCGGCCGCTCTCCAGCGTCTGCAGCTCGCCGTCGACGGCTTCGGCGATCCACAGCTTCGCGCGCTCGCCCGTCACTGCTCCCGACCAGTCGACTGCGATGGCGCGTGGCATGCCGCGAGTCTGGCAGATCCACGCCCGAGGGCTCGTCCGCGACAATGCGGCTCGTGCTGGCCCCCTTTCCCGGAGTCGAGGATGCTGCGACGCCGCCGCGCACGCGCACCGCGCCGCGGCCGTTCGCCCTGGGCCAGCCGATCACCGGACCCGCCAAACGCGTCGCGGCGCTGCGTGCGCTGGGCGTGGAGACCCGTGGCGACCTGATCGACGAGCTGCCCTTCCGGTTCGAGGATCTGACCGCGCAGCAGACGATCGCCGAGGCCATCCTCGGCGGCGACGAGGAGGTCACGGTGATCGGCCGCATCGGCTCGATCACCGAGCGACCGACGCGCCGGCGAGGTCTGCGGATCCTGCAGACCCGCCTCAGCGATGACACCGGCGAGGTGGCGCTGACGTGGTTCAATCAGCGGCACCTGGCGCGCACGCTCGAGCCGGGCACTCGTCTCGTGGCGCGTGGTGTGTTGAAGGTGGGTGCGCGCGGTGCGGAGGTGACGGTCCGCAGCCACGAGGTGCTCGACGATCCGGACGGCTCGACGATCGGTGCGGGGCTGATTCCGGTCTACCACGCGTCCAGCCAGATCTCGACGGGGGCGCTGCGCAGCCTCGTCAACGAGGCGCTCGTCGATCTGATCGACGGCGTGGCCGATCCCGTTCCGGTCGAGCTGCGGCTGCGCCATCGCCTGCCGTTGCGCCGCGATGCCCTCAAGGCGGGGCATCAGCCGCGCACGCGCAACGCCTTCCAGACGGCGCGTCGTCGTCTCGCCTACGAGGAGCTCCTGCTGCTCCAGCTCGCATTGCTGCGCCATCGTCGCGAGGCCGACGATCGCGGCGGGGCGCTGCCGTTGGGAGGGCCGGATGCGCTGTCGCAGCGCTTCCGCGCGGCGCTGCCGTTTGCGCTGACGCGGGCGCAGGAGGGCGCGCTCGCCGCGATCGACCGCGACCTCGACGCCGAGCAGCCGATGCAGCGTCTGCTGGAGGGCGACGTCGGCTCCGGCAAGACCGTCGTCGCGTTCGCCGCGCTCGTGCGCGCCGTCGAGCGGGGTGGCCAGGGCGCGTTGATGGCGCCGACGGAGGTCCTCGCCCTCCAGCATCTGCGCGGCGCGGAGCGCCTGCTCGAGCCGCTCGGCATCGAGGTCGCGTATCTCTCGGGCGATGTCCCCGAGAAGGAGCGCCGTGCTCGCCGAGCTCGCATCGCGGCTGGCCAGCCGCTGATCGCCATCGGGACGCATGCGCTGCTGCACACCGAGTTCCCCGATCTGCGTGTCCTGGTCGTGGATGAGCAGCACCGATTCGGCGTCGCACAGCGCGCCAAGCTCACCCGCGGTGACGGACCCGTCCCGCATGTGCTCCACATGACCGCGACGCCGATTCCACGCTCGCTCGCGCTGACGGCGTTCGGAGATCTCGACCTGACCGTCATCGACGAGCTGCCGCCCGGGCGCAAGGAGATCAAGACGAGCATCGTGCCGGAGGCGAAGCGCGAGGACGGCTACCGCTGGATCGTCGAGCAGGTGCAGGCGGGTCGGCAGGCCTACGTGGTGTGCGCGCTGGTCGAGGAGAACCCGGAGGTCGAGGCGCGTGCCGCCGAGGAGGAGGCTGCGCGGCTCGCGGTCGGACCGCTGTCCGGCGTACGCGTCGCGTGTGCGCATGGACAACTGCCCGCGGCCGATCGCCAGCGCGTGATGGCCGAGTTCGCCGCCGGGAAGATCGACGTGCTCGTGGCGACGACGGTGATCGAGGTCGGCGTCGACGTCCCGAACGCCTCGGTGATGGTGGTCGAGGATGCCGACCGCTTCGGTCTCGCGCAGCTGCACCAGCTGCGTGGCCGTGTCGGGCGTGGCGACCAGCAGTCGTACTGCCTGCTCTACAGCTCGGCGGAGCCGACGCCGGATGGCCGGGCACGTCTCGAGGCACTGGTCAAGCACACGAGCGGCTTCGCGCTCGCCGAGATCGACCTCGAGATGCGTGGCGAGGGTCGCCTGCTCGGCGAGGCCCAGAGCGGCCGCACAGACCTGCGGTACGCGCGCCTGCATAGTGATCGCCGCCTCCTCGACCGGGCTCGCGAGGACGCTGCGCGCCTGCTGCGCGACGGTGGCGACGAGATCCTCGAGCAGGCCGCCGATGAGCGTTTCGGGGAATTGATCGCGGCGCTTCGGCGGGCCTGAGATGCGCATCGTCGCCGGCCACCATCGGTCGCGCCGCCTGGTCGTCCCGCCGGGGAAGGGCGTCCGGCCGACCTCCGACCGCGCGCGCGAGGCGATCTTCTCGTCGCTCGGCGCGGTGGTCGTCGACGCGCGCGTGCTCGACTTGTTCGCCGGGTCGGGGGCCATGGGACTCGAAGCGCTGTCGCGCGGCGCCGCGCACTGCCGGTTCGTCGAGCGCGATGCGCAGGCGCTCGCGGCGATCAAGGCCAACGTGACGGAGCTTGGCGAGCGCGAGCGATCGAGCCTCGACAAGGCCAACGCGATGACCGTGCTGAAGCGTCTCGTGGACGCGGGGGAGACCTTCGAGCTGATCATCGTCGACCCACCTTACGAGGCGGTGCCGAAGCTGGCGGCCACGCTCGCGGACCTCCTGCCGCAGGCGCTCGCGCCGGGCGGGCGCGTCGTCCTGGAGACCGCGGCGGGCGATGGATTTGACGTCCCCGGGCTCGTCGAGCGCTACAACCGCCGCATCGCAGCCGCCCGGATCGTCATCCTTGGGGCTGCATGAGCCAGCGCATCGCCATCTGCCCCGGGTCCTACGACCCCGTCACGTACGGGCACGTCGACATCATCAAGCGTGCCTCGACGCTGTTCGACCACGTCGTCGTGGGCGTCGTTCGGCGCCCGAAGCACAAGGAACCGTTGATCCCGGCGGACGAACGGGTGGCGCTCCTGCAAGAATCCTTGGCAGATGTGCCGAACGTGAGCGTGGAGACGTTCACGGATCTCGTCGTCGAGTTCGCGCGGGCCAAGGGCGCGTGCGCGCTCGTCAAGGGGCTCCGCGCGGTCTCCGACTTCGAGTGGGAATTCCAGATGCAGCAGCTCAACCACCATCTTGCAGCGGAAATCGAGACGGTCTACCTGGCCGCCTCGGGTCCGCTGTCGTTCGTCTCGTCGAGCGGCGTCCGCGAGATCGCCGCGTTCGGCGGTTCTGTCGAGAATCTCGTTCCACCGTGTGTCGTCCGCTGGTTCGACGACCATCCGACGTCACGTAGCATGTGAAGGAGTCTTCATGGATGTCCTCGTTCTCATTGACAAGCTCGACGAGCTGGTCCACAACGCCAAAGCCGTCCCGCTGACGGATCAGGTCCGCATCGATCGCGAGGAGATCTGGGAGATCCTCGACCAGATGCGCGCGACGATCCCCGACGAGATCAAGCAGGCGCGCTGGATCGTCAAGGAGCGCCAGGAGATGCTGGGCGAGGCCAAGCGCGAGTCCGAGCGCATCGTCGTCGAGGCGCGCGAGATCGCGCAGCGCGAGGCGAGCCAGCAGGAGGTCGTGCGGCTGGCTGAGCGCCAGGCGCAGGAGATCCTCGAGAACGCGCGCAATCGCGAGCGCGAGATCCGGCTTGGCGCGGAGGATTACGCCGACGAGATCCTCGGCACGCTCGAGGCGAACCTCGGCAAGTTCCTCGGCGCCGTGCAGCGTGGTCGGGGCCAGCTGGCCAGTGCCTCGCCGGAGCGCACCGCGGGCGGCTCGGCGCAGTTCACCGAGATCACCACCTAGTCGCGGAACGGCGGCCTCGGCCATGATCGATCTCTCGCAGCTCCGGCTCGAGCCGGGTGCGGAGCGTTCGGTCGAGGTGCCGGTTGCCGTCCCGCAGCTCGAGCTCGGTGGCGTCCAGTACGCGGGGCCGCTCTCGCCGCCGATCGCTCGGCTCGACATCACGCGCACGCTGTCGGGGCTCCTGTTCCGCCTGCGGCTGCAGACGATCATCAGCGGTCCCTGCCATCGCTGCCTCGAGTCGGCCTCCGTGCCCGTTGCCATCGATGCTCGCGAGTATCAGGCGGATCATCCCGAGCCGGGAGCCGAGGCGGAGGAAGTCTGCGACTACCTGCAGGGCGAGGAACTCGACGCCGGTTCGTGGGCGGCCGACGCGATCGTGCTGTCGATGCCGCACAAGATCCTCTGCCGGGAGGACTGCCAGGGGCTGTGCCCGTCGTGCGGCACCGACCTCAACACGGGCACGTGCCAGTGCCCGCCGCCCGAGCCGGATAGTCGCTGGGGCGCCCTCCAGCAGCTCGTGGACGACGCGCCTGAGGGGTAGTGACGCAACCCGCGCGTCGGGTTCGCTAGTCTGCTCCGCGTTATGGCAGTCCCCAAACGGAAAACTTCCAAGGCCCGCCGCGACAAGCGTCGCGCAACGCACAAGATCGCCTCCCCGATGGTGGCGACCTGCACCGTGTGCTCGGCCCCGAAGCTGCCGCACCGTGTGTGCCCGAGCTGCGGAACGTACCGCGGCAAGCGGTACATCGTCGATAACGCTCCTCTGGCGTAGCCCGTGGGCGTCGTCATCGCGGTCGACGCGATGGGTGGTGACGCTGCGCCGCTCTCCATCGTCGAGGGTGTTCGCACGGCTGTCGAGTCCGCTCACCTGTCGGTGCTGCTGGTTGGCGATGAGGCTGTGCTGCAGCCGCTCGTCGCGGGAGACCCTCGGATCGTCGTGCGCCATGCGCCACGTGTCGTCCCGCAGGCGGCCGACCCCGCCGAGCTCGTGCGGGGCGACGAGGGCACGTCGATCGCCGTCGCGGCACGCGCCGTCCGGGCGGGCGAGGCGCACGCGCTGGTCTCTGCCGGGCATTCCGGCGCCACGCTCGCGGCCGCCGCGTTGATCATCGGCCGTGCGCGGGGTGTCAGTCGTCCTGGGTTGGCAGCCGTGCTGCCCGGCGCGGAGCGGCCGACGGTGCTGATCGACGCGGGCGCCAACATGGATACCACGGCGCTCCAGCTGCACCAGTTCGCGCACCTCGGCAGCGCCTTCGCCGAGCACCTGCTGCGCATCGACGCGCCGACCTGCGGCCTGCTCGCGATCGGGGAGGAGCCCGGCAAGGGCGATGCGCGCATGAAGGAGGCGCACACGCTGCTCGAGGCCGATGCGGGGCTCCGCTACCGCGGGAGCGTCGAGGGGCGCGATGCGCTCACCTCGCTCGTCGACGTGATCGTCACCGACGGCTTCGCCGGCAACGTCCTGCTGAAGACCTGCGAGGGCACGGCGCGCGAGGCGTTCCGTCGCGTACGCGTCGAGGCGACCGGGCTGCGCGGACGTCTCGGTGGTCTCCTGCTCCGTCCCGGCCTGCGACGGGTCCGTGACAGCCTCGACCCGGATACGTACGGCGGCGCGCATCTGCTCGGCGCCAACGCGGTCGTGATCGTGACCCACGGTTCTGCCCGCCCGCACGGCATCGCCCAGGCCTGCCGCTACGCCGCCGAGGGCGTCGAGCGCGATCTGGTCGGTGTCATCAGCGCTCGCCTGTCGTAGCGCGGTATAGCCGCCTGCTAGTGTCAGCGCGTCCACACGACTTCGAACAAAGGGCAAAGACAGTGGCTGATCGAGCAGAGGTTCTGGGCAAGGTGCAGGAGATTCTCGTCGAGCGTCTCGACGTCGACCCCGCAGACATCGTCGAGAGCGCGCACATGCGCGACGACCTGCAGGCCGACTCGCTCGACCTGGTCGAGCTGATCATGGACCTCGAGGAGGGCTTCGGTGTGAAGATCTCCGACGAGGAGGCCCAGTCGATCGGCACCGTCGGCGAGGCAGTCGACTTCATCGTCGCCCGCGCTGACTGATCCCAGTCGCCCGATTGCTCGGCGGCTCGACGCGTTGGCGGACGAGCCGCGCACCCGTGCCCTGACGCACTCGAGTTGGGCTGCGTCGCCCGGCGATTCGTACGAGCGGTACGAGTTGCTGGGCGACGCAGTGCTCGACCTCGCCCTTGGCGCCTACCTGTTGGAGAGGTTTCCCGAGGCGCCCGAAGGCGAGCTCTCGCGGATCAAGAACCAGCTGCGGTCTGCACGCTTCTGCGCCGTCGTCGCGCGGGGTGAGCGGCTCGGCGAGCGCATGGCCACGCTGATGGAGGGCACGAGTCACGCGCAGGGTGCGGCACGCCTCGCCCTGAATCGCTCGGTGCTCGCCGACCTGACGGAGTCCGCGCTCGGCGCGATCTTCCTCGAGGCAGGCTGGAACGAGGCGAATGCCGCCGCGGTCGCCGCCTTCGCGCCGCTCCTCGAGCACGCCGTGGATCCCCGCGTCGACCCGAAGACCGCGCTGCAGGAGCTCCTGCAGCGTCAGGGGCGCCGTGTAGCGTACGAATCTGTGGAGGAGACCGGACCAGCGCACGCCCGTCACTACCGCGTCGTGGCGATCGTCGATGGCGACGTCTACGGCGAGGGAGAGGGCACGTCGCGGCGGAGCGCCGAGCAGCACGCCGCTCGACGCGCCCTGCGCGCCCTCGAGGGGCCCGCGGCATGAGACTCACGCGCATCCGCATCAAGGGCTTCAAGAGCTTCGCGGACGAGACGGAGCTGCAGTTCGACAGGGGCGTCGGCGTCATCGTCGGGCCGAATGGCTCCGGCAAGTCCAACATCGCCGAGTCGCTGCGCTGGGCGATGGCCTCACAGGCACCGAGCGAGGTGCGTGTCGCCACCGGGCTCGACGTG
The DNA here is from genome assembly GCA_044369995.1 of Gaiellales bacterium. GTDB lineage: Bacteria > Actinomycetota > Thermoleophilia > Gaiellales > F1-60-MAGs149 > F1-60-MAGs149. Next base: position 20,236 of record JBILWG010000010.1, on the reverse strand, counting down.
CTCTTCAGCGGGTCTGAGGGGCGTGCCGCGGCGGGCGTGGCCGAGGTCGAGCTGGTACTCGAGGACGAGGGCGGCGTGGCGCCGGGTGGACGGCCGGAGCTGTCGATCCTGCGTCGCCTCAGCCGTGATGGCGAGAGCCAGTACATGCTCAACCGCGTCCCGGTCCGCCGCCTCGATGTGCATGAGGTGCTGGCCGACATCGGCCTCGGCAAGGACAGCCACGCGATCATCGGCCAGAACCAGGTCGATCAAGTGCTGCTGGCGAGTCCGACGGTGCGCCGTGGCCTGATCGAGGAGGTTGCCGGCCTCGGCAAGTTCAAGCGTCGCCGTATCCGCGCGCAGCAGAAGCTGAACCGCGTCGAACGGCACCTCGTCGAGGCACGGACCCGGCAGGCGGAGATCCAGGGGCGCCTGCGTCCGCTTGCCCTCCAGGCCTCTGCCGCCGAGCGCGCAGCGCTGATGGAGGCCGAGCTGCTCGAGCTGCGTCTCGAGCTCGTGCTGTCGGCGATGGCCGAGACGCGCCGCGACCGCGGCATCCGTCAGAACGAGCTCCGCGAGGCGCGCGCGTTGCAGGATCAGCTCGATGCGGCTGCCGCCGAGGTCGCCAAGCGCCGCGAGGCTGCGGAGGCCGCGCTCGGGTCGCTGGTCAGCGAGCAGGAGACGGCGTCGCGTCTGGTGCAGCGCCTCGACGCGGGCGTCGAGCGCCTGACCGACCGCGCGACGCGGCTGGAGGAGCGCCGCGAGGAGTTTGCGCACGACATCGAGCGCCTGCGCATCCGCGCCAGTCGTCTCATCGACGAGGCAGCCGCCACGGCCACTGCCGCGGCCTCGGTCGAGGTGCAGGCCGAGCGCGAGCGGGCCGAGCTCGCCGCCGATCCGGACGACACGGGTATCGAGGATCGGTTCGCCGCTGCCACGCAGGCGTCCGAAGCCGCCCTCAACGCCACGCTCGAGGCGCGTCGGGCCGAGGCAGAGCACGAGGGGCGCCTGGCGCGCGCCAGCGCCGAGGCGACTGAGCAGCGGGAGCGTGCTGCCGCTGCAGCCGCGCGACGGGTGGAGCTCGGCGAGGGTGTCGGCGAGCGCGAGACCGCGCGCCGTGAGGCGCAGGTGCTGCTCGAGACGATCGAGGCCCACGTCGTCACCGCGCGCGAGGCGCTGGCCGAGGCCGAGCGTGCGGAGCAGGAGGCTCGCACGGCCGCCGACGAGGCGCGTCGTGCCGAAGCCGATGTGCGTGGCGCTGCCGCGGCTGCTGATGCCAAGGCGCAGGGTGCAGAGGCGCGGCTCAAGGAGCTCAAGGACTCGATCGAGCGTGGCGATGGGCTCGACGGTGCGCTGGTGCGCCTGCGCGACCGCGGCGTCTCGCTCGTCACCGACCAGATCCGACCCGACCAGGGTGTCGAGCGCGCCGTGGCCGCGGTGCTCTCATGGCGGGCCACTGAGGCGGTGGCTCGCGCCGCGCGCGACGCGGTCGATCTCCTGGCCGACGACGCTCTCGAAGGTGCAGCGCTGCTGTGCCTCGATCGCCTGCCGAGCCGCCAGGCCGAGGGGCCGGGTGTGCCGCTCGCGTCGCGCGTGCAGACCTCCGGCGACGTGCCGAGCGGCCTGTTCGATGGCGTGCTGCTTGTCGACCGTCCCGAGGACCTGCTCGACGTGCGCCGCGGCATCGGCGTCCTCGCCGATGGTCGTGGCTTCGATGCCGATCGCGGCATCGCCTTCCGCGCCGGCGACGCTGCTGGTCGGGCGCTGGCACGCAAGCGCGATCTCGCCGGCGTGGAGCAGCAGGTGCGCGACGACCAGGCCGCCCGCACGGCGGCTGCCGCAGGCCTCGCCGACGCCACGCGTCACCGCGAGTCCGTCGAGCAGGCCGAGTCCGTCACGCGTGCCGCGGTTGCGACCGCGCGCGACAATCAGCTGCGCCTCGAGCGCGAGCTGGGCGAGGCAGGCCGCGAGGCCGACCGTCTGGCGCGACTCGATGAGGCCACCGCCGAGCGTCTGCGTGCGGCGAGCGAGGATGCCGAAGCCTCCGAGGTACGAGCCGCAGCGGCCCAAACCGAGGTGGCGGCTCTCGAGAGCGGGCTCGTCGCGCTGCGCGAGCGCGTGGTCGAACGCGCGGCTGAGCACGAGGCGGCCGAGGGCATTCGCCTTGGTCTGCAGACCGAAGTCACCGACCGTCGTGGTCGCCGTGCCGCCTCGGAGGAGCGCGCCGAGCGCGCCCGGGTCGAGGGCGCTCGCCTGCGGGCACAGGCCACCGAGCAGGAGCGGCAGGCCGAGCTCGCCCAGCGCAGTGCGGCCGCACTGACCGCCGTCGTCGATCAGCTGCCGCGCATTCTCGAGACGATTCGCGCTTCGCTCGTCACCGCCGAACGCTTCCGCGAGCCGGCGCGTGCGCTGACGCAGGCCGGGGAGGCGCGCGTCGCCGAGCTGGGTGCCGAGCTGCGCTCCTGCGCCGACGACGATGCCCGCCTGGGGGCCGATCGTCGCGACGCTGCCGGCAAGGTCGCCGCTCTGGGTGTGGAACTCGAGCGGTGCGAGGAGCGCCTGACCGAACTCGGCACGCGTCGCCGCGACCTGATCGAGCAGCAGGGCGAGGGCGCGAAGGATGTCGTCGACCTGGCGGAGCCGCTCCCCGAGGACGAGCGCACCACGCGCGAGGGCAAGGTGGAGCGCCTCGAGCGCCGCATCGTGCAGCTCGGCGCCGTCAACCCCTTGGCCAAGGAGGCCTACGAGGAGGCCAAGCAGGAGTCCGACGACATCACCGAGCAGATCACCGATCTGGAGCGGTCGGTCAGCGAGCTGCGCAAGCTCGTACGCGAACTCGGTGCGGAGATCCGCAACCGCTTCGAGAGCACGTACCAGACGGTCGAGGCCGGGTTCGCAGAGGTCATGGAGACGCTGTTCCCCGGTGGCTCGGGTCGCCTCAAGCTCGTCGATCCGGCCGAGCTCGTCGATCTCGAGGGGACCGAGGAGGCTGCCGAGGCTGCCGACGCGCACGAGGGTCAGGACGAGGACCCCGCGGTCGAGGCCGAGAACGATCTCGACGATCTCGATGCCGTGCGCGAGGCGCCCGAGCCGGGCGTCGAGCTCGAGGTCCAGCCGGCCGGCAAGAAGATCCGCTCGCTACAGGTGCTGTCCGGCGGCGAGAAGTCGATGGCCGCCCTCGGCTTCACCTTCGCGCTGATGCTGGCGCGGCCGAGCCCGTTCTACGTCCTCGACGAGGTCGATGCGGCGCTCGACGAGGTCAACATCGATCGCTTCCTGGAGCTCGTCAACCGCTTCCGCGATCGCGCGCAGTTCATCGTGATCACGCATCAGGCCGGCACGATGGAGGCGGCGGACGCGCTGTACGGCGTCTCGATGCCCGGCAACGGCGTGTCGCAGGTCATCTCGCGTCGGCTGCCGCGCGAGTCCGACGGTCCGGCCCTGGCGGCCGCGCCCGATCTGGCGTAGCCCGTGGCTGATCCGCACCAGATGTTCTCCGGTCTCGGCGACGTTCCCGTCGTCGAGGAGGTCGTGGTCGAGGAGCAGGGGGGCGGCTTCTTCCGCCGTCTCGTCGATGGTCTGTCGAAGTCCAGCAAGGCACTGTCGGGGCAGATCCAGTCGATTGCGTTCGACCCGGACGATGCGGCGGCGTGGGAGCAGCTTGAGGAGGCGCTCCTGCTGGCCGATTGCGGCGTGCCGGCGACGGTCGAGATCATCGGGCGTCTGGAGCGCCGCGCGGCTGCCGGTGGTCTCGCGCCCGGTGCCGATCTCTCGCCGGCGCTGGCCGAGGAGATCGCAGACCTGCTGGCCGGTGCGGAGGCGCGTATCGACGTCTCGCAGCAGCCGACGGTGATCCTGATGGTGGGGGTCAACGGCACGGGCAAGACGACGACGGTGGGCAAGCTCGCTGAGCATCTGCGTCGCGTTGGCAAGACGGTCGTCGTTGCTGCTGCTGATACGTTCCGGGCTGCCGCAGATGAGCAGTTGCAGGCGTGGGCGACTCGAGCCGACGCCGATTTCGTCGGCTCGGCGCACGGCGGCGACCCTGCTGCAGTGGCCTTCGACGGTATCGAGGCTGCCGTGGCACGCGGTCGCGATGTCGTGCTCGTGGATACGGCGGGTCGCCTGCAGAACCAGGTGGGGCTGATGGACGAGCTCGCGAAGATCCGCCGCGTGATCGATGGGCGGATCGAGGGGGCGCCGCACGAGACGCTGCTCGTCGTGGACGCGACGACGGGCCAGAATGGCCTGCAGCAGGCGCGTGTCTTCAGCCAGGCGACGCCGCTGACGGGCATCGTGCTGACCAAGCTCGACGGGACCGCCAAGGGCGGCATCGCACTGGCGATCGCCTTCGAGCTCGGCATTCCGATCAAGCTGATCGGCGTCGGTGAGTCACTCGACGATCTGCGACCGTTCGACGCGGAGTCGTTCGCTCGCGCTCTGCTCGGCCTCGGCGCCGAGTAGGCCTGCTCCGACGCACTTGCGAAGATTCGGGTGATGGCGTCCCCGGTACTCGTCTGGCTTCGCCGCGACCTGCGGCTCGACGACTCGCATGCGATCGCGGCCGCGTTGGAGACGGGCGCGCCGATTGCGTTCGTCTACGTGCTCGATCCGGCGATGAAGGCGCGTGGCGTTGGCCATGCCCAGCTCGGGTTCATCGTGGAGGGCTTGGAGGATCTGCATACGCGGCTGGCGGAGCGTGGGGGCGGGCTGGTCGTCCGTCGCGGTGACACGGTCCAGCAGCTCGTCGACGTGGCGCGCGGGCTCGGGGTCACGCGGGTGTGCGCCAATCGTGACGAGGAGCCCGCGGCAGGCATCGTCGAGCGCGCGGCCGAGGACGCGCTGCGCGAGCACGGCATCGAGCTGCTCGTCGTGGATGACGAGGTCAACGTGCCGCACGAGCTGGTGCTCACCAAGGAAGGCAATCCCTGTCGCACCTACTCGGCCTACGCGCGTGGTGTTCGGCGTGTGCTCGAGGAGCTGCCTGCGCCGCCGCACGACTACGACCTCAAGGGGCGGTTGCATCCGACGCCGACGCCGGACATTCCGTCGGTGGAGACACTCGTGGGGCGTCCCGTGTCGCTGCGTTCCGACGTGCGCGGCGGCGAGACGCATGCATTGGCGCGGTTGCGCTCGTGGCGTGATGACGGCTATCTGGCTCGCTACGCCGACGATCGTGATCTCGTGGCCGAGCCGGATGCCACGTCGCGGCTGTCGGGGTATCTGCGGCAGGGCATGTTGTCGCCGCGGCGGGCGCTGCATGTCGCCGATCGGGCTGGTGCGCCGAAGTTCGCGAGCGAGCTGCTGTGGCGTGACTGGTTCAAGTACGTGCTGCACCATCATCCGGATCTGGCGGAGCACTGCATCGATCCGCGCTACGACCAGATCGAGTGGATCGGCTCAGACGAGCATTTCGAGGCCTGGACGCGCGGTGAGACGGGCTTCGGGATGGTCGATGCGGCGATGCGTCAGCTGCTTGCGACGGGTTCGATCGCCAATCGCGCGCGCATGGTCGCGGCGAGTTTCCTCGTGAAGGATCTCCATATCGATTGGCGCCGCGGCGAGCAGTGGTTCCGGCGGCATCTCACCGATGGCGACCTCGCCTCCAACGCGGGCTCTTGGCAGTGGGTGGCGGGCACGGGACTCGACGCGGCCCCGTACTTCCGCGTCTTCAACCCGGACCTGCAGGAGAAGAAGTTCGACCCCTCTGGTGCCTACGTCAATCGCTGGGCTCCCGACCGCCCCTTGCGCATCGTCGACCACGGCACCGAGCGCGATATCACCCTCGCGGCCTACAAGGCCGTCGCCTCAGAGCTCGCCGACCCCTCGTAGCGCCGTCGCAGCCTCGTGGCGTCTCCGCAGCCTCGTGGCGTCTCCGTCGTCTCGTTGCGCCGTCGCAACCTTGTGGCGTCTCCGTCGTCTCGTAGCGCCGTCGCAACCTTGTGGCGCTATCGCGGTCATACACAACGGCTGCCCTGCGGGCCATCCAAGTCCACTCGCGAACCACTGACACGATGGGCCCGGGCCCATCGTGTCATCCCCAATCACTCGCCATCCCGCATGTCTTCCGCACGCGTTTCGCCGCCACGTGCGCGAGCGGACGCGTGGAGCGCACGATTTCCGCGCGTGTGTGCCGTGCACTCTGACCCATCGTGCACGCGAGGCAGCGCAACCCAGGCCGCCCGTCACGCGGGACGTCTGACACGATGGGCCCGGGCCCACCGTGTCAGGCGCGCCGCGCTGCAAACCCGCATGGTTGTGGGAGGACGTCTGTCTCGCTGGCGTCCTCCGCCGACGAAGAGTCGCAAATAGCGAAGGTTTTCCCTGGTCGCAGGCAGGGGAGAGCGGCATCCGCAGGTGACGGCGGTCGCTGGTGCAAGCATCGCCGATCTGCCTCGCGTCGCGCGGTCACGGATGCACAGCGGGGACGCGCGGTTGCGCGCGGAGACAGCGCCGAATCAGGCTGCTTGCGGGCCGAACAACTCAGGGTAGAGACGCACGCAGAGCTCTTTCGCCTTGCCGTACTCGGCGTCCGAGAGGTCGCCGTTGAAGATCTCGCGCAGCTCGCGATCGAAGTCGCCGATGAAGCGACCCGCGTAGTCGTTCTTCGTCTCGAGCTCGAGACGGATCTGCGTCGGTCCGAGGGGGAAGCGCAGGCGGTCCCAGCACAGCTCGACGTGATGCAGGCCCTGGACGTAGTCGTGCGTGGAGCGGCGGTTCTCGAGCTCGCCGATCATCGCGAGCTTCGGCGACGTGCCGAGGGACGCGGGCAGTTGAGCTTTGAGGCCTGCCGCCTCGACCATCTCCAGCATCTCGCGCCCATCCGTGGGGATGTGATCCACCGGAAACTCGATCTCCTCGCGCTCGCGCGCACGATCGGCGCGGCGCGTCGACGGGCCCTTCCACGTCAGAAACGGCGTGGGGAGGTTGGACTGACGACGGATCCGCAACGAGCAGCCGGCCCGTCGCAGATCGAGATCGCGTGTGTCGAAGAAGGTGTCGCGGATGTCGAACAGCGCGGACCCGGCCAACGAGAAGGTTGCGAGCTCCGCGGGAACCATCAGCGGTTGGTCGCCGGTGTACAGATACTGAAGCTCGATTTCCATGCGACGGCTGCATTGTCCCACTTGGTGCGGCGGGCATGCCGTGGCGAGTCCGTATGATCCGACCACCGGCGTGCCGGCTCACCACCATGCTTGACTCCCTCTCCGACCGACTCGGCAACGCGCTCGGCGACCTCCGCTCGAGCGGACGCCTGAGCGAGGACGACATCGCGACTGCGATGCGCGAGATCCGCCTCGCCCTGCTCGAGGCGGACGTCAACTTCGACGTGGTCAAGCAGTTCGTCGCGACCGTCAAGGAGCGTGCGCTGGGCGCCGAGGTGTCGGAGAGCCTGACGCCGGGCCAGGAGGTCGTGAAGATCGTTCACGACGAGCTGACTCAGCTGATGGGCGGTGGTTCGACGAAGCTCGAGCTGAAGGGCCAGCCGGCGGTCATCCTCGTCTGCGGCCTGCAGGGTTCGGGTAAGACGACGACGTGCGGCAAGCTGGCGAAGCTGATCGAGAAGCAGGGCAAGCGTCCCGCGCTCGTCGCGTGCGACGTCTATCGTCCCGCCGCGATCCAGCAGCTCGTGACCGTCGGCGGGCAGGCCGGTGTGCCCGTGTACGAGCACGGCACGGAGATGAATCCGGTCGAGATCGCGAAGCGCGGCATCCAGCAGGCCAAGGAGGAGGGCCGGGACGTCGTCATCGTCGATACCGCCGGTCGCCTGACGGTCGATAAGGACCTGATGGACGAGCTCGTCCGGATCCGCAACGAGGTGAAGCCGAGCGACACGCTGCTGGTGCTCGACGCGATGACGGGCCAGGACGCGGTCAACACGGCGCAGAACTTCCAGCAGGCCATCGACTTCGATGGTCTGATCCTGACGAAGCTCGACGGCGATGCGCGTGGCGGTGCCGCGCTCAGCGTGCGTGCCATCACGGGCGTGCCGATCAAGGTCATCACGACGGGTGAGAAGCTCGACCAGGTCGAGGAGTTCCACGCCGATCGTCTCGCGTCGCGCATCCTCGGCATGGGCGACGTGCTGAGCCTGATCGAGAAGGCGGAGGAGCATCTCGACAAGGACAAGGCCGCCGAGCTCGAGCGGAAGATGCGCAAGAACGAGTTCGGTCTGGACGACATGCTCGACCAGCTGCGCTCGATCCGGAAGATGGGTTCGCTGTCGAGCGTGTTGGGGATGCTGCCGGGCGTCGGCAAGCAGTTGAAGAACGCCGACGTCGATGAGGGCCAGCTCGATCGCGTCGAGGCGATCATCCTGTCGATGACGCCGGAGGAGCGGGCCAATCCGAAGCTGATCAACGGCTCGCGGCGCCTGCGGATCGCCAACGGCTCGGGCGTGACGGTGACCGAGGTGAACGCTCTGCTCAAGCAGTACGAGCAGATGAAGAAGATGATGAAGACGTTCGCCGGCGGCAAGGGCAAGATGCCCAAACTCCCGAAGGGGATGGAATTGCCGCCTGAGTTGCAGGGTTAGGGTAGAGTCCCCGCCGTGGTCAAGCTACGCCTCGCCCGTTTCGGGTCCAAGAAGAATCCGATCTACCGCATCGTCGTTCAGAACGACGCTTCGCCGCGGAATGGTCGCGCGATCGAGAGCATCGGTCGCTACAACCCCCAGCTCGAGCCCTCGCTGATTGAGATCAACGAGGAGCGGGCGAAGTACTGGCTCGCGAATGGCGCTCAGCCGTCGCAGCCCGTCCATCGTCTGCTGCAGAAGCAGGGCATCATCTAACCGATGGGGGCCACGCCCCCGAAGGATGTCCGCGAGCTGTGCGAGTACCTCGTGCTCGGGCTTGTCGACGATCCGGAGGCCGTCATGGTGACGGTCGAGATGACGGATGACGCGATCGTGCTGCGCATCGTCGTGGCGCCGGAGGATCGCGGCAAGGTGATCGGCCGTGGTGGGCGTGTGGTGCGCGCGATTCGCAGCGTGGTGCGTGCGGGTGCCGTCAAGAGCGGTCGTCGCGTCCTCGTCGAGGTCGACGACACCCCTGCCGAGGCATGACGCCGGACTATCCGTGGCGGCCCGAGCGTGTGCGTGTCGGGACGATCGGGAAGCCGCATGGTCTGGACGGCTCGTTTCGCGTGGCCGATCCGTGCGGCTGGTGGGACTTCCCGAAGGGTTCGAGCGTGCTCGTCAACGGCGAGCCGCGTGGTGTCGCACGTAGCCGCGGCGACGAGCTTGCGCCGCTGATTCAGCTGGAGGGCGCCGGAGACCGTTCGGCCTGCGAGCTGCTGCGGGGCGCCGCGCTCGAGCTGCCGCGCGAGGCACTGCCTGAGCCGGCTGACGACTTCTACTTCCGCTTCGACATGGTCGGCTGCACGGTGGAGCGTGCGGATGGCACACCGCTTGGCGTGATCGACGCCGTCGAAGATGGCGTGGCGCACGACCAGCTCGTGGTGGGCGAGCACCGCATCCCGTTTGTCGCGGTGATCGTCCCGACCGTCGATATCCACGGGCGCCGGATGGTGCTGGCCGAGGGCTGGGAGCCGGTCGCGGTCGAGTAGCGCCTCGCGGCCTGCCCCGACCCGCGATGATTCCCGTGTGGCGCTCTCGCTCGACATCCTGACGCTGTTTCCCGCCTGGTTCGACTGGTTGGGCGAGGAGCGGCACGTCAAGAACGCGCTCGACGGCGAGCTCGCGCTTGGCATCCACGACATGCGCCCGTTCAGCGAGCTGCCGCACCATGCCGTCGACGACACGCCGTACGGAGGTGGCGCGGGGATGGTGGTGCGCGTCGACACGACAGTGGCTGCAGTGGAGGGCGTGTACGGCCAGCCGCTCGACGACGTCCGCAAGCAGCGTCGCATCATCGCGATGGACGCGCGCGGCCGCCGCTTCGACGACGCCTACGCGCGCGAGCTTGCCCACGCCGACGCGATCACGATCCTCTGCGGGCGCTACGAGGGCTTCGACCAGCGCGTGCTCGACCACGTGGCGACGGAGAGCCTCTCGCTCGGCCCGTACGTGCTGGCGGGTGGGGAGGTGGCCGCGATGGTCGTCGCCGATGCCGTCACGCGCTTCCTGCCCGGCGCGCTGGGCCACGACGAGTCGGCCGAGGAGGAGTCGTTCGCACCGGCGCTCGACGGCCTGCCCGAGTATCCGCACTACACGCGCCCGCTGGAGTTCCGCGGCTGGGAGGTGCCGGAGATCCTTCGCTCGGGCGATCACGGCCGGATTGCGGCGTGGCGCAGAGCCCAATCAGAGGCCCGCGCGGGGGAACCTGCGGGGTCGGACGAGGTTTTGGGGTAGGATCCCCGCCGGTATGAACATCGTTGAAGAGATCGAAGCAGCACAGCGCCGTGACGTCCCGCAGTTCAAGGCGGGTGACACGGTCAAGGTGCATTTCCGCGTGATCGAGGGCAATCGCCAGCGCGTGCAGGTCTTCGAGGGTGTTTGCATCAAGCGCCATGGCCACGGCACGCGCGAGACCTTCACGGTCCGCAAGCAGTCGTTCGGTGTCGGCGTGGAGCGCACGTTCCCGCTGCACTCGCCCAAGATCGACAAGATCGAGGTCGGTGCGATCGGCATGGTGCGCCGCGCGAAGCTGTACTACCTGCGTGACAAGGTGGGCAAGCAGGCGCGCATCCGCGAGAAGCTCCAGTAGGCAGCGCCCTCTGACGTCCGCCAGCGCGGAACGTAGGATGTGTCGACGTGGCCAGTCTGAGTGAGATTCGCAAGCACCCGGTCGTCGATCTGGTGCTGACCGTCGCGATTGCCGTCGGCATCGCGTATCTGGTGCAGGCGTTCATCGTGAAGCCGTACCGCGTGCCGTCGGGCTCGATGGAGCCGACGATCGCGATCGGCGAGCGCATCATCGCGGCGCGGTTCACGATGCGCTTCACGGAGCCGTCGCGCGATCAGATCATCGTGTTCCATCCGAATGGGGTTGGGGCCGACGTGTACGACACGGATACGGCTTCGAGCGAGACGTTCGTGAAGCGTCTCGTCGGTATGCCGGGCGAGACGATCGGCGCCGTCGATGATCGCGTGTACGTCTGCAGCGGCGACGGTCCGGCGGATGGCGGCTCGGTGAAGGACACGCCGGGGTGCGCGTTCCTGGAGGAGCCGTTCGTGTCGAGCCCGCAGGACGATTTCGGTCCGATCAAGATCCCGAATGATCGCTACTTCATGATGGGCGACAATCGTTCCGATTCCGATGATTCGCGGAACTGGGGTCCGGTCACGAAGGAGCAGATGATCGGCATCGCGTTCATGTCGTACTGGCCGCCGAGTCGTATCTCGATCTGGTGATCGGATGAGCACCAGCGAGCGCACGCGGCAGATCGAGTTCAACCGCCGGCGGCGCCGCAACAGCCTGAGGAAGCCGCCGCGATTCCTCGGCATCGCGCGGATCATGCGGTGGCCGCGTCCGTTGGGTGGGCTGCTGCTGGTGATCCTGTTTGTGATCTGCGCGGTCATCTGGCCGCCGCTGATGTGGCTGGCGGCGGTGGTCTGGGGGTTGTGGGCGGCGGCCGCGGTTCTCGACGCGGCGCTGCGGGGGTCGCGGGGACTGACGTCGGGTGTGCTGGCGATCGTGCTGGGGCCGCTCGGTGCGTCGCTGGTCGGGTTCGGTCGGCGTCGGGCGATCCGCAAGGTGCCGGGGGAGGGCTTCAACTGGCCGACGACGTACTCGCTGGTGGCGTTGGCGCTGGGGTTCGTCGTGTGCGGCCTCGTGGTCGGCGCGGCCTTGCGGGAGGGGCCGCATGGCGTGGATGTGCCGCGCGCGGCGATGGGCGATCGCATCCTCTCGGGCGATCGCGTGTTGGTGCAGCCGAAGTGGTTGTCGACGGCGGGCGTGGGCGACATGGTCGTGGTCGACAAGTTCGCGGGCGTTGACGCGGCGTTGGGCCAGTCCGAGCCGATTGCGGGTGTGGGCCGCATCGTCGGGGTCGCGGGCGATGTGATCGGGGCGATCGACGGCAAGCTCTATATCTGCGAGGAGTTGCCGGATGCGACGGTCGGTCCGCAGCCGGAGGACGGTTGCGGCAATCCGAGCGAGCTCCTGTATCTGAAGACGCCGACGCCCGACTTCGGGCCGATCAGCATTCCGGAGGGCACGGTGTGGGTGATGTCGGACGACCGGCAGGGTCCGCTGATCGATTCGCGCGTGTACGGCGCGGTGCCGGAGAGCGCGATTGCGGGACGCGTGGTCGCGATCCTGACGCCGATCAACCGGCTCAAGCTCCTGTAGGCGCGCCTCCGGTGCGGGTCTGCGCGGTTCGCGCGCCGCCGTGACGGCTAGGCTCGTGATCATGGCTTCCCGCATTCCTCCTGGTCGTGAGTTGCTGCTGCACGACTGTCGGCTGGGTGCGCGCTTCGTGGTCGGGGCGGACGAGGCGGGGCGTGGCGCGTTGGCGGGGCCGCTGGTGGCGGCGGCGGTCGTGTTGGAGCCGGGGGCATTGTCGGCGGAGCAGGTCGCCGGCCTGGAGCGTCTGAACGATTCGAAGAAGCTGACGCCGGCTCGGCGCGACGAGCTGGCGGGGCTGATCGGTGCCGCGGCGCTGGCGATTGCGGTGGTGGCGATCTCGAGTGCGGAGATCGACGAGATCGGGATCCAGGCGGCGAATCTGGGTGGGCTCAGCCGCGCGTTGGATCTGGTCGCGGTGCCGGAGGGTGCCGAGCTGCTGGTGGATGGGTTCGCGCTGCCGATGCAGGCGCGGCCGCATCGGGCGCTGGTGAAGGGCGATGCGACGAGTGCGGCGATCGCGGCTGCCTCGATCATCGCGAAGACGACGCGCGATCGGGTGATGGAGCAGCTCGATGCGGTGTCGCCGGGCTACGGCTTCGGGGCGCATGCGGGGTACGGCACGGCGGTGCATAGGGAGGCCATTACGCGACTCGGTCCGTGTCGCGCTCACCGGCACTCCTTTGCGCCGATCGCTCTGGCTGCGTAGCTCGCCGGCGCGGGTGGGGCGGAACGGCGAGCGGTTCGCCGCGCTGCTGTATCTCGTCCGCGGCTATCTGATCGTGGGGCGCGACGTGCGGATGCCGGGCGGGCAGGTGGATCTGGTGTGCCGGCGGGGGCGTCTGCTGGTGGTGGTCGAGGTCAAGCGGCGGCGGACGCGTGGGCGGTTCGGTGCGGCGCATGGGTTGTCGTGGCGGCAGGAGGAGCGTCTGCTCGTTGCCGCGGCGCAGCTGCAGCGTCGCCACCGTTGGGCGCGGGCAGCGCGTATCGATCTCGTGGCGATTGATGGCTGGCGGGTACGGGTCTGGCGCAGTGCCGTAACGCGTGAGCGGCATCGGCGCGACTCCACGCAGTCGTGGTGAGTGCGCGTCACTCGCCCGGCGCAGGCGGACTGCCACCGTGGAGCGCATGCTCACTCGTGCCCACGCCTTCGCCCTCACGGGTCTCGACGCCACGCCGGTCGAGGTCGAGGTCTACACCACCCACGAGGCCAAGAACGCGTGCTTCACGATCGTCGGCCTGCCCGACAAGGCGCTGCAGGAGGCGCGCTCGCGCATCCGCTCGGCCGCCTTTGCGGCGGGGTTCAACACCACGGAGTCGCTGATGCTCGTCAACCTGGCGCCTGCCGAGGTGCGCAAGGAGGGCGCCGGGTTCGATCTGCCGATCGCGCTGGCCGTGCTCGCGGGGCATGGCGCGGTGGCCGTCGAACTCGTCGATGAGGTGGCCGCGGTCGGCGAGCTCGCCTTCGACGGACGCCTGCGGCCCGTGCCGGGCATCCTCTCGATCGCGGAGGCCGCTGTGCGTGCCGGCCGGCCCGTCCTGCTCTGTCCGAGCGAGTGCGCCGCCGAGGCAGCGCTGGTGCCGGGGTGTCGCCCGCTCGGATGCGACTCGCTGCAGCATGCGGTGCGTGTCCTCAGCGGCGAGCAGCAGCCTGTTCGGGTGGACGATGCCGGTCTTGGGCATGGTGAGGCCATTCCCGACCTCGGCGACGTGCGCGGGCAGCCCGGCGCCCGGCGTGCGCTCGAGTTGTGTGCGGCCGGCGGCCACAACCTGCTGCTCGTCGGCCCGCCGGGGGTGGGCAAGACGATGCTGGCCAAGCGCCTGCCGGGCATCCTGCCGCCCCTCGATGACGCTGCGGCCCTGTTGGCGACGCGCATCCACTCGGCAGCCGGTGTGCTGCCGCCGGGCGCCGGGCTGCTGCGGGTGCCGCCGTTTCGCGCGCCGCATCACTCGGCGACGACGCCCGCGCTCGTCGGGGGTGGTACGCGCATCCGGCCGGGCGAGGTGACGCTCGCCACGGGTGGCGTGCTGTTTCTCGACGAGCTGCCGGAGTTCCGTCGGGATGCCCTGGAGGCGCTGCGGGTGCCGATCGAGGACGGGCACGTGCGCATCGCGCGTGCGTCGGGCAGCGTGCAGCTGCCCGCGCGCTTCAGCCTGATCGCCGCGATGAATCCCTGTCCGTGCGGCGGGGGCAGCGCGGGTGGCTGCACCTGCTCCCGCGAGCGCGTGATCGCCTATCAGCGCAAGGCCAGTGGTCCGCTGCTCGATCGCATCGACGTGGGCGTTCGTCTGGAGCGCCCTGCCCCGGAGGTACTGCGCGTGGATCGACCCGAGAGCACCGAGACGGTCCGTCGGCGGGTGCTGGCGGCACGCGAGCTGCAGGCCGTGCGCGGCTGCGTCAACGGGCAGATCCCCGTCGACCTGCTCGAGGTGCATGCGCCGCTCGATGCGGCGTGCACGCAGCTGGTGGATGAGGCGGAGCGGCGCTTGGCGCTGTCGCCTCGTGGGCTCCACCGCATTCAGCGCGTGGCCCGCACCGTCGCCGATCTCGCGGGCAGCGAGCACGTGCAGCCTGCGCACGTGGCCGAGGCGATTGCCGTGCGACTCGGGGCGATCGCATGACACAGCTGCGTCGCGGGCACCCGTGGTATCCCGCGCGGCTGCTGGCCCTCGCCGACCCGCCCGCCAGCCTCTTCCTCCGTGCGCCGGTCAACCCCGAGGCGCTCGCAGCGATCACGCGGTCGCCGCTCGTCGCGATCGTGGGCTCGCGGGGCGCCAGTGCCGCGGGCATCGCGTTCGCGACGCGTCTGGCCGGAGAGCTCGCGGCGAGCGGGGTGGGGGTGATCTCCGGGCTGGCGCGCGGGATCGACGCCGGGGCCCATCAGGGCACGTTGGAGCGCGGTGGGCGCACCGTCGCGGTGCTCGGGTGCGGCATCGACCGCGACTACCCGTCGGCCACCGTCTCGCTGGCCCGGCGCATCACCGTCGAGGGCGCCGTTCTGTCGGAGTACCCGCCGGGCACGCCCCCGGCGCCGTTCCGGTTCCCCGAGCGCAACCGCATCGTGGCCGCGCTCGCCGACGCCACGATCGTGGTCGAGGCCGCGGCGCGTAGCGGCGCCCTCATCACCGCGCGCCTGGCGCTCGATCTCGGGCGGGATGTGCTGGCCGTGCCGGGAGCACCTTGGAGCGCTGGGGCCGAGGGGACGAACCTGCTGCTCAAGGACGGGGCGCTCCCGCTCACCTGCGCGGCAGATGCGCTGGTCTGTCTGGGGCTGGACCCGGGCGCGGCCCGCAGCGACGACCCCGTCGTGGATGGCTCCGCGCGCAGGGTGCTCGCGGCGTTGCGGCGCGAGCCGGCCTCGGCAGACGTATTGGCTGCGCGCTGCGGACTCACATCCTCTGCGGCTGCGGCGCTGATCGCCGAGCTGGAGCTGAAGGGTCTGCTGGTGCGCGAGCTGGACGGCCGGCTCGTCCCCACGACGTGACAATGCGAAGAAGCGAACTGCAGGTCGCTCGCAGGCGACTAGCATTGGAGCAGCAATTGCTTTCAACCCACCAGGAGGACACATGGCCTTCGAGCTTCCCGCTCTCGCCTATCCGTTCGACGCGCTCGAGCCCCACATCGACGCGACCACGATGGAGATCCATCACGACCGCCATCATCAGGCCTACGTCGACAACGCCAACGCGGCGCTGGCCGGCACGGAGTGGGAGAACACGCCCGTCGAGGAGCTGCTGACCCAGCTCGACAAGCTGCCGGCCGACAAGCAGGGCCCGGTCCGCAACAACGCCGGTGGCCATGCCAACCACACCCTCTTCTGGGAGATCCTCGGCAGCAACGGCAGCCAGCCCTCGGGTGCGCTCGCCGCGGCGATCGACGCCGACTGCGGTGGTCTTGACGCCCTCAAGGCCGCGATGACCGACGCCGGCATCAAGCGCTTCGGCTCGGGCTGGAGCTGGCTCGTCGTCAATGGCGGCAAGCTGGAGGTCATGTCGACGCCGAACCAGGATTCGCCGATCTCCGAGGGCAAGACGCCGATCCTCGGACTCGACGTCTGGGAGCACGCGTACTACCTCAAGTACCAGAACAAGCGCCCGGGCTACCTCGAGGCCATCTGGAACGTGATCAACTGGGACGCCGTCGGCCAGAAGTACGACGCCGCCGTCTAGGTCGCAGCACGCAGAAGGGCCCCGGGCTTCCTCCGCGAGGAGGAGGCCCGGGGCCCTTCGTCGTGCTCAGAGCGTTACGAGTGGTACAGGTAGAACTTGAGGTTCAGGTTCGGATTGGTGCCCTGCTCGTCGAACCACATCGTGACGGTGTAGGACTTGCCGCTCGTCGCCAGCTTCGTGCCGCTGATGACGCCGGAGCCGTAGTTGCCGCCGGACAGGGTGGCGAAGGCGTTCGTGATGGTCGAGGTGACCTCGCCGACGGTGGTCGGCGTGACGGTGATCGTCTGGTAGGTGACGTAGCCCTTGACGACGGCCTTCTTGACGGTGATCGTCGCGCCCATGCCGCCCATCAGGTTGTTGCTGACGGTCTTCGTCATCGCGTCGCCTTCGAGCTGCGAGCCCTTGATGGTGACGTTGAAGACCTGCGCGGTGGCGGTCTTGTTGAGGCCGGCGTAGTCGCTCGGGTTCGCAGCAGACATCGAGCCGGCGGCGGCGGCTGAGCCGACGCCGATGGCGGCGAGCGAGGCGATGGCGGCGCCGGTGACGACGAGTCGGCGTAGGTTGGATGTGCGCATGCGGTTCTCCTTGGTGGGGGTGCGGACTCATCCTA
Source organism: Gaiellales bacterium (assembly GCA_044369995.1). Classification (GTDB taxonomy): domain Bacteria; phylum Actinomycetota; class Thermoleophilia; order Gaiellales; family F1-60-MAGs149; genus F1-60-MAGs149. Next base: position 3,229 of record JBILWG010000010.1, on the reverse strand, counting down.
TTCGTCGAGGCGACTGCGGTACCTCTCCCGGAACGACGTAGGGCCGCCGCCTGCCGGAGCAGACGACGGCCCTACGCGCACAGCGCTAGAGCATCAGCTGCGTGGTGTACCACTTGATGCTGAGCAGCGGCGGCGTGCCCTCCTCGCCGGGCATGCGGAGCTTGATCGTGTAGCTCTTGCCGTTCGCGGACAGCGTGGTGCTGGCGATCTGCACGGCGTTGGCCTGGCCGCCGGTGGCGGTCACCATCGCGTTGGTGATCACGACGCCGGCCTTCGTCGTCGTGATCTTGATCGTCACGGAGCCGGAGCCGTTGGCCGTCGTCTCCTTGCCGATCGTCAGGTTGCCGACGAGGTCGTCGACGGAGCTTCCCCACTGGTCGGTGAAGGCGGCGGTCCGGCCGAGGTAGGCGTCGCCGGACAGCTGCTGCGTCCAGGCGGTGCCGTCGGACGACTTCAGGTTGGTCGGGTTCTTCGACGGCAGCGACGTGGCGTTCTGCGACAGGTCAGCGGCGAAGGCTGCCGTCACGATGACGGCGAACACCGCTGCGGTGCTGATGATGGCCGCGAGGCGGCGGGGGAGCGAGCGTGTCATGGATCCTCCTGGGGTGGTCCGGCGACGACCGGTTGCCTCGATGCTACGCCGCCGCACTGTCACACGTGTTCTCAACGTCCACCGTGTGTACGGGCGAGCGGGAGGCGGCTACGCTCTCCCCATGCACGATCTCTTCACGCCCGAGGACCGGGCCAAGATCAACGCTGCGTTGCAGAGCGGCAGCAGCGCGCGCTACGCGCAGTTGCTGGCGGAGGATCCCAATCCGGGTGGTGGCGCCACGTGGGGCTCGCGCATCGGCGGCATCGTCGTGGCGTTGATCGTCGGCGGCATCCTCGCGGCGGTGCTCGGCATCGTCGGCCTGGTGATCCTCGTGATCCTCTTGGTGGTCGCGATCGTCCTGTCCGGTCGCGTGGCGCGATGGCTGCACCGACGCGGCCTTGCGTCCAAGGCCGACCACGAGGTGATCGGCGGCTACGCCGCGGAGCGCGGCTGGTCGAAGGTCGAGCAGATCCCGCTGATCAACACGACGCCGCTGCTGCGTCTGGGCGATCGGCGGAGCACGGGGTGGGGCGTGACCGGCACGCTCGAGGATGGCACGCAGTTCGCCGCGGGGGCGTACGAGTACGAGGTCGATCGCGAGGTCAGCTCCACGGACGCCGAGGGCAGGACCACGACGCGGACGGAGACCGACTACCACCCATTCACGATCGCGCTCGTCACGGCGGCGCTGCCGGATCTGCAGAAGGTCGCGATCAGCAAGGGCTCAACCGGTGGTCTCTTCTCGAAGCTGAGTGGCGCGTTCAGCGATCTCCGACCGGTGCCCCTGGAGAGTGCCGAGTTCAACGATGCGTATCGCCTGATGGTCGCCGACGAGGCCGACGAGCTGGCGATCCGGATGCGCTTCACGCCGGCGGTGATCGTCGCGCTGCTCGATCGCGGTTCGGGCGAGTCAGAGATCGAGGCCGAGAACGGCGTGCTCCTGGTGGCGCGAGCCGGCAAGGCGGACGTGGATGACTTCGGCGAGCTGATCGACGTACTCGCCGACGCCGTGTGGTTCCACGCGCTGCTCACCGACATGCCGGCGGGTCGCGTGCCGGACACGGCGGCACTGCGCGCGCTACTGCTCGGCCCGACCGTCTGAACCCCATCGCCTGCCGATGACGCGGCACGGACCGACGCGTTCACGGTATCCTGCCGCGCAGTAGGGTCGTAGCTCAATTGGTAGAGCACCGGTCTCCAAAACCGGGGGTTGCAGGTTCGAGTCCTGCCGGCCCTGTCTGTCAGAGCGAATCCCCTCAGGCGTCTACGGCCAACCCGGGCCGACGGAGTGCGTTTGGGCAAGCGATTGCCGGTTACGCCCGATCGATCGCCGAGGGCCGCACACAATGCCGTCGCGATTTCGCGGTGCACGAGTAACGCCGTGCCGGACGCTCCAATGGTTCCGACCCCTGGACAGCGACCCTCGCAACGCGCGAGTCGGGACTGGTCGTGCTACGAATCCCCGCATGTCTGATCTCTCCTTCGACTTCACGGGGCGCGTCGCCCTGATCACCGGCGCCGCGAGCGGGGTCGGTCTGGCCGCCGCCCGCCTCCTGCAGGATGCGGGCGCCAAGGTCGCCCTGCTCGATCTCTCCGCTGATGCCCTGGCGGCCGCGACGGCCGAGCTCGGGGGTGGGGCCCTCGCCTGTCCGGCCGACGTGACCGACTCCGCGCAGATCGCTGCGGCCGTCGCCGCCGTCGAGGCCGCGCACGGTACGGTCGACGTGCTGGTCTGCTCGGCCGGCATCGCCGGCGCCTCGCTGCCGACCCTCGAGGTGACCGACGAGGAGTGGCGGCGCGTGATGGCGGTCAACGCCGACGGCACCTTCTTCGCGATGCGGTCCGTCTTGCCCGGCATGATCGCGCAGGGCTACGGGCGAATCGTGAATGTGGCGTCCGTTGCTGGCAAGGAGGGCAACCCGATGGCGGCCGCCTACTCCGCATCGAAAGCGGCCGTGATTGGCATGACCAAGTCCGTCGGTAAGGACGTCGCCGGCACGGGCGTGCTCGTCAACTGCGTCTGCCCAGCCCCGATCGACACGCCCTTGGTGCGTGGCCTGTCTGAGGAGCATGTCCAGTACATGCTGTCGCGGGTGCCGCTCGGCCGGCTCGCCACGGTCGACGAGGCGGCCACGCTGATCGCCTATCTCGTGAGTGACGGCATGAGCTTCTCGACGGGCGCCGCGTTTGACATGTCAGGGGGCCGGCTGACGTACTAGGCGGGTCCGGTCGCAGTGGCGTGGAGACCGCGTGCCGGCGCTCGGCGAGGCGCGGTATCGTGGGCCCAAAGACCCACTCCCTCGTGTGCGGCGTCGCGACGTGAGTTTCGGAGGTCGCGGCGTCCGTCCCGGATGGAGTACGCTCGGCGCATGGAAATGCGCCGAGAGCGACGAGATGCACGGCTTGGGCTGGGCAGACTGAACGAGGTCGACGCTGGGTGGAGCGTGGTGGGTGCCCCGCCGGTCGATGCGCTCGGGGTCTAACGTGCGGATCACAGACATCGAAGTCCTCCACCTACGGGCGCCGACTGATGACCCAGATGCCTTCGACGGTTCCTACGACGACGTTGTCGTTCTCATCACGACCGACAGCGGGCACGTCGGAATCGGTGAGGCCGAGTCGCTGGCGCCCGCGGTG
>JBILWG010000198.1:0-3632 GCA_044369995.1 Gaiellales bacterium | reverse complement strand
CCAAAGGGGTCAGACCCTTCTGGGACATCCACGACCTGCAGGCGCGGACGCCGACCGCCTACGCCACCGACGCGACGAGCACCAGCAGCGTGCCGAGGATGCTCCACAGCGGCACGGTGCCGCGGTCGGCGCGCCACGCGCCGACGATCGCGATGATCACGGCGGTGAAGACCATGACATCGACGCGCGCATCGATCTCGAGTTCAATCACGACGAGCGCGAGGATGACGAGGAAGCCGAGCAGCTCGTGGCGCGTCGTGCGGTGCGCGCCCCGCGCGTTGATGATCAGCAGCACCGATAGGAGCGCGAACGCGTAGGCGCCCATGTGCCAGTCAACGACGGCGGAGGCCAGCAGGTAGCCGACGGGCAGCGCGAGGATCAGGCCCGGCAGCAGACGCTTCGCGCGCCCTTCGAGCGCGACCGATGGGTGCTCGGGGCTCGGCCAGACGCGATCGAGGAGAAGCAGGTAGAGGCCCCCGCCGATCAGCGCGGCACCGAGCAGCTCAGCTGCGGTGCGCAGCCCGTCATCGGCACCCGAGCCGATCAGCAGACCGACGATCGGCACCAGCGCGATCGTGGCCAGCGAGCGATCCACTTTGCGGGCGAACGCGAAGAACCCGCCCACGAACAGCAGCAGCAGCACCAGCACGACCTCGTGGTTCTGGATGAGGGCGGCGATCGCCGCGGCGAGGCCGATCAGGACGGCGATGCCGATGACGTGCGCACGACGCGCGATGCCGTAGCCAGGCGGGCCCATCAGCAGGATCAGCAGCGCGCTGGCGGCCGCAATCGCACCCAGCGGGTGCGCACCGGCCGCGGTGCCGGCCGCGAACGGGGCACCGACGACGATGCCGAAGCGGAGTGCGAGCTGCCAGCGCGCCGGGAAGTGCGCGCGTAGGGTCGCGAGCGCCGATCGGGTCTCCACCGCCTCCATCGCCGACAGCATACGAGACCGGGTACCATTGCCGACATGGCAACACCCGGCCGACCTGTCGCCGCCGTCGAGCGGGCACTCCTTGTCTTGGAGATCCTCGCCGACGCGTCGGAGCCCCTGGGCGTCAACGACATCGCCCGCCGCCTCGAGGTCTCCCCCTCGTCGGCCTCGCGTCTGCTCGGCACGCTGGCCGGACACGGACTCGTCGAGAAGGTCGAGGCGACCGGCCGCTATCGCCTGGGCGTGCGCCTGCTCCAACTGGGCACGCATGTGCTGCAGCGCCTCGACGTGCGCACCGTCGCCCGCCCCATCCTCGACGAGGTCGAGGCCGCCACGGGCGAGACGGCCACGCTGTCCCTGCCTGCGGCCGGCGAAGGCGTCACCGTGGATCACGTCCCCAGCCGCCGCAGCGTGCGCTCAGCGGCGCTCGTCGGGCGCCCCAGCGTGGCGCACGCCACCGCGGTGGGCAAAGTCGTGCTCGCCTTCGGCCGCGGCAACGAGCGAGAGCTTCCGACCGACCTCACCGCCTTCACCCCGCGCACGATCACCGATCCCGCCGTATTGGCCGCGGCCGTCGCCGAGGTGCGCGAGCGCGGCTGGGGCGAGGCCGACGAGGAGCGCGAGGAGGACCTCGCCGCGATCGCCGTCCCCGTCTTCGACCACACGGGCAGTCTCGTGGCGATCCTGGGCGCCCAGGGGCCCAGCGACCGCTTCGACGCCGACGCGCGCCGAGCGGCCCTGCCGGCGCTCCAGACGGCCGCGCGCGAGCTCGGGCGCCTACTCGGCGCCCTCTAGCCGACGCACTCCCTACCGCGCGACGGGCGTCAGCTTGATGATCGGGATCTCGCGATCGGTCTTCTCGCCGTACCTCCCGAAGCGGGGCTGCTCGCTGCAGATCCGCTGCCAGACCTGATCGCGCTCGGCACCGGTCAGCTGCTCGGCGGTCACCGCGTGCTCCGTGCCGGAGACGACGACACGGACGGCATCCGGGTGCGCGGCGATGTTGTGGTACCAGAGGGGGTTCTGCCGGGCCCCGCCGGCGGAGGCCACGACGTACCAACCACCGCCCGGTGCGCTGAAGCGCGCGAGCGGCGCCTCGCGGGTCTGCCCCGTCTTCGAGCCGACCGTGATGAGCAGGAGCGTGTCGGTGCCCATGGCGCGGCCGCCGCCCTTGCGGATGCGCTTGGCGAGGAACCCGTTGAAGGTGCGCAGAACGAACCCGCCCGGGCGCTTGCCGCCGCGGGTGCCTGCCTTGGACTCGAAGGCCATGGTGTCTCTCCCCTCGTCACCACCAGCCTACCCCGCTCGAACGCGTGTGGTGAGCACATCCCTCGGAAACGCCTCGGGGCGGGTCCGAAGACCCGCCCCGAGGGACAAACGACGTGCTGGTCGAACCGGTGGGCTAGTGCCCGTCCGGTGCCTCCCAGCCCGGGAGGACCGACGGCTTCCAATCGGTGCCGACGGTGCGCGAGTTCTTGACCCACGGCCCGAGCTCGGGCTGCGGGAACTTCGCGTGCGCCTCCTTCAGCTTGATGCCGTAGGAGTTGCCGCTCTGCAGGTGCTTGAGCAGCACCTTCCGAGCGACGTCGTTCTCCTGACCCTTCGGAATCTCGAAGTAGATCTTGATGAACGAGTTCGAGTACCGATCGAAGACGGCGGGAACGCCGTCCTCCTCGAGCAGCTCGATGTCCTCGAGCCAGTTGATGTCCTGCCCCGGCGTCGACTCCAGCAGATCGACATCAGCGCTGGCGTTGATGTCCTCCTGGTAGTCGAAGCGCTTGCCGGCCAGGTACTCGGCGGAGATGCCGATCGTCAGCTCGGGATTGTGTCGCTCGTTGGCGACGTTGGTCGTTGCGTCAGACATGCTGGCTCCTAGTCGCCCTGCGTCGCCGCCGGCGTGCTCTGCGGCATGTAGTCGACGGGATTCACGAGATGGCGCTCGAGGAGCGTCTTGATCTCGTTGAGGGTCTTCTCCTCGGTGACGCCCGGGATGTAATGGGTACCGGCGAGCGGAACCTTGGCCATCGCAGCCGCCTCGACCGTGAGGGCCGCAAGGTCCTCCGGCTCCAGCGAGTGGATGTTGGTCTTGCCGCACGCGCGGGCCAGCATCTGGACCTCGAGCGTCATCGTGTGCAGGAAGTTGTAGACCCGCTCAGCGGCCTCGTCGACGACGAGACGCTTGCGCAGATCCAGATCCTGGGTGGCGACGCCAACCGGGCAGCGGCCCGTGTGGCAGTGGTAGCACTCGCCTGCGGGGACACCGACGGTGCCCTCGTAGTCGGTGACACCCGGGATCTCCTTGTTGCAGTTCAGCGCCATCAGCGCCGAGTGGCCGATGGCCACGGCCTTGGCGCCGAGTGCGATGCACTTGGCGACGTCGGCACCGTTGCGGATGCCGCCGGCCACGACGAGATCGATCTCGTCCGCCAGGCCGACGTCCTCGAGGGCGCGACGCGCCTCCGGGATGGCGGCCATCAGCGGGATGCCGGTCTCCTCGGTGGCGATGTGCGGGCCGGCACCGGTGCCGCCCTCTGCGCCGTCGAGGTAGATGACGTCAGGGCCACACTTCGCAGCCATGCGCACGTCGTCGTAGACACGGCTGGCGCCGAGCTTGAGCTGAATCGGGATCTGGTAGTCCGTGGCCTCACGGACCTCCTGGATCTTGAGGCTCAGGTCGTCCGGGCCCATCCAGTCAGGA
>JBILWG010000051.1:0-11178 GCA_044369995.1 Gaiellales bacterium | reverse complement strand
AAGCTCATTGCGAGCTCGAACACTCGCCTCGCGTCCGGAGCGCGCAGCACCGTGAGCCTCAAGCTGCCCAAGGATGTGCAGCGCCAGCTCGCGCAGTCGGGCGATCTCGATCTCAACATGTCGATTCAGGCCACGACGTCGGCCGGTCAGGAGTCCAAGGACACCGCGCTCGCGTTGACTGCGCCTCGCGCCAAGGCGATCGCTGCAATCAACCCGTCCAACGTCTCGACGAGCGGCGCCTCGGCCCAGCTGACCATTCGCTGTGGCGGTGCCATCCCGTATCACTGCGCCGGTCCGATCCAGCTCTACGCGGTCCCGACCGGGCGACGCGCCGCCCGGGCCGCCGACCCGGTTGTCGCAACGGCGGCAGTCAAGGGGGCCGCTGGCACGAACCTCCCCGTCAAGATCACGCTCAACGCGACGGGCAAGGCGCTCCTCAAGAAGCGGGGCACGCTTCGCGTGGTGGCGCGCATGAGTGTGCCGGAGACCGGTGCGGCCAAGGCCAGCGCGCCATTCGTCTTCCAGACGGTGCGTGCCGATGACTGGCTGCGTCGCGTGCTCGCCGAGATGGATCGCTCCACGCCGGCCCGCTGGTTCCTCAACAACACGCTCGACTCGTTCCGTGCTGGCGAGATCAGCGCTGCCGAGGCCGCACGGTTGATCGAGAAGCACACGCTGGACGAGCGCGAGAACACGGTCAAGCGCATCCAGCTGTACCTGCAGGCACCGGCCTCGCAGAAGCTACAGGCGCATTACCTCATGCTCGCCTACACCCAGTCCGTGGAAGCCGACCGGAAGACGATCGCCTGGCTCAAGGCGGGCGGCAGCCCAGCGACGGAGCCGTGGCAGTACCACGCGAAGGTCTCGGTGACCAAGGCGAAGCTGGTGGAGCTGCTGCTCAAGACGGCGCGGCCGCTCGGCATTCCGGTGCCGCAGGCCACGAGTCTCTATCCGTAGGTCGTGACGCCCTGCAGCGTGGCGTCAGTGACGGTAGCTGTCGGCGAACTGCACGGCGGTGCGCGCCGACAGTCCGTGGCCCTGTACGGCGAAGCGCATCGCCTCGGCATCGAGCCCGTCTGGTACCTCGCCGAGGCGATCGCGCACGAGGCGATGGCAGATCGCGAGGTAGGCGTCGCGATCCTGGCGGCCAAAGCGAATGCGACGCCCGAAGCGCGCGGCCAGCGCGGACTTCTCGCCCGCCGTCTCGGCCTGGTCGACGTCATCGGCGCGCTCGGACTGCGAGGAGTGCATCAGGTTGAGGCGGTTCGAGGTGGCCCAGACGATCACGTTCGACGGACGCTCGGCCACGCCGCCGTCGAGGGTGGCGCGCAGCATGCGGTCGAGACGATCGTCGTCGTCCACCACGAGGTCGTCGAGGAAGAGGATCGCGTGCGGCCCGTCCCGCAGCGCGAGCAGTGCCTCCTCGACGTCGTCGAGCTGATCGCGCTCGACCTGCACGAGGCGGACGCCCTGGTCGGCGAAGGCGTCGGCGCAGGCGCGTACTGCCGCCGATTTGCCGGTGCCCGGTGGGCCGTAGAGCAGCGCGTCGTTGGCGGGCGCACCGCGGAGGAACGCCTGCAGGTCCTCGAGCAGCGGCGCGCGCTGGTCGTCGTAGCCCGTCAGGTCGGCGAGGGCGATGCGGTCCGGCGCGCCGACGCCGACGAGCTGGCCGTCGAGCCAGCGCAGGACCCGGTGGATGGCGAGGTCGCCCGTCGCCTCACGCGCGTGGAAGCCGGCGAGCGTCGCTGCGTGGGGCGCCCAGTCACTCCCTGCCGTGAGCGCGTCGATCAACGCGACGGCAGCGGGTGGCATCGCGTCGCGCGTGCGGGGTGGCAGCGTCGTGCCTGCGAGCGCACCCTCGAGCCCGTGGCGCTGCAGCAGGCGGCGGGCGTCGTCGTGGGCCAGCGTGCCGAGACGGGCCAGCTCGGCACCCGCGAGTGCGAGACGCGGGTCGTCGGGAGCGAGCCCGGTGCGGGCGGCCGATGCGAACGGCCCGTCGGAGGCGATCACGGCGAGCGCGATCGCCGTCGCGGCGTCGAGCTCGTGGCCCATCGCCGCGCGTGCTGCGTCGGCAGCCAGCAGCTCGCTGTCGGGGTTCGCGGCCAGCTCGAGCAGCGCGCCGACGAGGGGATCCTCGTGCAGATCGGCGTACGCGACGAGCGGCGGGGTCACGGCTTCTCGTGCCGGGCCTTGCGCCCCGCCCGACGCAGCGCCATGCCGTTGAGGCCCTCGAGGAGCACGCGGTGTCCGGCCATCGCCGTGATCGCCGCATGGTCGTACGGCGGCGACACCTCGACGAGATCGAAGGCGGCGACGTCGAGCTCGTTCGTGACGGTGCGGACGGAGCGCAGCAGCTCGCGCGTGGTCAGGCCGCCGGGCTCGGGGGTGCCGGTGCCAGGCGCGTAGGCGGGATCGAGCACGTCGATGTCGACCGTCAGGTACGTCTTGGGTGCCGCGGCACGCGCATGGTGAATCGCCTCGTGCACGACATCGGTGATGCCGCGGTCCATCACCTCGTCCATCGTCGCCCACTGCATGCCCTGCTCGCGCATCCACTGGAACAGCTCCGGGCCGGGCCAGGTGCCGCGCAGGCCGATCTGGAAGATGTTCGAGCCCTTCAGATGCCCGCGCTCGATCGCGCTGCGGAACGGCGTGCCGTGGGGCGGCTCGCCCTCGCTGTCGAGACCGGTGTCGGCGTGCGTATCGAAGTGGATGACCGAGTAGCCGTCGGCTCCGAAGCGTGCGTGCATGGCCTCGAGCATCGCGTGCGACAGCGAGTGGTCGCCGCCGATCACGACGGGCACGGTATCCGCGGCGAGTGCGGCGCCGGCGGCCTCGCTCAGCAGCGCGTGCGAGCGGGGGAGGTCGCTCGCGATCACGTCGATGTCGCCCCAGTCGACGATGCGGAGCTCCTCGAGCGGGTCGATGCCCGCGTGCATGCTCGGACGTTCGCCCGTGGCGTTGATGTCCTCGGCGGTGCGCACCGCCTGCGGGCCGAAGCGCGTGCCCGGCCGGTACGAGACCCCCTCGTCGAACGGCGCGCCGATCACCACGGCGTCGGCGGCGGCGACGTCATCGCGCGACGACACCAGCGGCACACCGCAGAAGGTGCGCACGACACCGTAGAACGCGTGGTACGAGCCGTGAACGGGATCCTGCGGCGCGCTCACCGCTCGGAGATCTCCCAGTCGTTCTGGATCTCGGCGGTCGTCGAGGCGGAGATGAAGCAGTCGCGCTCGGCCTTGCCGATCAGCTCGCGCGCCTGCTCGGCCTGACCGGCGGCCACGACGACACGGGGACGCTGGTGCACGTGCACGAAGGCGTAGCGGCCGTCTTCGATGCGGCGCATCACGCTGCCGCCGATCTCCGCGCCGTAATCGAGCACCTCGACGCCCTTGTGCTCCGCGTGGGCGAGGAACGAGATCATCGTGCAGGACGCGAGGCCGCCGAGAAACAGGTGCTCGGGACTCCAGCGATCTTCCTCGCCCATCGGGAAATCAGCTGGCGGCCCGGACAGGATCGTGGGGCGCCCGTCGGCGCTCAGGGAGGAGGCGCGGCGGCCATCCCAGGCGACTCCGACCTCGTATTGGAAGCTCTTGCGGTTCGGCACGCCGCCCATCTTACCGGCCGTCCGGGGAGTGCCGCCGCGCGAAGTCAAGGGTGCCATGCTTTCGCCACTGCGGGGAACCTCCCCCGCGTCGGATGGGCTCCAATAGGATCCCGCCGAACCGATTTCCTCCAGGAGACCGACACCGTGTCCGACGACAGCACCGAGACCGAGATCGAGGCAAGCGCCGAGGCTGAGGCCCCCGCAGCCGACGCGACTGAGGCCGTGGCCGAGGCTGCTGCCGAAGCTCCTGCCGCCGACGAGGCTCCCGCCGCCGAGGCCGACCTCCCCGAGGTCGCCGGCGAGTCGGCCGAGACGGGCGAGGCAGCCGAGGAGTACGACGCACCCGTCGCCACGGCGACGGTCGTCCAGGACGGTCCGACCGTGGCGCGCGTCTACATCTGCAAGCACGGTCATCGCACGATCTCGCTCTGGCAGGTCCCCGAGACGTGCCTGCGTCGCGTCAAGGGTCACGTCTGCGGCGAGGCCGTGGTGCCGCTGGCCGATGCGCCGGCCGACGCCAAGGAGAAGATGCTCAACCCGCTCAAGGCCTCCAAGAAGGCCGCGAAGAAGTCGTAATGGGCGGACCCGACCTCTCCAATCCGCTCGGCATGTCCTGGCTCCAGCCGCTGACCGAGGACGAGCGCTCGCGCATCATCTTCTCGGAGGCCGGCGAGATGCTCGACGACGGCGACTGGTACGTCGACGCGACGAGCCCCAAGCGCGGCCCCGTGCTGGCGCTCGAGGGCGAGTTCGTGCCGAAGCAGGGCCTCTACATCCGCCGTTCCAAGGTGGGCGAGGACCTCTGGGGTCGCGTGACGCTCGCGGCGTCCGGCAAGCTCTGAGCCGATCCTGCGCGAAATCCGCCGTCAGCGATCGGCCGGCGTGCGGTAGCCTGCGAAAAGAACCTGACCGACCGATCAGACGGAGTTCCCCCTGTGAGTGCTGAGCCTGACGCAGCGACTGCGATCGTCGCCACCGGCGACGTCGTGGTCGCCACCGACCTGACGAAGATCTACGGCGAGGGCGATTCCGAGGTGCGCGCGCTCGACGGCGTCTCCGTTTCCTTCCCCAAGGGCCAGTTGGCCGCGGTGATGGGACCGTCGGGTTCCGGCAAGTCGACGCTCATGCACATTCTCGCCGGGCTCGACCGGCCGACGGGTGGCAGTGTCCTCGTCGACGGCACCGAGCTTGCGGGACTCAACGATCAGAAGCTGACCCTGCTGCGCCGCGACAAGATCGGCTTCGTGTTCCAGTTCTTCAACCTGCTGCCGATGCTCACCGCCAAGGAGAACATCGAGCTGCCGATGAAGATCGCCGGCACCAAGCCCGATCCGGAGTGGGAGGCCACGCTGGTCGAGGCGACGGGCCTCGATACCCGTCTCACGCACAAGCCGGCCGAGCTGTCCGGCGGCCAGCAGCAGCGCGTCGCCGTGGCACGGGCCCTCCTGTCCAAGCCCGCGGTCATCTTCGGCGACGAGCCGACCGGCAACCTCGACTCCAAGACCAGCGGCGAGGTGCTCGACCTTCTCCGTCGCGCCGTCGACGAGTTCGGGCAGACCGTGATCATGGTCACGCACGATGCCAGCGCCGCAGCGATCGCCGACCGCGTGCTGTTCCTGCGTGACGGCAAGATCGTGCGCGATGCCGGGCGTCTGTCGGCCGGCGAGATCCTCGACACGATCAAGACACTGGAGTAGCGCGTGCTGGGCCTCGTCCTGCGAGGGCTCGCGACGCGCAAGCTGCGCTCCGCCCTCACCGCCATCGCGATCCTGCTCGGCGTCACGATGATCTCCGGCACGCTCGTCCTGACCGACCAGATCGACCGCGCCTTCGTGCAGATCTTCCAGGCCGGCAACGCCAAGATCGACGTGGTCGTCAAGCAGAAGCCGCCCTTCGAGAACGTCCAGACGAGCGTCTACCTCGACGCCGGCATCGTCGATCAGGTCCGCGCCGTCGACGGCGTCAAGACCGCCGATCCCTTCATCCAGTCGGAGGGGTACCTGATCGCGGGCGGCGAGTCGCTCAACTCGACGGGCGGCGCCCCGAGCTTCGTGTTCAGCAACCTGCCGCAGGACCTCAATCCGTATACCCCGATCGAGGGCCGGCTCCCAGAGGCCTCGGGCGAGGTGGCCGTCGCCGAGGAGATCGCCGCCAAGGGCGATGTCGCGGTGGGCTCGCAGCAGCAGCTCGCCACGCAGGACGGCATCAAGGACGTCACCGTCGTCGGCATCCTGCAGTACGGCAATGGCGACACGTCGCTCGGCGGGTCGACGACCGTGCTGGCGCCGCTCGTCGATGTCCAGCAGTGGTGGGCGCTCGAGGGCAAGGCGAGCTACATCTACGTCAAGGCGCAGGATGGCGTCTCGCAGAACGAGCTCAGAGACCGCATCCGCAGCGCGCTGCCGCAGCAGGACCTGATCGTCCAGACGGGGCGTGAGGACGCCGACGAGCAGGCAGGTCAGCTCAACGATCTGATCGGCAAGATCATCCGCTACGCGCTGCTCGCGTTCGCGGGCGTCGCGATCCTGGTCGGCGCGTTCATCATCTACAACACGTTCTCGATCACCGTCGCGCAGCGCACACGCGAGTTCGCGATGCTGCGCACGATCGGCGCGTCCCGGCGGCAGATCCTCGCCAGCGTCATCGGCGAGGCCTTCATCATCGGCCTGCTCGCCTCCGTCGCGGGCATCGTGCTCGGCCTCGGGCTGGCGTGGGGGCTCGGCAAGCTGTTCGGGGCGATCGGGTTCGGCCTGCCGGCCACGGGACTGGTCCTGTCCTGGCAGACCGTGGTGGTGTGCCTGGCGGTCGGCATCGGCATCACCGTGCTGGCCTCGATCTTCCCGGCGCTGCGCGCCACGCGCATCGCACCGATCGCGGCGCTGCGCGAGGGCGCCACGCTGCCCGTTGGGCGGTTCGCGCGTCTCACGCCCGTGATCGCGATCATCCTCGGCGTGCTCGGCGGTGCCGGCATGGTCTACGGCCTGATCAGCAGCGGCGGCACCTCCGGGCGGCTGACGACGCTGGCGGGTGGGGCGATCCTGATCTTCCTCGCCGTCGCGATGCTGTCGCGCTACATCGTCCGTCCGGTCGTCGCCGTGCTCGGCGTGCCGATCGGCGCCGTGGCCGGTGGGGTCGGCCGCATCGCGGCCGAGAACGCAGCGCGCAATCCCGCGCGCACCGCCGTCACCGCGGCGGCGTTGATGATCGGCATCGGCCTCGTCGTGTTCGTGACGATCTTCGTCGGCGGCATCCGCGAGTCGTTCACCGGCGCCATCGACTCGTCCCTCAAGAGCGAGCTCACGGTCAGCGCGCGCGGCTTCGGCGGCACCATCCCGACCGGCGTCTATCCGGCAGTCAAGGGCGTCGCCGGCGTCGAGACGGCCTCGCCCGTCGGTGGCACCGCCGTCCAGATCGGCACCGGCGGCTACGCGCTGATCGGCATCGACCCGACCACGCTGTCGGCCGTCTACGACTTCGACTGGGACGACGGCTCGAACGCGCTCCTCACCACGCTGGGCACCGATCGCGCGCTGGTCGAGAAGACGATCGCCGAGGACCTCAAGGTCGCGCCGGGCGACACCCTCGACGTGCTGTCGATCAGCGGCGCCAAGGCGACGTTCACCGTCGTCGGCACGTACACCGACCCGACGATCCTCAACGGCGTCGTCGTCGACCAGCCAGCGCTCGTCCCGCTCCTGCAGTCGAACGCCACGGGTCTCAACACCATCTTCGTGCGCACCGCCGAGGGCGCGGACGTCGCGACCGTGCAGGCCGATGTCGAGACCGCCCTCGAGCAGTACCCAACGGCCCAGGTGCAGTCGAACCAGGAGCAGAAGGACGAGGCCGCCTCGGGCGTCAACACCATCCTCGTGATCTTCTACGCGCTGCTCGCACTCAGCGTCGTGATCTCGCTGTTCGGCATCGTCAACACGCTCGTGCTGTCGATCTTCGAGCGCACGCGCGAGATCGGCATGCTGCGCGCGGTCGGCACGACGCGGCGGCAGCTGCGCGCGATGATCCGCTGGGAGGCCGTCATCACGTCCATCATCGGCGGCGTGCTCGGCGTCCTGCTCGGCATCCTCTTCGGCTGGGCCGTCTGCAAGGGCCTCGAGAGCGACGGGCTCGTGTTCGTCTTCCCGACGCTGCAGATCATCATCTTCCTCGTGCTGTCGATCGTGGCCGGCGTGCTGGCGGCGATCCTGCCGGCACGGCGAGCGGCGAAGCTCGACGTGCTCTCGGCGCTGTCGTACGAGTAGGGCCCGATGCCCGATGATGTCGCGGGCATGAGCACGCGCATCCTCCGCAGCGATCGACGACCCGACAGGCGGATGACGTGCTGACCGCGCTGCTCTGGGGTGGTTCCTTCGCGGCTGGCATCGCGTGGCAGTGGCGGTCGCCCCACACGGCCGCGCCCTGGAACAAGCGGATCTTCAACTTCTACTTCCACTTCTTCGCGCCCGTGGTCGTGCTGTTCGCCTACACGGTGGTACCGGCGGACGCGACGACGCTGATCGCTCTCGGTGCCGTGATCCTCGCCTCGTACATCGTGCTGGCGATCGGGCTCGTCTACGCCCGGCTGGCGGCGCGCGATCGCGGCGAGCAGGGCGTCCTCGCGCTCGGCAGCGGCTTCACCAACACCGTCACGCTCGGCTATCCGGTGATCAACGCCGTCTTCGGCCCCGCCGGGCTCGCGCTGCAGGTGCTGTTCGCGCAGTTCATGTACCTGATCCCCATCGTCTCCGTCTCCACGACGATCGCGGCGCACTACGGCAACGGCACCCGTCCGCGCGGCTGGGGCGGCATCATCCGCCAGCTCATCAACGTGCCGCTGATCTTCGCGGTGATCGCCGTGGTGATCCGCGTCGCGGGGTTCGACATCGAGCCGTATGTCGCGCGCCCGACCGACTGGGTCGTCTTCCTGATGGGGCCGATCGGGTTTCTCGAGCTCGGCCTCGCGCTGCCGCTCGACCGCGTGTCACACGACCTCCACGACCTCTGGCGTGCTGCCGGCCCGATCTTCCTGCGCCTCGCGATCGCGCCGGCGATCCTGTTCGCGATCCACCTCGCGATCCGCGTCGACATCCCGACGGTCTACTACCTCTCGATCGCCATGCCGGCCGCCTTCCACACGCTGATCCTTGCGCGCGTCTACGGCCTGCCCGGCCCGATGATGCGCCTGATCGTCGTGATCTCGAGCCTGATCATGATCGGCGCGATCTTCGTCGGGCTGTCGTTCTTCTAAGGCGCGACGGTGTAGACCGGCGGGATGAAGCCGTCCGGCAGCTGCCGGAGCGTGTAGGCGCAGTCGGTACCTTTGACCGGGCGCCGCCAATTGGGCCCCATCGTTGCCGTCTGCTGGATCAGCGCGGCCGTCTGCTCCGGGGAAAAGTTGGTACCCCACTTGTCGGTCAGCGGGTTGTAGCTCGCATTGCCGTAAGAGAACGTCGGGCCTTTGATGATCTGGCTCAGCACGGGCGTCAGGCTTGGCCCGATCACCGTTAATCGGTAGGTGTTCTGCGTGGAGACACCCGTTTTGCCGCCCGAGCCACCCTTCTTGGCGAACTCGTAGCAGAACGTCCCATTCTTCGGCTGGGTCAGGACGCCCATCACGCGACGCCAGCCCGGACCGTAGTCAGAATTGAGTGTGTCGATGTAGACATTTCGGCCGAATTCGTTGGTCGGCGAGCCGTAGCGGTTGCCCGGGCCGTAGACGCCAATGCCGGCGAAGGTCAGCGAGCCGAAGAGGAGGGGGAAGTGGTTCGTTGCCGATCGTGCGCGCGAACCGGAATAGAACTTCGACCAACGCGGATACGCCTGGAGGAGCGCCGCGTCCGACATCGTGAACGGGGACGTCAATCCCGGTACGGCATACGGCAACGAGTCGCGGGTCTTGACGACGGTGGTCGGATTCGGGTACACCCAGGGCAAGAGGCCAAGCGGGGAACCGTCACTCGAAATCGTAGATACGTAGACATCCTTGACGACCCCGTTGAATGACCCACCAAAATCCGGGACGCGTTTGGGGAACGTCTGAACGAGTATCGCTATCGGCCCATCGTCCGAGAACACGCTGCAGGTCTGATGGGGCATTCCTGTGGCGTCTCTGGGAACGAAAGCTTCATCGGGTAGGCACTCTCTGAACGTCGTTTCTGTTGGTGCGTCGTTGAATCGCACGGGGAGGGTAGAGAGCTGTTCGAAATCCGATGGCACGAATACGCGCACGGCCTGGCGTTCCCCGTCTGCGCCGACGAAGGCGATCTCCAATCCTCTGGCACCGCTGGGCTCTATGAACCCTCGCAGTTTCAGCCCCTTGTCCGCGTCCTGCAGGGTGGCCGCAACTTTCTGAGCGGCAGTGACTGTAGGAGCAGTCACCAGACCCAGCGTGAGAGCAGTCACGATTCCGAGCGAGAGAACTCCGGCGAGGGCTAAGCGGCGCACCTTGAGAATTCTACGACAGGGGGGGATCTGCCGCAGGAGGTGTGGACACTACAAACCGGGGTTTGTCATGTCCTCCATGGGATTGCGATCGGCCCTGGAGCGCCCGCGCCGTGCCTCAGCCGACGGGCGTGTAGAAGCTCTCCGGCAGCTGGCGCAGCGTCTTGGCGCAATCGGTGCCCTTCACCGGGCGCGCCCAATTCGGCCCCATCACCGTGGCCTGCAGCTGGAGCGCCGCGGTCTGCTCGGGCGAGAGATCCGTGCCCCACTTGTCGGTCAGCGGGTTGTAGTCCGCAGTGCCGTAGGGGAACGTCGGGCCGCGGAACTCGACGCGTACGACGGGCGTCAGGCTCGGACCGATGGCGGTCAGCCGGTAGGTGTTGCTCGCCGAGATGCCGGTCTTGCCGCCGGAGCCGCCTTTCTTCGAGAACTCGTAGCAGAACGTGCCGTTCGTGGGCTGGGTGAGCACGCCCATGATCCGACGCCAGCCCTTGCCGTAGTCGGAGTCGAGCGTATCGATGTAGATGTTGCGACCGTAGGAGTTGGTTGGCGCGCCGTAGCGGTTGCCCGGGCCGTAGACGCCGACGCCCGCGAAGGTCAGCGAGCCGAACAGCACGGGGAAGTGCTTGGTCGCCGATGCCTTGAGTGACCCGGAGTAGTACTTCGACCAGCGCGGGTAGGCCTGAAGAATTGCCGAATCAGGGTCAGGGAAGGTGTCGTAGAGCCCCGGCACGGTGTAACTGCTGAATTGGTGGAGATTGACCGTGACCGCGGGATTCGGGACGACGAGTGTCGTCGCTGCCTCCGCTATGGGCCTGGCGGAGACGTAAATGTCGTACAACGCGCCGGTTACGGAGCCGCCGAAGTCCGGCACACGCTTGGCGAAGGCTTGCACAAGGGTGGCTACGAATCCACGCTGCGACAAGACCACGCAGGGAGCGGTGTGCAGGCTCATGAAGCCTGCTGGCATAACGGAATCATACGGGTAACACGACGAGTACGTCGTGTTGGCGGGGGCGTCGTCGAAACGCACGCGGAGCTTCGACGGCGTTCCCCCGAAGTCGGGCGGTATGTGGACGCGCACTTCCTGCGACGTTCCGTCTTCACCCTTGAAGCGCACCGCAATACCGTCG
>JBILWG010000197.1:0-3635 GCA_044369995.1 Gaiellales bacterium | reverse complement strand
TCTACTGGACCGACTCCGGCTCCGGCCCGGAGTACACCCGCAGCGCAACGGCGACCGACGCCACAGGGACGGCCTTCACGGCCGACCCGGGCAAGCGCACCACGGGCGGCATCGTCGATTTTGAGGTGCTGCAGGCCAAGAACGGTGCCTGGCTGGCGATCGCGTCGACAACGCCGGGCAATCCGCCGCAGCGCCTGCTTGTCGGCCGCAGCACCGACGGGCTCAAGTGGACGTTCGGCACCAAGCCGGTCTCGTCGCTGAAGATCAATGCGCTCGACCCGACGGGCTTCTCGACCGGGAAGAAGAACACGTTCCAGCTGTACTACACGACCTCACCCAAGGCGAATCCGTTCGACGGCTTCGCGATCACGCAGGCGACGCTGACCATCAAGTGATGCGGTGCTGGGGGCGGGCAACCGCTCGCCCCCAGCAGTGCATCAGACGTCCTCGCGCTCGCCTAACGCGCCCGGTTGAGCCCCAGCACCACCAGCGCCGTCAACACGAACGCCACGGCGCAGATGCCGATGCCGAGCAGTTGGTTGACGGTGTTGGAGATCGCGAGGCCCACCATGAAGACGGCGAGCAGCACGACCATGACGGCTATGCGCTGGCGGTAGGAGAGGTTCATCGCACCCGTATGATGGCGGTGCAGCGCCCGCGAGGCGCAGACACGATTTGGAGTCCCCCTGATGCTCTACGAGATTCGTCGCTACGTCTGCACTCCCGGCAAGCGTGCCGCCGTACTGATGCGCTTCGACGAGGTCGTGCTGCCGCTGTTCGAGCGGCACGGCGTCGAGATCGATCGCTTCTGGGTCGATCGCGATGAGGCCGACGTGTTCGTCTACGTCTGCCCGTGGCAGGACGAGCAGACGATGGCTGACACGTGGGCCGCGTTTCAGGCCGACCCCGACTGGATCGAGGCCAAGGCCGCCAGCGAGGCGAACGAGGGCCCGACCGTGGAGCGCATCGAGCGCTCGTTGGCGACCGCCTGGCGGTGACCGGCATGCCCACGCCAACCCCGCCCACGACCCACGGCGCGCAGCTGATGCCGATTCCCGGCGGGCGCTACCTGCTCGGCAACGACGACGACCGCGCCCGCGAGGGCGACTGGGAGGGTCCCGTCCGCGAGATCGAGATCGCGCCGTTCTGGATGGACGCCCACGCCGTCACGAACGAGCGCTTCGCCGACTTCGTGGACGACACCGACTGGGTCACCGTCGCCGAGCAGTGGGGCTGGTCGTTCGTCTTCGTGAACTTCCTCCCCGACGACTTCGAGCTGACGCAGGCCGCGGCCGCCGCGCCGTGGTGGCGCAAGGTCAACGGCGCCGACTGGCGCCATCCCGAGGGCCCCGACTCGCACCTCGCCGGCCGCATGGACCATCCCGTCGTCCACGTCGCCGTGCTCGACGCGCTCGCCTACTGCACGTGGGCGGGCCTGCGTCTGCCGAGCGAGGCCGAATGGGAGGTCGCAGCGCGCGGCGGACTCGTGCAGCAGCGCTACCCGTGGGGCATGGAGCTGACGCCGAACGACGAGCACCGCTGCAACATCTGGCAGGGCGGGTTCCCCGAGCAGGACACAGGCGACGACGGCTATGTCGGCACCTGCCCGGTGGACGCGTTCGAGCCGAATGGCTACGGCCTCCACAACACCAGCGGCAACGTCTGGGAATGGACGAGCGACCGCTTCAACCCCGGTGCCGGCGACGACGTGATGGCGATCCGCGGCGGCTCGTTCCTCTGCCACCGCTCGTACTGCGACCGCTACCGCGTGTCTGCGCGTACCGGCAACACGGCCGAAAGCTCGACCGGGCACCAGGGCTTTCGCTGCGCCTGGGGCCCAGAAGTTCCCGCTGGCGTCACGCTCGTCGAAGGTGGCGAGAGTGCCGCCGCACCCGGTTGCTGCGTGCCGCAGCGCTCCTCGTAGCGCCCTCGGTACCCTCGAGGTGATGCACGATCCGAACGCCATGCCCGGTGAGCCCCTCGATCTCGACGCCGAGACGAAGAACTCGCTCCTCCTACGCTGGGCGCTGACCGGTTCCTCGCAGGATGGCGACGCCGCCAGCGCCATCTACGGAACGATCCTCGCCGCCTCGATCCTGATCGCATCTGCTGGCGGCCCGGGCATCGTCTTCCTGACGATGATCAGCTCCGGCATCGTCTTCTGGCTCGCACACGCGCACGTCTCGATCATGCGTGGTGTCGTGCGTCAGGGCGAACACGTCGACCGGCACAAGATCCGCGCCACGCTGACCGAGGAGTGGCCACTCGTCCAGGCCAGCCTCTCGCCCGCTGCGCCGCTGCTGCTCTCCGTCTTCGGCATCATCAGCGAGTCGCTCGCAGTCGAGATCGGCATCGGCATCTGCTTCGTCGGCCTGATCGCCTGGGGTCTCGTCATCTCACGCGCCGCGAAGCTGACGCGCCGGCAGACCACCCTCGCCGTCGGCATCAACGTGGCCCTTGGACTGTTGCTCGTCATCCTGAAGACGATCCTGCACTAGCCGCCAGCGCTCGCTCAGAGGATCGCGGCGCCCTCAGCGTTGCCGCCCTCGTACACCACGTTGGCGCGACCGACGATCAGCGGATCGAGCGAGCCGATGTGCCCCAGATCCTTGTTGCCGTAGGGCAGGCGATGCAGCACGTAGCGCATGGCGTTGAGCCGCGCGCGCTTCTTGCAGTCCGACTTGATCACGACCCACGGCGCCTCGGCGGTGTCGGTGTGCAGGAACATCGCCTCCTTCGCCTCGGTGTACTCGTCCCACTTGTCCAGCGATTCGAGATCGATCGGCGAGAGCTTCCACTGCTTCAGCGGATGGCGCTCACGTTCGGCGAAGCGGCGCTGCTGCTCCTCCTGGCTGACGGAGAACCAGAACTTGATCAGATGCACGCCGCTGTGCACGAGGTGGCGCTCGAATTCCGGCGCCTGCTGCATGAACTCGGCGTACTCCTGCTCGGAGCAGAAGCCCATCACGCGCTCGACGCCGGCGCGGTTGTACCAGGAGCGGTCGAACAGCACGATCTCACCACGCGTCGGCAGATGCTGGACGTAGCGCTGGAAGTACCACTGGCCACGCTCTTCATCGGTCGGCTTCTCCAGCGCGACCACGCGCGAGCCGCGCGGATTGAGATGCTCGGTGAAGCGCTTGATGGAGCCGCCCTTGCCCGCCGCATCGCGCCCCTCGAAGAGGATGACGATGCGCTGGCCCGACTCCTTCGCCCACGCCTGCAGCTTCAGCAGCTCGACCTGCAGCTGGTACTTCTCGCGCTCGTACGACTTGCGCGTCATCAGGTTGGCGTACGGATAGACCGCCTCCCGCCAGTTCTCGACGAGCACGTCGTCGGGATTCACCGGCGGCGTACCGTAGACGAGGTCGCCCTGCTCGGCCAGCGAGCCGCCAAGCGACGCCACGTCGTCGATGGATGTGCCATCGACGACGGCCTGCAACCAGGTCGCCACAGCGGCGAGATCATCGGGCCCCGCGTCGGACAGCACACCGCGGACGGCATTGACAAGCTCGCCACGCGCACCGTCCAGCGCCTCGCCCGCCTCGAACTCGGCGATCGCAGACTGCTCGAACTGCGGCGCTACGTCGCCCTGCTTGGTTTTCCGACTCATGTCGTCAGCCTACTGCCGTTCT
>JBILWG010000196.1:0-3651 GCA_044369995.1 Gaiellales bacterium | reverse complement strand
CGAGATCCAGGGCCTGCCGCCGAAGTACAAGGTCGCCCTCGGCACCGACGAGACCAACGTCGTCGTGGTCGCGTACTACCAGCTGCCGAAGGACGTCTCGAAGATCAAGAAGAACGCCCTCGCCGTGGCCGTCGAGCGTTCCGCCCGCGCCCTCGCCCGTGCCCTCAAGGGCACCGTCCCGAAGAGCACGAGCACGCAGATGGGCGACCTCCCCGCCACCCAGTTCGAGTTCTCCACGCAGAGCAAGTCGCTGACCACACGTCTCGTCTACGCCTTCGAAGGCAAGAAGCAGTACTTCCTGCGGTGTCAGTGGAATGCGGACGGCCAGGAGACGATTCCCGGTGCGTGCGACATGGTGGCGGAGACCTTCAAGCCGAACTGAGGCCCGCACCGCGCGGCTCAGGCCTCGTCGAACTCCTCGGTGTTGTACCGCCAGCGCGCGCGGTAGTCCGACTTGCGCGGCGGGCGCCCGATGCTGATCGAGCCCGAGATCTCGCGCATTCGCCGGATCGACTCCTCGACGTCGTCTGTGCGCGGGGGCGTCATCAGCGCGTCGAGCCATGCCGCGCTCGCCGGCTCGCCGGCCCAGGCCGGCCGCGGACCGCGCGCGGGAATCACGCGGATCTGCCCGTCGCACATCGTCGTCTCTTGTCGCTGCGTCATCGCCACCTCAGCGTACTCCGTCCACTCGTCCGGTGATGACCTCCAAATGCTCACTGGCGACGCCGAGCAGACGACGGTCGTGCGCCATCAACGGCAATCCGAGCGAGATCGCCGCGGCGGCGTGGATCGCGTCGTAGGACGACAGGCCGGTGCGGTGCATGAGGTGGATGGCCCCGTCGATGTAGTCGTGTCCGCGCACCATCGCGTGCTTCCCACCGCGCACGAAGGAGCGCCATTCATCGACGATCGACAGCTCGAGCGGGCGCCGCTCCGCGAATGGAGATCCGGCCTTGCGCTTGCCTCGCCATCGCGGATCGGCACCACGTCGGAGATCCCATGTGAACGCGGCCTCGATTAGTTCCAGTTCGAGGAGGTCGCAGAAGACGAGGCCGGTGCCAGCCCGCCGCAGTTCAGCGAACAGGCTGCGGTACGCGTCACGGCGCTCCGCATCGACCACCAGCACCTCCACCGCGGCACTGGTATCCACGACGACAAACGGCGGCACGTCCATGTCTCGACGCTACCGCCACCCACCGACCTGCCGAGCGACACCCGCGTGTCGTTCACGCGCGCGTGACGCACGCACCGGCACGGACTACCGCTGCATCGTCACGCGTCCCCATCGCTAGCACGTGCGGGGCCGACGGTGTCGTTCAGCTCGTACATGACGCCCCACACCTGGTGGTAGGCATGCACGTGCGCCTCGTCCTTGATCGCACTCTTGAAGTTCGGGTAGGTGATCTCCCCGATGAGCACCTGCATCGCGGCCTGCCACTCGTCGCGTGTCGTCTCGACGCGCCATGCGTAGTCCGCGGTGCCGAGCCACACCGGCTCACTCCCGACCAGATCAGCCAGCGCCTCGATGTCCTCGCGGGTCCGCGCCCGCACAAGCAGCCGATCGGCATCATCGCGATGCTCCACCACCGAGTAGAACCCTCGCGTTGTCATCAGCCACATAGGTGTCTCCCTTCGTCGTATGCCGCTCAGTCGCGCAAAGCAAGTCGCGCCTTACCCGCGTAAGCATGATGACACCCGGCGCGACCACCGTGCATGCTCCACGACGCCCTCTACTACCTGATGCTCTTCGTCATCGGCGGGATCGGCATTCTGGTCTTCGGCATGATCATCACCGTCGTGGTGACGGTCGGTGGCTTCTTCACCGCCGGCGCCTTTCTCCTGATGTGGGAGCGCGACTGGTTCAAGGTCACCGCGGTGGTCACGGCAACCGCGCTGGTCTTGCTGCTTCTGGCCGCAATGACCTGATACCCCGTAAGCCCGCCCCGCGCGCACGCGACCTCCTTCTGCGTCCGCATCCCGCGGCGCCGTGGCTTTCCAGAGGAGCATCCCCTCGTGCCGAACCAGACCGATGATCATCCCAACGACCCCGACCTCCCTGACGGCCTCGACCCCTACCCCGCGCTGAGCTTCGCCGCCGTCAAGTGGCTCAACCAGCGCTCGGGTGGCCCGACCGGCGCGTACCCGGATCTGCCGAAGGTGCTGACGCCACTCTTCTACGCCCAGGTCGACCAGTCCCAACCCGTGGCGGTCCTACGCACGCACCGCGAGGAGACAACGGCACAGCTGCTGCGCCCGTTCGGCTCGAGCGGCGGCATCGCCGAGCCCGACGAGGTCCTCGATTTCATCGCGCGGATGGATCCGAACGAGGCCCTCGTGCAGACGATGACCGTCGAGCTCCTCGTCGCGCTCTGCAGCTTCGCCCCGAAAGACCCAGGCCCGCGGCTGATCAACGAGCTCCTCTGCCTCCCCGACGACTACGAGCGCGTCGTGGGCATGACGACCCTGCCGGGCCGCACGCCGCGCGAGTTCGAGACGCTGAAGCGCTACGGCATGTTCGGCAACACGATCCAAGCGCCGCCGGAGGCGTGGCCGGCATCATGACCCCACGCTCCCCTTCCGTACGATTTAGGACGTGACGGCGCTTCGCGATTCCGGCATCGCCATCGTCGTGGCGATTCTGTCGATCGTCGCCATGTTCGTGTTCGCGGCGTCGTTCAGCGTGGTCGAGGACCTCTGGGCGGCGCTCACCCGAGGCGTGGCGCGGCGGCTCGACCCGCCTCCGCCACCTGCGGCCCTCGAATCAGCGACCACGACGATCGCGACGGCCTCAGCACGCCCCACCGCACCCCCGGTTCCGACTCCATCCCCGATCCCCACCGAGAGCGAGGCTCCCATGCGCGATTCCGATGCCCGAGACGACCAGCCCCTCCCCATTCCCACACCCGCCCCGACGCCGACGTCGCTGGAGGAGATCGCCGTCGAGGCGGAGGCCGCGGCGGAGAGGGCCGAGAAGAAGGCGCTCTTCGCCGATCACGACAATGCGGCGATGCCCCTGCGCATCGGCGCGATGGAGCGCGAGCTGCAGCGTCTGAAGCTGGCCGCGCAGATCGCCGGACAGGCCGCGGAGACGGCGCGCGATCACCAGCAGGCGGCGGAGTACACGTTCCTGTGGGGTGCGCACGAGTACTTCATCCCCGAGTACGAGGAGGCGCTGCACACGCATCGTCGTTGGCGCCTGCTGGAGCAGGCGAAGGCCTCGGCGACGTCGCGGCGCATCGAGAGCGAGGTGGCCAACGAGGCGGTGCGGCGCATGACGCGCGAGGTGGATGCCATGAAGGAGCGAACCGACGAGTTCGCGGCGAGGGCGAAGCGTGCGGCCGACCAGGCGAAGGCGGCACGGCAGCTGGCCAAACTGGCGCGCGCCGCCGCCGATGCGGCCGCGGAGGCATCGTCGTAAGCCCACCCTCACCGCGTGCGACTCCCAGCCATGACGCACGCTCTACCCCTCCCGATCCTCGCCGACGCGAAGGCGAATCCCCTCGGCATGCCGGGCAGCCTCGGCCCGCTCCTGCATCCGCATCCGCTCGGCTATGCCGTGATCGATCTGGAGACCACGGGCACGAAGCCCGACGTCGACCGCATCGTGTCGTTCGCGATCATCTTGCTCGATCCCGCTGGCGCAAAGACGGA
>JBILWG010000195.1:0-3653 GCA_044369995.1 Gaiellales bacterium | reverse complement strand
GTGCCTGGCGCGCGGCGTGGGGGGGGGGGGGGGCGCGGGGGGGGGGGGGGGGGGGGGGGGGGGCCCCCCCCCCCCCCCCCCCCCCCCCCCTGCGCTGCCGCGCGCCCTTGTCTAGCGGGTGGATGCGCGGATGCGCGCTGCCTCGACGAGCCCGCGGAACGGCCCGAGCCAGCGCTCGTCGCGGCGCCACATGAATTCGTTGTGCCACTGCAGCCCGACGGCGTAGGGCGCGTCGGGGGCGCTCTCGGTCGCCTCGATCACGCCGTCGACGGCACGCGCCACCGGGCGGAGACGTTCGCCCGTGCGCGCCACGGCCTGGTGGTGGAAGGAGTTGATCAGCGGCGCGCCGTCGCCGACCCAGCCCGCCAGGCGGCTGTCCGGCTCGACCTCGAGCTCGTGCCAGTGCTCTCCCGGCGCGGCCTCGGCGAATTCGACCCAGTCGACCATGTGCGTGCGCGAGTCGGGGTGCTGGGAGGGCACGTCCTGCGTGAGGGCGCCGCCGTCGGCGACGGCGAGCACCTGGCTGCCGCGGCAGATGCCGAGGATCGGCACGCCCTGCTCGAGCGCCGCCTTGGCGATGCCGATCTCGAACGCGTCGTGCTCGGGCGGGACCGTGTTGACGGTGGGGTGGCGCTCCTCGCCGTAGTGGCTCGGATCGACGTCCTCGCCGCCCGTCAGGACCACGCCGTCCAGGTCCTCGAGCAGCTCGTCGATGTCGCCGGGCGGGGTGTCACGGGGCAGGGCGATCACGAGCGCGCCCGCGGCGGTGAGCGCCTCGCGGAAGTTGCGCTCCACGGGGATCAGCAGGGGATCGGTCAGCTCGAGCGTGACGCCGATCTTGGGGCGACGGGGCATGCGTGAACGCTATCGCAGACGGACCTCGTGGGCGCATCACGGTGGCGGGGGAAACCCCTCAATCGGTGCCGCACAGCTGTGATGTGCGTCACACTCAGTGTGCTGGCGGTGCGACGCCGCGTCCGCTTTTCCCATGCAGGAGTCCCCGATGACCGCACCCACGCCCGCTGCCAAGACCGGTCTGCTCGCCCGCCTGACGCGGGCCATCGCCGCGCACCCGTGGCGCGCGATCGGCATCTGGGTGCTCATCATCGCCGCGGTCTTCGCGGCCGCGGGCACGATCGGCGGCGAGCTGCAGAACAAGTTCGAGATCCCCAACTCCGACGCGCAGAAGGCGACGGACCTGCTGCAGGAGCGCTTCCCGGCGCGCGCGGGCGACTCGGCCACGATCGTCTTCCACACCGACGGCAAGCTGACCGACGCCCAGAACAAGGCGGCCGTCGAGAAGATCCTCGCCGCCGCCAAGACCGTCGAGCACGTGACGGGCGCGGGTGATCCCTTCACCCAGGACGGCGGGGCGATCTCGCCGCAGGGCAACGTCGGCTTCGCCGACGTGCAGTTCGACGCGCAGGGCTGGTCGCTGCCGAGCAACGTGATCCCCGACTTCAAGGCTGCCACGGAGGCCGCCGCGGCGGGCAGCTCGGTGCAGATCGCCTACACGGGCCAAGCGGTGCAGGAGCAGCCGCAGCAGGGCGCGTCCGAGCTGATCGGCATCGGCGTGGCCGTGATCATCCTCCTGATCGTGTTCGGCACGCTGCTGCCCGCGCTGATCCCGATCTTCCTGGCGATCCTCGCCGTCGCGCTCGGCATCGGCATCCTCACGATCGCCGCCGGCTTCACGGACTTCAACACGATCACGCCGATCCTCGCCTCGATGATCGGCCTCGGCGTCGGCATCGACTACTCGCTGTTCATCCTGACGCGCTTCCGCCAGGCGCTGCACGACGGCGCCACGCCGAAGGAGGCCGCCGCGGTGGCCGCCTCGACCGCTGGCCGCGCGGTCATCTTCGCCGGCGCGACCGTCGCGATCTCGGTCGTCGGCCTCGCCACGATCGGCCTCGACTTCATCACCAAGATGGGCATCGGCGCCTCGCTCAGCGTGCTCACCAGCGTCGCGGTCGCCGTCACGCTGCTGCCGGCGGTGCTGGCGCTGCTCGGCCACAAGGTCGATCGCCTCAAGATCCCGTTCATCAAGACGCCGGACGACTCGCTCGCCGCGGCGCAGAAGACGGCCGTGGCGCGCTGGGGTCGGTTCGTCACCCGGCACGCCTGGGTGTTCCTGCTCGTGCCGCTGGCTCTGATGCTGCTCTTCGCCGCACCCGTGGCGCGTGTGCAGCTCGGCGCTGCCGATGCCGGTACGGCGCCGAAGTCGACGACGCAACGCGTCGCGTACGACTGGCTGGCCGAAGGCTTCGGTCCGGGCTTCAACGGTCCGCTGATCATCGCCGTCGACACCAAGGACGGCATGGCGTCGGCCGAGACGCTGCAGCAGGCCATCGCCGACACGCCGAACGTCGCCGCCGTCACGCCGGCGATCCCGAGCCCGAACAAGGACGCGGCGATCATCACGGTCTACGCCAAGAGCTCGCCGCAGGACGTCGCGACGGCCGACCTCGTCGAGACGCTGCGCCAGACCACGATCCCCGACGCGCTCAAGGGCACGGGGGCGGTCGCCTACGTCGGCGGCTCGACCGCGGCGTTCGAGGACATCTCGGCGACGATCTACTCGAACATCCCGTGGTTCCTGCTGTTCGTGGTGGGCATCACGATCGTGATCCTGACGATGGCCTTCCGCAGCCTCGTCGTCTCGATCAAGGCCGCGCTCACGACGATCCTGTCGTGCGCCGCCGCCTTCGGCATCCTCACGCTCGTCTTCCAGGAGGGCTACGGCGCGAGCCTGATCGGCCTCGACAAGACGGGCCCGATCGAGTCGTTCCTGCCCGTGATCGTGTTCGCGCTGATCTTCGGCCTGTCGATGGACTACGAGGTCTTCCTCGTCAGCCGCATCCGCGAGGCCTTCGTCGGCGGTGATACGCCACGCGTCGCAATCACGGACGGCGTCGCCACGATCGGCCGCGTCATCATCGCGGCCGCGCTGATCATGGCGTCGGTGTTCTTCGCCTTCATGACGGGCGTGGACCGCACCATCAAGGAGTTCGGCCTGGCCCTCGGCCTGGCGATCGTCCTCGACGCCTTCGTGATCCGCCTGACGCTGGTGCCGGCGCTGATGCACCTGCTCGATCAGCGCGCCTGGTACATCCCGCGGTGGCTCGACAAGATCCTCCCGAGCCTCACGATCGAGGCACCCGAGGATCGCGGGCACATGGAGACGACGGCGCACCCGCACGAGTCCTGACCCTCGCCGGGGTCGGTGCCCCGGCTTGCGAACGGATCGTCAGTGGCCGGGCGCAGCGCCGCTCGCTGCAGCCCGCCGGTTCGCCCGCACGCTGGCGTAGATGCCGATGCCGAGGATCGTCAGGATCACGCCCAGGCTGATCAGCGGCGGCATGTGGTACCAGTGGCTGATGATCATCTTGAAGCCGACCCAGCCGAGCACGATGGCGAGGGTGGGCTGCAGGTAGACGAAGCGCTCAAGCGACGTCGCGATCGCGAAGTAGAGCGTCCGCAGGCCGAGCAGGGCGAAGGCGTTCGCGGCCAGGACGATGAACGGATCGTCCGTGATCGCGTAGATCGCCGGTACCGAATCGACGGCGAACATCAGATCGAAGAAGGCGAGGGCCAGCAGCGCCACGAACAGCGGCGTGAAGAGGCGCTTGCCGTTCTCCTTCACCGTCATC
>JBILWG010000194.1:0-3656 GCA_044369995.1 Gaiellales bacterium | reverse complement strand
TGATCGCCATGATCGGGCTCAGCCCCGTGTTCGTGATGGCGCTGATCGTGAGCGTCATCGGCGGTGCCGCGTCGGGCATGATCAACGTCGCGCGGCAGACGTTCTTCCAGCGTGCGGTACCGGATCGCATCCGCTCGCGCGTGTTCTCCGTCGCCGAGGTGGTGGCGACGGCGTCGTTCATCCTCGGCCTCGCCACGGCCGGTCCGGTGATCGAGGCGCTCGGCGTGCGGGTCGCCTACGCCCTGGCGGGGGTGGTCTTCGTCCTCGGTGCGTTCGTGTTGTTGCCGGTGTTGCGGCACCGTGGCGAAGGCGTGCTGGTAGACGACGACTTGCCTTCCGCATAACACCTGTGCGACAGTTCGCACATCCGTGCGACTGAGGAGTCTGCTGCCATGACCGAGATCACGCCCGTCGACATCCAGGACGAACTCGTCGCCCTCGCGCGCGACTTCGCCGCCAACGAGATCCGCCCGGTCGCGGCGCACTACGACGAGGTCGAGGAGACCCCGTGGGACCCCTTCCACAAGGCGGCCGAGATCGGCCTCACCTGCTACGACCTGCCCGAGCACCTCGGCGGCGGCGGGATCATGGACCTCACCACCGCAGTGCGCATCCACGAGGAGCTCGTCTGGGGCGACGCCGCGATCGGCAACTTCATCGGCTCGGCCTCGTTCTTCGCCGGCACGATCATCGCGCTCGGCGACGATGCGCAGCAGGAGCGCTGGGTGCGCCCGCTGACCGGACCGAAGCCGAAGCTCGGCGCACTCGCCACGACCGAGCCCGAGGCCGGCTCGGATGCCAGCGCGATCGCGACGCACGCCGAGAAGGTCGATGGTGGCTACCGCCTCAACGGCTCGAAGACTTGGATCTCCAACGCCGGCGTCGCCGAGTACTACATCGTCTTCGCCACGGTCGCCCCGGGCACGCGCAGCAAGGGCATCACGGCGTTCATCGTCGAGGACGGCGACGAGGGCTTCACCGTCGGCAACAAGCTGCACAAGCTCGGCCAGCGTGCGATCCCGACGCACGAGATCTTTTTCAAGGACGTCTTCCTGCCGGAAGATCGCCGCATCGGCGCCGAGGGCATGGGCTTCAAGGGCCTGATGCGCAAGTTCGACGAGTCGCGCGTCGTGCTCGCGGCCGGCGAGGTCGGCATGGCGCGCGCGGCCTTCGAGTACGCGGTCGAGTACGCCACCGAGCGCAAGGCGTTCGGCGCCCCGATCCACGTCAACCAGGCCGTCTCGTTCCGCCTCGCCGACGTCAAGATGAAGATGGACCAGGCGCGCCTGATGGTGCGCCACGCCGCGCTGCTGGCCGACACCGGCCAGGACTTCGCGACCGAGGCCGCCATGGCCAAGCTCGCGGCGTCGGAGGCCGCGTGGTTCTCCGCGTGGGCCTGCTGCCAGACGCTCGGCGGCTACTCGTACTCGCGCGAGTACCCGGCCGAGAAGTGGCTGCGTGACGCCAAGCTGGAGGAGCTCTGGGAGGGCACCTCGGACATCATGCGCCTGATCATCTCCCGCTCCCTGTTCCCCCGCGTCTAGCGCGCCCGAGCCGAAGGAATCCCCCGTGGACCTGTCCCTGAACGCGCGCGAGCTGGAGATCCAGCAGCGCTCCCGCCGTCTTTGCGATGAGCATCTGCTGCCGCTCGAGATCCTCTGCGACGAGAACGACGGCCTCACGCCCGAGCAGCTCGCCCCGACCTATCAGGCCATCCTCGACGCCAAGCTCAACGCGGTCAACATGGCCACCGAGTGGGGCGGCCAGGGCATGACGATCTTCGAGCAGGTCCTCTCGCAGGAGCAGCTTGGCCGCTCGACCAACGCGCTGTGGGACGTCGTCTGGCGCCCCGCCAACGTGCTCAAGTACTGCACGCCCGAGCAGCGCGAGCGCTTTCTGATCCCCGAGATCGAGGGTAAGCGTCGCTCCTGTTACGCGATCACCGAGGCCGACGCCGGCTCCGATCCGTCCGTGCTCGCCACGAAGGCCGTCCGCGACGGCGATGGCTTCATCCTCACCGGTGAGAAGTGGTACGTCACCGTCGGCGATGTCGCCGATTACCAGATCGTCGTGGCCGACGTCCCAGGCGAGGGCCCGACGTCGTTCCTGATCGACCGCGACCAGGAGGGCGTGGAGGAGTTCCGCACGCCGCGCTACATGCACCACTTCGTCTACGAGCATCCGATCTTCCGCTACCACGACGTCAAGGTGGGCATGGACCGCGTGCTTGGCGAGGTTGGCGAGGGCTACAACCTCACCAAGGAGTGGTTCATGGAGGAGCGTCTGATGATCGCGGCGCGCTGCCTTGGTGGTGCCGAGCGTTGCCTCGAGGACGCCTTCGCCTACGCCACGGAGCGCGAGCAGTTCGGCGAGCGCATCATCGAGTTCCAGGGCGTGTCGTTCCCGCTGGCCGAGGCCGTCGCCGACATCGCCGCGGCGCGCGCCGTCACGTACCAGGTGGCGTGGGAAGTCACGCAGGGCACGATCGACCCGAAGACCCTGCACGCCAAGGCCGCGTCGATCAAGCTCTTTGCCTCGGAGATGGCCAACCGCGTCGTCGACTCGTGCGTCCAGGTGCTGGGCGGCCGCGGCTACATGCGCGAGAACGCCGTCGAGCGCTTCTACCGCGACCTGCGCGTGGACCGCATCTGGGAGGGCACGAGCGAGATCCAGAAGGTCGTGCTCGTCAACGAGATGCGCAAGCGCGGCACGCACGCCGTGGCGGCCTGGCCGAAGCAGGGCTGATGCCCCGGACCTCCGTCGAGGCGCTGCGGCGCACCGAGATCGTCAACGGCGCGATCCGCCTGATTGCCCGCGAGGGCTATGAGGCCACGACCATGCGCGGTCTCGCGGCCGAGCTCGACGTCTCCACGGGCACGATCACGCACTGGTTCGCCACCAAGAACCAGGTGTTGGGTGCCACGCTGGAGGAGCTCGCGTCGCGCTTCGCGGAGCGCACGGCCGCAGAGCTCGAGCACGCGACGACGCCAACCGAGGTGCTGATCGCGATCGGTGACGCCTCGGTGCCGGACACCCCGGAGCGCGTGGATGAGCAGCGCGTCTGGGGCGAGCTCGGTGCTCGTGCGGCCCGCACGCCTGATCTTGCCGAGCGCCACGAGCGTCTCTACGCGGGCTGGCGGCGCCAGATGGAGAAGGCCGTCGAGGCCGGCGTCAAGGCGAAGGCCTTTCGGAAGACCGACGCCGCCGAGTGGGCGCGCACCTACGCGGCGCTGATCGACGGCCTTGCCTTGCACGTCCTGCTGCACCCCGAATCGATCACGCCCGAGCGCATGCGCGCGGCAATTCGGGCACATATCGCCGTCACGCTGGGCTGATCCCACGTCCCAGCGGGCGCCCGAGGATGTGCGCCGGCACACCGGTGGCAGCATGGTTTCGCCGGATTCGGCTCCACGCCTGCCCAACGTCGGCGATACAACCGTATCGAATTTGGTCAGTTGTCCGTTTTTCGGCACCAATGCAGGCGAAACTGTTGGTGGAGACCCGCCTCTGAGCGGGTCATCGCCGTAGTTCGTTGAGCGTGAGAAGCCTTCCCGTCACCCGTGGTGCCGCGCACCGCGCTGCCCAACCGCCACTGCGGCGTCGAGGCCTGCGTGCATGCGCCTTTGCGGCTGTCGCCGCGCTTGCTGCGGTCAGCG
>JBILWG010000192.1:0-3662 GCA_044369995.1 Gaiellales bacterium | reverse complement strand
CTCCAGGCGGCCGGGGGCGACTGCGAGCTGCCGTTGGTCCAGCCGTCATGCGGACGCGACCGCAGCTGCCCATCGGCCAGCTTGAGCGCGGCGGCGAGCGGCGCGGGCTCGACCCAGTCGGCGTTGATGAAGCGCGGATACACCGTCAGGCGCGGGAGCAACGTGTGGCCGGCCTCACTGCTGCGAGCCTCCAGCACCTCGAGGTCGGGCCACGGCGCCTCGGGGTTGACGTGATCGGGCGTGACGGGCGAGACGCCGCCCCAGTCGTTGATACCGGCTTCGAGCAGGCGGGGGAAGTCGGCGTGCGCGAGGTTCGGCGGCGCCTGCAGGCTCACCTCGTCGGGCAGGATCAGCCGCGCCATCGCGAGCGTCCAGAGGTGCTCGTCGAGCGACGGCTCGGGCGCGTCGACCATCTTCGTGCCGGCCTTGGCGCGGAAGTTCTGGACGATCACCTCCTGCAGGTGGCCATGCTCGGCGTGCAGGTCGCGCAGCGCGAGCAGCGCCTCGACCTGCTCGCGGCGGGTCTCGCCGATGCCGATCAGGATGCCGCTCGTCGTCGGGATGCGCAGCGCTCCCATACGGCGCAGCGCATCGAGGCGCACCGACGGCTCCTTGTCGGGCGAGCCGTAGTGCGGCATGCCCTTCTCGCTCAGCCGTGCGCTCGCCGTCTCGAGCATGATCCCCTGGCTTGGCGACCAGGCGCGCGTGGCCGCCAGCTCCGCGTCGGTGAGGATGCCGGGGTTGGCGTGCGGCAGCAGGCCGGTCTCGGTGAGCACGCGCTCCATGCAGTGCACGAGGTACGCGACGGTGGTCTCGAAGCCGAGCTCGGCCAGCTCGAGCCGCGCGGCCTCGTAGCGGAGCTCGGGCTTGTCGCCGAGGGTGAACAGCGCCTCGCGACAGCCGGCGGCCCTGCCCTCCTCGGCCAGCGCCACGACCTCATCGGGCGTCAGGTACGAGCGCTCGCCCTTCCGCGGCGGCTTCGTGAACGTGCAGTAGTGGCAGACGTCGCGGCACAGCATCGTCAGCGGGATGAAGACCTTCGGCGAGTACGTCACCACGACGCCATAGCCCGCATCGCGTCGCGCGCGTGCGTCAGCGCAGAGGCCGGCGAGATCCGGCGAGGGATCCTCGGCGAGCGCGAGAGCCTCGGCGTCGGTCAGCACCCCGGCAGCCTAGCCCCAGCGCGCTGCGATGCGCGGCCG
The DNA here is from genome assembly GCA_044369995.1 of Gaiellales bacterium. Classification (GTDB taxonomy): domain Bacteria; phylum Actinomycetota; class Thermoleophilia; order Gaiellales; family F1-60-MAGs149; genus F1-60-MAGs149. The sequence goes on along the minus strand of JBILWG010000192.1, from coordinate 2,460 downwards.
GAGGTCGGCTTCGAAGCGGTCGATGAAGCCGACCTGGTCCGGACCCGGATAGTGGAAGACGAGGTTCGTGAACCCCATCTCCACGTAGGCGGCAATGCGGTCGACCGCCTCGTCGGGGTCGTTCGTGCAGATGAACCGGCTCGTCGGGTCGACCGACGGGTCCTTCGACAGGCGCTCGAGCTCGACCGGGTCCTCGACGCCGTGCTTCATCTCGGCGGGCAGCGCGAGCGGCGCCCAGAAGTCGCAGTCGCTCCTGGCCTGCTCGAGGTCGGGGTGGTACGAGAGCTTGATCTCCATCAGCAGGTCGAGGTCGGTGAGCGAGCGGCCCGCCTTCTCGGCGCCCTCGGCGAGTGCCGGCAGGAGCTTCTCGGTGTAGAGCTCCTTCGGCTTGCCGGAGGTGGTGATGAAGCCGTCGGCGGTGGCGCCGGCGTAGCGCGAGGCCATCGGCGCGGCCGCGGCGACGTAGATCGGCGGCGGCGCGTCGGGCAGGTCGTAGATCGTCGCGCTGCGCGTCGAGTAGTAGTCGCCCTCGAACGTCACGCGCTCCTCGCTCCACAGCTGGCGGATCAGCGCGAGCGATTCCTTCAGGCGCTTCAGGCGCTCCGGTCCCTCGGGCCACTCGATGCCGGTCGGCGGCACCTCGTTGAGCGACTCGCCCGAGCCGACGCCGAGGAAGATGCGACCCGGCGCCAGGCACGCCAGCGTGGCGAAGCCCTGGGCGATCGTGGACGGGTGATGACGGAAGGTGGGGGTGATGACGCTGGTGCCGATCGACGCATGGCAGGTGCGCTCGATGAGCGCGCCCATCCAGGCGAAGGAGAACGGCGAGTGGCCGCCCGTGTGCCGGAAGGGCTGAAAGTGGTCCGAGATCGCGATCGTGTCCCAGCCCTGCGCATCGGCGTGGACGGCGAACTCCAGCAGCTCCCGCGGCGCGAACTGCTCACTCGAGGCCTTGTACCCGATCCGGATCACGCGACTCCCTTCGCGTCCCCCGCGCACGACGGACGTAGACTGCCGCTGGATGATAGCCCTGGTCCCGCTGAAGTCACTCGACGACGCCAAGTCGCGCCTCGGCGAGGTGCTCGATGCCGAACAGCGTCACGCGCTCGCGCTGCGCCTGCTCACGCGCGTCATCGACGCGTGCCAGGGCGCGGGTCTCGAGGTCGCGATCGTCTCGTCGGATCCGATGGCCTACATCGCCGCGCGCGAGCTCGGCACCGTCGTCGTCGATGACGGCGGCGAGGATCTGTCCGGCAGCGTCCGGCGCGGCCTGGCCGCCTATCCCGACGCCGAGACGGTCGTCGTGATCGCCGCCGATCTGCCGTACGTCGAGACCGACGACATCGAGGCGCTGCTCGCCGCCGCCGAGCCGCTGGCGATCGCGCCGTCGCCCGACGGCCGTACGAACGCCGTCGCCGCATCGCCGCCCAGCGCCTTCACGCCCGCCTACGGCGACGGCTCGGCGGCCCGACACGGCGGTACGCCCGTGATTCGTCCTGGCCTGGCCCGCGATCTCGATACGCCCGCCGACCTGCAGGAGTTCGAGGCGGCGTGCGGGTAGCGCTGCTGGCCGGCGGGGTGGGTGGTGCGCGCATGGCGCTGACGCTGCACGAGGCGCTCGCGCCCGGCGAGCTGACGGTGATCGGCAACGTCGGCGACGACTGCGAGCACTGGGGCCTGAGCATCTCGCCCGACCTCGACACCGTGCTCTACACGCTGACGGGCCGCATCGACCCGGTCAACGGCTGGGGCGTGGCGGGCGACACGCGCAACCTGATGGAGACCGCGATCGAGCTCGGCGAGGACGACTGGTTCATCCTCGGCGACCGCGACGTTGCGTTGCATGTCGCGCGTACCCGGCGGCTGCGCGCGGGTGAGACGCTGTCGTCGATCACCGCCGACGTGGCGCGCCGCTGGGAGTGCGCCACACAGCTCGTGCCCGCGACCGACGATCGCCTGCGCACGTGGATCGCCACCGACGACGCCGAGCTGCCGTTCCAGGAGTGGCTCGTGCGCCGTCGCGCTGCTGATGCTGTCGCGGGCGTGCGCTTCGAGGGCATCGAGGCCGCAACGCCCGCACCCGGCGTGCTCGAGGCGATCGCCGCGGCCGACCGCATCGTGCTCGCGCCGTCGAACCCCTTCGTCTCGCTCGACCCGATCCTCGGCGTTGCCGGCGTCCGCGATGCGGTGATCGCCCGGCGCGACGACGTGGTCGCCGTGTCGCCGGTGATCGGCGGCAAGGCGGTCAAGGGTCCGCTGGTCGAGATGCTGGACTCGATGGGGCATCGCCCCGACGCGATCGGCGTGGCGCGCTATCTCCGGGAGCTGGCCGGCGTGTACGTGCTCGATCCCGCGGACGAGGCGCTGGCGGGCGAGCTCGATGCGCTCGCCATGCGCGCGGTCGTCGTACCGACCCTGATGAAGGACCCGGTCGTGCGCGCGGGGCTGGCCGCCGCGGTG
>JBILWG010000191.1:0-3665 GCA_044369995.1 Gaiellales bacterium | reverse complement strand
CCTCGTCGAACTGGCCGACCAACGCCGCTGGGAGCGCGCCGGCGACGACGTCACGTACGTCGTCTGCCGGAACATCAACTACACCAACGTCTGCTACTTCAAGTGCGGCTTCTGCGCGTTCTCGAAGGGGCGCCTCGCCGAGAACCTGCGCGGCCCGGCCTACCTGCTCGACGTTGACGAGGTCGCCCGCCGCTCGGTTGAGGCCTACGCCCGCGGCGGCACGGAAGTCTGCCTGCAGGGCGGCATCCACCCGGGCTTCACCGGCGAGTGGTACCTCGACGTCCTGCGCGCCGTGAAGGCCGCGCAGCCCGAGATCCACGTGCACGCGTTCTCGCCGCTCGAGGTCTGGCAGGGCGCCGCGACGATGCAGTGGACGCTGGCCGACTACCTGCGCCAGCTGAAGGAGGCCGGGCTCGGCAGCATGCCCGGCACCGCAGCCGAGATCCTCGACGACGAGGTGCGCGCCGTCCTCTGCCCCGACAAGGTCAACACCGAGCAGTGGCTCGAGGTGATGCGCACCGCGCACTCCGTGGGCGTGCGCACGACGGCGACGATCATGTTCGGCCACATCGAGCGCCCCATCCACGTGGCGCGCCACCTGCATCGCATCCGCGACCTACAGCGCGAGACGGGCGGCTTCACCGAGTTCGTGCCGCTGCCATTCGTGCCCGAGGAGGCACCAATCGCACTGAAGGGCAAGGCGCGCTACGGCCCGACCTTCGACGAGACGATCGCATTGCACGCGACCGCGCGCCTGGCCCTCGACCCGTGGATCCCGAGCATCCAGACGTCGTGGGTGAAGCTCGGGCCCGACGGCGCGCGTCTGATGCTCGGCGCGGGCGTCAACGATCTCGGCGGCACGCTGATGGACGAGTCGATCTCGCGCGCCGCCGGCGCATCCCACGGCCAGGAGTGCCCGCCCGAGCGGATGGACGCGATCATCGAGGCCGCGGGCCGCGACGCCTACCAGCGCACCACGCTCTACGGCCGACCGCCCGAAGAGCAGGTCGCCCGCTCCTACGGCGCGCCGCCGCTCGCCGACACGACGCCGCCGGCGTACGACGATCAGGGGCTCAAGCGGCCCGACAAGCTGATCCGCCCCGGTCTCGCCGGCGTCAGCTGACGCGCTGCGCGCGGGCCAGCACTGCAGCGGCACAGCCGCAGACGACCGCGCCGCCGAGCAGCCAGCCGGCGAGGATATCGGTCGGCCAGTGCACGCCGAGCACAAGACGGCTCGGCCCCATCAGGAACCCGATCGCGAGCGCCAGCACGCCCACCACGCGGGGCAGGCGGCCGCCGACGGGGGCCACGAGCAGGATCACGCCGAGCACCATCCACATCGTCACGCCGCTCATGGCATGGCCCGACGGGAACGACGCCGTCAGCGGATGGAACGCCGACTCCGACCACGCCGGGCGCTCGCGGCCGACGAGCTCCTTGACGATGTTCTGCAGGGCGAAGCCAACGAGAGCGCTCCACATGAGCCACTGCGCCCACAGCCGGTGCGGCCGCCACAGCAGCGCGACCGCGATCACGACGACGGCGCCCGTGCCGACGTCGCGCGTGGCCAGGCCGAGCGAGTCGGCCGGCGACACCAGCCACGAGGGGCGGCCGACGATCGCGTGTCCGAGCGAGCGATCGAGGTCGAGCACCACGCTCCACGACGACGCGACGGCGATCAGCAGCAGGACGAACAGGCCGAGCAGCACGCCCGCCGCGATCGCGAGCGAGCGGACGCGGGGCACGTCAGTCGACGCCCTGCTCCATCGCCACGTCGAAGCCCGGGTTCTCCTCCGTCGGCAAGTCGGGATGCACGCCACCGGGGCCGAGGTGCCCGGCGATCGACGGCTGGGAGATGTCGAGCAGGCCGGCGGAGGCGTAGATCTCGAGCTTGTCGCGCGAGTCCTGGATGTCGAGGTTGCGCATCGTCAACTGGCCGATGCGATCCAGCGGTCCGAAGGCGCTCTCCGACTTCTCCATGCTGAGGCGCTCGGGGTGGTACGTCAGGTTCGGGCTCTCCGTCGACAGGACGGTGTAGTCCTCGCCGCGACGCAGGCGGACGGTCACCTCGCCGGTGATGGCGCGGCCGATCCAGCGCTGGAGGCTCTCGCGCAGCATCAGCGCCTGCGGGTCGAACCAGCGTCCCTCGTAGAGCAGGCGCCCGAGCTGGCGGCCCTGCGTGCGGTACGTCTCGATCGAGCCCTCGTTGTGGATGCCGTTGACGAGGCGCTCGTAGGCGAGGAAGAGCAGCGCCATGCCGGGCGCCTCGTAGATGCCGCGGCTCTTGGCCTCGATGATGCGGTTCTCGATCTGGTCCGACATGCCGAGGCCGTGACGGCCGCCGATCTCGTTGGCCTTCATCACGAGCCCAACCTGGTCGGCAAACTCCTCGCCGTCGATGGCGACGGGCCACCCCTCGTGGAAGCGGATCGTCACCTCCTCGGGCGCGATCGCGACCGACTCGTCCCAGTGGGCGACGCCCATGATCGGGTCGACGATGTCCATCGAGGTCGAGAGGAACTCGAGCGTCTTGGCCTCGTGCGTGGCGCCCCAGATGTTGGCGTCGGTCGAGTAGGCCTTCTCGGTGCTATCGCGGTACGGCAGATCGTGGGCGACGAGCCACTCGCTCATCTCCTTGCGACCGCCGAGCTCGTCGACGAACTGCTGGTCGAGCCACGGCTTGTAGATGCGCAGCAGCGGGTTGACGAGCAGGCCGTAGCGGTAGAACCGCTCGATGTCGTTGCCCTTGTACGTCGAGCCGTCGCCCCAGATCGAGACGTCGTCGTCGCGCATCGCGGCGACGAGCATCGTGCCCGTGACGGCGCGGCCGAGCGGCGTGGTGTTGAAGTACGTGCGGCCGCCGGAGCTGATGTGGAACGCGCCGCACTGCAGGGCGACGAGGCCCTCGCGGACGAGCTCGGGGCGGCAGTCAACCAAGCGCGCACCCTCGGCGCCGTACTGCAGCGCGCGGTTCGGGACGTCATCAAGATCAGGCTCGTCGTACTGCCCCAGGTTTGCGGTGTACGCGAACGGGACGCCGCCCTTGTCGCGCATCCACGCCACGGCAGCCGAGGTGTCGAGGCCGCCGGAGAAGGCGATGCCGATGCGCTCGCCGACGGGGAGCGAGGTGAGGACGTTTCCCATACGCGGAACGCTACCGGGGATCGTCGTCGGCGAGCGGCGGCAGCATGCCCGGCAGCTCGACGTCGTGGATGAACCGCGTGCGCGCGTGCTCCACGATGCCGACGGAAATCACGGTGATCGTGATGCCGACGATCTGCAGGGGTGTCAGCACCTGGCCGAGAATCACCCACGCCGCCAGCGAGCCGACGACGGGCTCCCACATGCCGAGCATGCTCGCCGCGCCAGCACCAACGCGAGCATTGCCGGCCAGCACGAGGGCGAACGGCACGACCGAGCCAAGCATCACAACCCAGATCAACGTGGTCCAGAGCGGCACCTCAAGCGGAAAGCGCCCCGCGAGCTCAACGGTGTCGCCGAGCATGCCCCACGGGAAGGTCCACGGCGGCACGACGACGAGGTAGAGGACGGCGGCGACAACCAGCGGTGCCCCAGCACGCGCCAGCGGGCCAAGCTCCGACGGCTGGCTCGGACTGAGCAGCACCATGATCGCGAACGTGATCATGGTCGCGATGCCAAACACG
>JBILWG010000190.1:0-3670 GCA_044369995.1 Gaiellales bacterium | reverse complement strand
CGTGTGATCGGCGACGATCACAGAGACCACAGGGGGAACGGATGAGCAATACGGAATCCGACGACATGCGCCGCATGAATCGTCGCCAATTCGTCAGGAACGCCGGCCTTGCCGGTGTCGGCCTGACTGCGATGGGTGCACTCGCCGCGTGCGGTGGCAGCGATGACTCGGGCTCGAGCTCGAGCTCGGGCGCCGATACCGCCGCCGCTGGCGGTTCGACCGCTGAGGTCGCTCCCTACCAGGGGACGCTCCGCGTCGTCGGCCTCGGCGTCGACCTGATCGACCCGATCAAGGCTGCCTTCGAGAAGGCCACGCCTGGCGTGACGCTGGAGTTCACCGTCAAGTCGACGCCGGAAGTCACGCAGCTCGTGCTGACGCAGCCGGACTCGTTCGACATCGCGTCGGTGTACTTCCAGCAGTTCGACCAGATGTGGCCGTCCGGCAACCTGATGCCGATCCCGACGTCGGCGATGACCCGCTACTCCGAGGTCTCGCCGCTGATCACCGAGGGCGCACTTGCCGAGGGCAACAACCCCGGCCAGGGCGACGCTCCGTACCGCATCCTCTACGCGAAGGACGACAAGACCCTCGCCGGCGAGGAGAAGACGGATCTTCTCACGATGATCCCGGGCAACCACAACTCCGACTCCTTCGGCTACAACGTCGAGGAGCTCGGCGAGCAGACCTCGTGGGCGATCCTCGTCGACCCGCAGCTCAAGGGCAAGGTCGCGATCATCGACGATCCCGAGATCGGCCTGATCGACCTCGCCATGGCCGCTGAGGCCGCTGGCCAGGTCACCTTCGTCGACAAGGGCAACATGACGAAGGCCGAGATCGACGAGCTGATGACGTACCTCATCGAGCTCAAGAAGCAGGGCCAGTTCCGCGGCTTCTGGGCGACGTTCGACGAGTCGGTCAACTTCATGTCCTCCGGCGAGGTTCTCGTCGAGTCCATGTGGTCGCCGGCCGTGTCGCTCCTGCAGGCGCAGGACTTCCCGGTGCGCTACGCCGCGCCGACCGAGGGCTACCGCGGCTGGGGTGGCGGTAACTCGATCTTCACGCACGTGCAGGAGGATCCCTCCAAGCTCGCCGCGGCGCTCGCCTACGCGAACTGGTGGAACACCCCGGAGCCGGCCGGCATCATGGCCCTCCAGGGCTACTACAACGCCGTCATCGATGCGTCCGCTCAGGGCCTCGGTGCCGGTTCGCCGACGGACGCCTACTGGCTCCAGGGCGAGCCCGCCTCGGAGACGCTGAACGATCCGTTCGGTCAGCCGACCATCAAGAAGGGCGACAAGCGCGACGGCGGTTCCTACGAGGATCGCAACGGCAACTTCAACACGTGGAACTCGCACATGGACGAGTCCGACTACGTGTCGCAGAAGTGGCAGGAGTTCAAGAGCGCCTAAGGCGTTCTTGTTCCAGGCAGTACCGGGAGGGGGCGACTTCGGTCGCCCCCTCCGCTATCTACACAGAGAGAAACGGGAAACAGGGTGAGTGATACAGGTCTCGTATTGAAAGACGTGTACCGGGTTTTCCCGGGCAACGTCACGGCGGTCTCGGACGTCAACCTCGAGATCGCGAACGGCGAGTACGTCGTCTTCCTCGGCCCTTCGGGCTGCGGCAAGACCACGACGCTGCGCATCATCGCCGGTCATGACGAGCCGTCGAGCGGCACCGTCACGATCGACGGCGAGCTGATGAACGGCGTCACGCCGGCCAAGCGCCCGATCACCACGGTGTTCCAGCACTACGCGCTGTTCCCGCACAAGACGGTGCTCAACAACGTCGCGTTCGGCCTCAAGATGCAGGGCGTCGACAAGACGGAGCGCGAGCAGCAGGCCAAGGCCGCCATCGAGCTCGTCGGTCTGACCAAGTTCATGGATCGCAAGCCGCGTGAGCTCTCGGGTGGCCAGCAGCAGCGCGTCGCCCTCGCCCGCGTCCTGGTGACGCGTCCCAAGGCGATCCTGCTGGACGAGCCGCTCGGCGGCCTCGACCGCCTGCTGCAGCTCAAGATGCGCGTCGAGCTGCGCGCGCTGCAACGCGAGCTCGGCATCACGTTCATTCACGTGACGCACAATCAGGAGGAGGCGCTGTCCATGGCCGACCGCATCGTCGTGATGGGCGACGCGGTCGTGCAGCAGGTCGGCACGCCCGAGCATCTGGCACGCCACCCCCGCAACGAATTCGTCGCCTCGTTCATGGGCGACAACAACGTCTTCCACGGCAAGATCTCGGGCACCAGTGGCGGCAACGTGACGATCGACACCGAGTACGGCAAGGTCGAGGTGCCGGGCTCCGGCACCGTCGGCGAGCAGGCCTCGATGTCGATTCGCGCGGCCGCAGTCAAGATCTCGACCGACGCGGCCCCCGCGGTCAACGGCGTGCAGGTCCGGCTCGACTTCGCGGAATACCTGGGCGACTCGGTCAAGCTGCATCTGGATCTCGACGGCAAGCCGTTCATCGCGAAGGTGCACGAGGATCGGTACGCCGAGGTGCGCGCGCTCGAGGGCAAGGACGTCACCGCCACCTGGTCCTCCGAGGACGGTCATCTCCTTGAGCAGTAACGATGACCACCATGCCCTCGAGGAGGCTCGGGCCGAGGTCGCTCTCGCCGAGTCTCTCGAGTCGCCGGAGGTAGTGCAGGCCGCCGCCGCCGTCAAGGCGACGTCGGGTCCCCGCCGTTCTCCGCTCGTCACGCTGGCGTGGATCGCCCCCGGCACCCTCTGGCTGCTGGTGTTCCTGATCGCACCGCTCGTGATGATCGTGCTCGTGTCCGTGTGGGTGCGCACGCCGGTCGGGTTCGAGCCGTTCTCGTTCTCGCTCGACGCGTATGGGCGTCTGTTCGATACGTCCGTGTACCTCGACACGCTGCGCGACACCATCGTCCGGGCCGTGATCGTGACGGCGCTGTGCATCGTGATCGGGTATCCGATCGCGTTCTATCTCGCACGGTGCGTCAAGACGGTCAAGTTCCAGATCGCGCTGTTCATCGTCGTGCTCGCCCCGTTCTGGGTCGCGTACGTGGTGCGCATCGTGTCCTGGCTGCCGGTGCTCGGTCGGCAGGGCGTGATCAACTACTTCCTCGTGGAGGTCGTCGGCGTCGTCAGTGAGCCGATCGATGCGCTCTTCTACTCCACGTTCGCGATCACGCTGGCACTCGTCCAGCTGTACGTCCTGTTCATGGTGTCGCCGATCTTCTTCCAGCTGGCGACGCTCGACAACGCCTCGATCGAGGCGGCGCGGGATCTCGGCGCCACCCCGGCGAAGACGTTCCGGGAGGTCATCTTCCCGCTGAGTCTGCCCGGCGTCCTGATCGGGTGCATCTTCGTGTTCGTTCTCGTGATGGGCGAGTTCGCGACGGTGCGCATCATCGGCGGCGGCACGATCCAATCGGTCGGCACGTTGGTGTACGACTACTACAAGCTGCCTGATCTCCCAGCCGCGGCCGCGGGTGCGACGATACTCGTCGCGGTCATGACCGTCGGTGTGGCGATCCTGCTGCGCTTCTCCAAGATCCGCGAGGTCGTGTGATGACGCTGCTCTGGTATCTGATCGCGGTGATCATCATCGCCATCCCGTTCCTGGCGATGGTGTTCCTGCCGATGAGCAAGTCGAAGCCGATCCTGCTCGTGTTCTTCCTGATCTTCATCGTGTTCATGTACGGACC
>JBILWG010000189.1:0-3778 GCA_044369995.1 Gaiellales bacterium | reverse complement strand
CGCGGACCTGCCGGAACTGATCGACCTGCTCGGTGATGCGCTTTGGTTGCGTGCGGTCGTGGCGGACGATCCGCCCGGACGCGTGCCCGATCGCGAAGCGCTGCGGGCGCTGGCAATGGGCTGAGGAGGAGAGGGAGGGATTCGAAAGCCTCCCCGATTGTCCATCACGGGGGTGCAAGAGAGGCGGAGAGGGAGGGATTCGAAAGCCCGCGCCTTGCGGTCGGAGGAAGTGGGGCGGTTACTCGCGGGCGCCTTCGTCGATGCTGCTCAAGGCGAGCGCAGCTCGGCTTGACGGAGTGGTCGGCGAGCGGGCCTGGTTGGCGTGCAGCACTCGGCGAACACCCTCGGTGTAACCGAGGATTCGAAGCGGTGGCTGGGAGCTCGACCCCATGTGTCCATCACGGGGGTGCAAGAGAGGCGGAGAGGGAGGGATTCGAACCCTCGGTTGAGGAATATCCCCAACAACGGTTTTCGAGACCGCCGCATTCAACCGCTCTGCCACCTCTCCGCGCGGTAGGAAGCGTATCCGAATCCGGTTGTCAGTCGCGACGGATACATCCACAATCACGCCGTAGCAGATCTGCTACGTTAGTCATGTGAACATCATCCCCCAACGAGAGCTCCGCAACAACGTTTCCGATGTCCTTCGTCGTGCCGAGGCCGGCGAGAACTTCGAGATCACGGTCGACGGGCGACCCGTCGCGCGTCTGACGGGCATTGTCGGGCGTCGGCGTTTCGTCCCGGCAGCGGACTTCATGCGTCTCTTCGACATCGCCGGCCCGAAGGACACGACGTTCTTCGATGACGTCTCCGACGGAATCGATCACGGCCTCTACGACCCATACGACGAACGCCCATGAAGGTTCTCGTTGATACCTCTGTCGTGATCGACCCCTCTGGCGCCGAATGGCCCGACGACATGGAACTCGCGATCTCGACCATCACCGTCGCCGAACTCGGATTCGGCATCGTCAAGGCCGAGGACCCTGTTCTTCGGTCTGTTCGGACGCTGCGCCTTCAGCGTGTTCGATCTGCCTTCGAAGTCCTACCCGTTGACGAATCGGTTGCCGAGGCGTACGTCGCGGCGGCTACTGCGACATACGTCAATGGGCGCAATCCTCGAGCCCGCGGCTTCGATCTCATGATCGCCGCGACCGCGATGGCGAATGAGATCCCGCTCTATACGCGCAACTTCAAGGATGTCGCGACGCTGCGGCACCTCGTCGACATCCGCCCAGTCTGAGCGGAAGCCGCACCGGGACTTCGTGCGATCCCGTACGGCGTCGTGGCGATCGCAGTCACACTTCACCCATGCGCCTCGCCGACGGCAGATACCTCCCGGTTGAACGGGCCACGATGCACGCCACGACGGGCTCGGGCCCGGGTGGTCAGCACCGCAACCGTTCGCACACGCGGGTCGAGTTGCGCTTGCCGCTGGCGGTGATGGGCCTCACGCCCGCCGAGCTCGATCGCATCCGCAACCTGCTGCACCAGCGCATCGTCGACGACGAGCTCGTCGTGCGAGCGGGGGAGCAGCGGTCGCAGCACCAGAATCGCGTGGTGGCGGAAGAGCGGATGGTCAAGCTCGTGGACGGCGCGCTGCGGCGCGACCCGAAACGCATCTCGACGCGACCCACCAAGGGCAGCCAGGAGCGACGGCTCCAGGAGAAACAGCGGCAGGCTCGTCGGAAGCAGGAGCGCCGCGTCTCGCTCGACGACTAGGCAGCGTCTGAGCGCCGCTTTTCGCACGGCGGCTACACTCCGCCCGTGAGCGCGTCCAACTCCATCCGTCAGCGCGGCCCGATCGACCTGCCGAAGGTCGAGCAGGCGGCTGCTGATCTGCTGACCGGCCTCGGCTACGACCTCAGCGACGAGTCGCTCGCCTCGACGCCGAAGCGCGTCGCGCGGATGTACGAGGAGATCCTCACGGCGAAGCCGTTCGAGTCGACGACGTTTCCCAACGACGGTGAGTACGACGAGCTCGTCGTGGTGCGCGACATCCCTTTCCACTCGCTCTGCGAGCATCACCTACTGCCGTTCACCGGCGTCGCGCACGTCGGCTACATCCCCGGGCCGCGCATCGTCGGACTGTCGAAGCTCGCGCGCGTCGTGGATCGCTACTCGCGCGAGCTGCAGGTGCAGGAGCGCATGACAGCGCAAGTCGCGAACTGGCTCGAGGAGACGCTTCAGCCGCGCGGCGTCGGCGTCGTGCTGGAGGCCGAGCATCTCTGCATGACGGTGCGGGGCGTACGCGCGCCCGGCTCGCGCACGACGACATCGGCCGTGCGCGGCATGCTGCGGCACGACCCGCGCACCCGCGCCGAGTTCTTCGCGCTCGTCGGCGCTTCGACCGGCGTCTAGGCGCATGGCGATTCGTCGCGCCTGGCTCTGGATCGCCGGTGCCGTGCTGGCCGACACCGTCCTGCGGCTGCGGTTCCTCAACGTCCCGCTCAACGTCGACGAGGCGGGCTACGGCGCGGTGACGCGCACGTGGGCACGGGGCTTCGCGCTCTATGGCGACGTCGCGTGGGTCGATCGGCCACAGGGGCTGATGGGGCTGTACCGGCTGGCGCTCTGGCTCGGCGACGAGTGGGCGATCCGCATGCTCGCGCTGATCGCCGGCGTCGGCCTCGTGCTCGCGCTCGCCGTGATCGCCTGGACGATCGGCGGGCCGCGGGCTGCCGTCATCGCCGCCTGGCTGATGGCCGTGATCGGCCCGGCGCCCCACATCGAGGGCTTCACCGCCAACGGCGAGCTGCTCGGTGGGGCCGTCGCGGCCATCGCGATCGCGATCGGGTTCCGCTGGAGCGAGTACCCACGCACCTGGCTCCTGCTCATCGCCGGCGTCGTCGCCGGCCTCGCCCCACTCGTCAAGCAGTCCGCGTTCGACGGGGTGCTCGTCGTCGGCGTCATCGTGCTGGTCGTCGCCTACCGCGAGCGGGACATGGTCGCCGGCCTCGTGCGGCTCGGGGTGCTCGCCGTCGGGATCGGCATCCCGTGGGCCGCTGCGATCGTCGCCGCCGCGCTCTCGGCGCCCGGGATCGGCGGCTGGTGGTACGCCATCTACGGCTATCGCGCGCAGACGGAATCGCTCATCTCCGGCGACATCGGATTTCGTGCCAACCTCCTGGTCAAATCGGTGCCGTGGATGCTCGTCGACGTCGGGCTGATCCTCGTGCTCGTCGTACTCGGATTCCTCGCCATGAGACGCGAACGCTGCCTGCTGGTACCGCTCGTCTGGCTCGGTGCGTGCTCGCTCGGGTTTCTCGCGGGCGGCCTCTATCACCCCCACTACTGGGTCCAGCTCCTACCGCCCTTCGCGTTGTTCGCCGGCATCGGCGGGATCTGGCTCTGGGAGAACACCACGCCGCGCGTCGGGCTGGCGGTGATCGGCGTCGCCACCGCGATCCCGCTGATCGCGGCGACACCCGTCTACTTCGCGTCCACCCCCGAGCTGGCGAGTGCGCGCTCCACGAACGATCCACGCGTGATCTCCGCCATCGGCGTGGGCAACGAGGTCGCGCGGCTGACCGGACGGGACGATCGCATCCAGGTGCTCTGGGCGAACGCCGCCATCTACTGGTACGCGGATCGCATCCCCGCCACGCGTTACCTCTGGTACCGCAACATCGAGCGCATTCCCGGTGGTCGCCAGGGCGTCGTCGATGCGTTCACCGGTGACACGCCGCCGAAGATCGCCGTCGGGTATCAGCCCGTGGCGGCACTCGATATCGACGGTCAGATCCAGTCGGTCCTCGACCAGCGGTACACGACCGGC
>JBILWG010000050.1:0-11531 GCA_044369995.1 Gaiellales bacterium | reverse complement strand
GGCCCCTTTGCTTAAGCAAAGGGGCCAGACCCCCTTGCAAAGGTCGGGGTTAGCCCGCGGGCAGAATCCGAATGCGCGGTACGGGGTAGATCGGCGGATAGTCCTGATCCGCCGTGGCCGCACTGGCGTACGGATCGCTCCACTTCATCACATTCGAGCCGCAATGCTGGAAGGTCGGCGTGCGGTAGATGCCGTGCTCGCGCGGCCAGCGCACGGCGACCGGGAAGTCGCCAATCGACGTGTTCGGCAGGCCGCCGGCCGTCGCAACCCACGTGATCTCCCAGCGTCCGGACGAGGCGCGGGCGACCGTTGATGTCCAGCCGTCGACGGCGAGCGGCTTCGCACTCAGCCAGGCCGGGCCGAGGCGGACGACGAGGCGGTCGGTCGCGACGCCGACGCCGCAGCCGTGCGGGATCGTGATGGTCAGCGTGCCGCGCTGGCCGGCGATCGGCTGCTCGCCATCCAGTTCGATCGTCGCGTGTGCGGCAGCGAACGGCGCGGTCGCGAGCGCCAGCATCAGCAGTGCGACGAGCAGGAGCGGGAGGCGCCTCACGATGCCGTCACGAGACGCAGCGCGCCGGGCAGGCAGCGGAACGTGGCGGGCGTGGTGCCCGCCAGCTCGCCGTCGGCCTCGATCTGCAGTGGCGTCGCGCCCGACACCTTCACCTCGAGGCCCTTGACGTGCGTGATCTCCGGATGCTCGCCGAGGGTGCCCGTGTAGAGACGGTGCAGGTTGAGGGCGAGATCCTTCGCGCCGACGTCGCCGACCAGGACCATGTCGAGCAGGCCGTCGTCCTGGCGTGCGCCGTGCGCCACCTTGATGCCACCGCCGAGCGAGTGGCCGATCGCGCACACGATCGCCGAGGCGGTGACGTCCATCGGGCGGCCGTCGAGCTCCACGTGGACGGGCGTGTTCGTGTACCCGCGGAAGCCCTGGAAGGCGGCGATCAGGAACGTCGGCGTGCCGCCGAGGCGCTTCGACATCTGGTTCGCGCGCAGCGCGATCGCACCCGTCACGCCGCAGGAGGCGGCGTTGGCGAAGCGGCGGCCATCCTCGGGATCGTCGGTGGCGATCAGCTCGCCCACGTCGATCGCGCGGATCGGGCCCTCGGCGATCGCGCGGATCGCATCGGCCGCCTTGGTCGGGATGGCGTGGCTGCGGATGAAGTCGCGGCCGGTGCCGCGGGCGATCACGCCGAGCGCGGCGGTGCCGAAGGGCACGCCGCCCGCACCGACGAGGCCGTTGACGACCTCGTGCACGGTGCCGTCGCCGCCGACCGCCACGACGATGTCGGCGCCGTCCATGCTCGCCTCGCGCGCCAGCTCGGAGGCGTGCCCGGCGGCCTCGGTGAGGCGCTCCTCGACGCGCACGCCCAGGCGCTGCGCCTCGGCGACGAGCCCGGGCCACTCCTGTCCGGTCTTGCCGTTGGCGGAGGCGGGATTGATGATCAGGACGACGCGACGGCTCATTTGGGCTTCGGCTCCGACAGCAGGGCGGCCAGCGCGACGGGCGCAGCCGTGAGGATGGCGGCGCGCTGCTCTTCTGCCGTCCACTGCGTGGCGGGAGCATCGACGACGTTGGAGCAGACGAGGAACGAGCCCGCCGAGATGCCGCGCAGCGGTGCGAGCGTGAGCAGCGTGGCGGTCTCCATATCGACGCCGACGGCGCCACGGGCGGCCCAGCGGCGGTCGAGCTCGTCGTCCGGATCGAAGTAGAGGTCGGTCGTGGCGACGAGGCCGACACGCATGCGCACGCCGAGGTGCTTGGCGTCGTGGACGGCGGCGTGGACGATCTCGAAGTCCGCCATCGGCGCGTGCGGCTCGCCGCCCACGAGCGCACGGCTCGCGCCATCGTGCGGGATCGCGGCCGCGGCGCAGAGCAGATCACCGGGCTGGAAGGCGGGGGAGAGGGAGCCGAAGGTGCCGAGCCGCACGATGCGCGTGACGCCGACCTGGGCGAGCTCCTCGACGACGAGCGCGGCCGAGGCGCCGCCGATGCCGTGCGTCTGGATGCCCACGCGCCTGCCGTTGAACGTGCCGACGTAGCCGAGCATGCCGCGCTCGTCGCCGACCAGCTGCGCATCCTCCAGCACCTCGCGGGCCAGCAGCTCGACCCGCTTGGGGTCGCCGACGATCAGCACGTGCGTGCCGAAGCTCCCGGGCTCAGTGACGACGACCTCTGCCATGGCGGCATCGTAGGGGCGCGGTACCGTGTCCGCATGTCGCATGCGCCCACCGCCGCGCCGATCCGAGCCGGTGCCGGCGCGATCATCGCGCTGACGGTCGCCTCCGCGACGATGTTCATGATCCCCTACTCGACGCAGGCGATCGTGCCCGAGATCGGCCTCAGCCTCGCGATCGGACCAGCCACCACGGGCCTCACGATCACCGTCGTGGTGGTCGGCATCGCGGTCGGCGCGTGGCTGATGGGTCCGCTGTCGGATCGCATCGGGCGGCGGCGCGTGATGGTCGGCTCGTGCGCGCTGCTCGCCGTGCCGACGCTGCTGATCGCCTTCACCAGCGGCATCGTCGAGCTGCTGATCCTGCGCTCGCTGCAGGGGCTGCTGCTGCCGGGACTGCTCACCGTCGCCACGGCGTACGTCTACGAGGCCTTCCCCGCCCACCGCGTGCCGACCGTCGTCGGCATCTACACGTCTGCACTGGTGCTCGGCGGCTTCCTCGGCCGCACCACGCCGGCGCTGCTCGTCGAGTACATCGGCTGGCGCGATTCGCTCGCCGTCCTCGCCGTGCCCGTGCTGATCAGTGCGGTGCTGATCGCGGTCCTGCTGCCCGTTGCGCCGCCACCGCCGAAGGCCCGCTCGCCGCTGCGGGCGCTGCGGGCCCACCTCGGCAACACGCCGATCCTGCTCAACGCGTTCGCGGCCGGCACGACCTTCTTCGCCTTCGTCGGGCTGTTCTCGGTGCTCGCCTACCGGCTCGAGTCCAGCGTCTTCGGCATGAGCCACGCGGAGGTCGGAGCCTTCTACGTCGTCTGGCTCGTCGGTGCGTTGGCACCGTTCGCGGTGCGCATCGCCGGCCGCTTCGGTCCGCGCCGCGTGCTGCCCGTGTTCCCGATCGTGGCGGCAGCCGGCCTGCTCTTCGGCAGCATGCCGCGGCTCGTGCCGACCGTGATCGGGATGATGGTGATGGCCGGCAGCCTGTTCTTCATGGTCGGTGTCGCGCAGCTGCTCGTGCCGCAGCTGACCCTGCGGGATCGCGGCAGCGCGATGAGCCTGCACCTGACGATCTACTACCTGCTGGGCTCGCTCGGTCCGTTCATGATCGGCGCGGCCTGGAGCGCAGCTGGCTGGACCGGCGCCGTGACGTTGGCGATGGGCGCGCTCGTGATCGCGCTCGTCCTGACGCTCTTCCTGCGTCGCTCGGCACCGAGCGAGGCGGCACCCCGAGGTGAAACAGAGCCGCTGCTATCGTGAGGGCACTGACGCACCCGCGTCGCCAACCCGACGGAGCCTCGTGAATCGGATCTTCAAGAATGCGGTCTTCCCGATTCTCGTCGTCATCCTGCTCGCGTTCCTCGCGCAGCGCCTGCTGCTGAACAACGATTCGTCGGAGGCGCCGCCGAAGAACTGGTCGACGCTGCTCGGCGATCTCAAGGACGGCGACGTCACCGCGCTCGACCAGAACGTCAACTCGAACGACGTCAAGGTCACGCTCAAGCCGGTCGACGGCAAGGCGGCCGAGAGCTACACCGTCGGCATCCCGGGCGAGGCGGCGTGGGAGCAGATCTACGATGCCAACAAGGACAAGCTGACCATCACGGGCGCGCCGATCGAGGGCTCCTCGTGGGTCTCGATGCTGATCGGCATCCTGCCGTTCGTCCTCTTCCTCGGCCTCTGGCTGTTCCTGATGAACCAGATGCAGGGCGGCGGCTCGCGCGTGATGAGCTTCGGCAAGAGCAAGGCCAAGCGCATGACCGTCGACTCGCCGAAGGTGACGTTCAAGGACGTCGCCGGCGCGGACGAGGCGGTCGAGGAGCTCCAGGAGATCAAGGAGTTCCTCGAGAACCCGAAGAAGTTCCAGTCGCTCGGCGCCAAGATCCCGAAGGGCGTGCTCTTGTTCGGGCCTCCCGGCACCGGCAAGACGCTGCTGGCGCGTGCCGTCGCGGGCGAGGCCGGCGTGCCGTTCTTCTCGATCTCGGGCTCCGACTTCGTCGAGATGTTCGTCGGCGTCGGCGCGAGCCGCGTCCGCGACCTCTTCGAGCAGGCCAAGCAGAACTCGCCGTGCATCATCTTCATCGACGAGATCGACGCCGTCGGCCGCCACCGCGGCGCCGGCATGGGCGGCGGCCATGACGAGCGCGAGCAGACGCTCAACCAGCTGCTCGTCGAGATGGACGGCTTCGAGGCCAACGTCAACGTCATCCTGATCGCCGCCACGAACCGTCCCGACGTGCTCGATCCGGCGCTGCTGCGCCCGGGCCGCTTCGACCGCCAGATCGTCGTCGACCGTCCCGACCGCTCGGGCCGCGAGGCGATCCTCAAGGTGCACTCGAAGGGCAAGCCGATCGGCGACGACATCGATCTCGGCGTCCTCGCCGGCCAGACGCCGGGCTTCACCGGTGCCGACCTCGCGAACCTGATCAACGAGTCCGCGCTGCTCACCGCGCGCGCCGGCAAGAAGACCGTGACGATGCACGAGCTCGAGGAGGGCATCATGCGCGTCCTCGCCGGGCCCGAGAAGAAGACGCGTCTCCTGTCCGAGGAGGAGCGCCTGATCACGGCGTACCACGAGATGGGGCACGCGCTCGTCGGGCACTTCCTGCCCAACTGCGACCCGGTCCACAAGATCTCCGTGATCTCGCGCGGCCAGGCGCTCGGCTACACGATCAGCCTGCCGACGGAGGACAAGTTCCTCGTCACGCGCGCCTCGCTCAACGACCAGCTGGCGATGACGCTCGGCGGTCGCGCCGCGGAGGAGCTCGTCTTCAACGAGATCACCACGGGCGCCTCGAACGACATCGAGAAGGTCACGGCCACCTCGAAGGCGATGGTGATGAAGTACGGCATGAGCGAGAAGCTCGGCCCGCGCGCCCTCGGCCACGATCAGGGCAACCCGTTCCTTGGCCGCTCGTTCGGTGCCGAGGCCGACTACTCGCAGGAGATCGCCCGCGAGATCGACGACGAGATCCGCCGCATCATCGAGGACGCCCACGAGCGCGCCCGCGCGCTGCTGATGGAGCACATGGAGTCGCTGCACCGCCTCTCGAAGATCCTGCTCGACCGCGAGACGATCGACCGCAGCCAGTTCCTCAAGCTGCTCGACGGCGTGCCGGAGGACGAGATCTGGACGGCCGAGGTCACGCAGGAGACGGTGCCCGAGCCGCCGCCGGCCGACGCGAACGCCACGCCGGGCCGTCCGCGCCTGCCGGGCTTCCAGCTGCCGGCGCCGCCGGACGCACCGCCCGCCGGCGCGTAGCTCCACCTGCGCCACAGCACGGTTTCAGGGTGCGTCGCGGCTCCACGACCCTGACGCGCGGCCGCTGACGATGGAGGCGGCCGGACCCGACGATCGGCAATCGCCACACGGATTCCCGTACCTCCGCTAGGGTTCCCACCTAACGGGGCGCCCCGCTCCGCGCTGCCGTCCGAATTCCGGGCAGCGACTCCGATCAAGGAACGAATCGATGGCGAAGGCCGGCATCCGCATCGCAGTCACGATGGCTTGCACCGAGTGCAAGGAGCGGAACTACCAGACCAACAAGTCGAAGCGGAACACCCCTGACCGCATCGAGCTGAACAAGTTCTGCCGTCGCTGCGGCAAGAGCACCGTGCATCGGGAGACGCGCTAGTCCCCGTGGCCGACGCGGACGACACCGCTCCGAAGAAGGAGACGCGGGCCGAGCGCGTAGAGCGCCGTCGCCAGGAGCGCGCCGCGCGTGCGCGCCCGACGAAGAGCCAGTCCGGCCACGCCGCCGAGCGCACCGGCTTCACCACGTTCATCCGCGAGTGCGTCGCCGAGCTCAAGCGCGTCCAGTGGCCTACGCGCCCCGTGCTGATCCAGGCGACCGCGGTCGTGATCGTCACGTGCCTGATCGTCGGCCTGTACCTGTACGGGCTCGACTCCATCTTCTCCAACGTCGCCGGTTGGCTCATCAACCAGCAGGCCGGCTAGTCAACGAGGTCCCACCATGTTCCGCTGGTACGCCATCCACACCTACTCCGGGCACGAGGACAAGGTCCGCCGCAACCTCGAGCAGCGCCGCCGCACCCAGCAGGGTGGCGACGACATCCGCCGCATCGTCGTGCCGACCGAGCAGACCGTCGAGACGCGCGACGGCAAGAAGGTCGAGAAGGAGAGCCGCGTGCTCCCCGGCTACGTCCTCGTGCAGATGGACGCCACGCCCGAGTGCGTCAGCCTCGTGCGCAACACGCCCGGCGTGACCGGCTTCGTCGGCGCCCAGGGCAAGCGCGAGGAGATGACGCTCGTGCCGCTCGGCCAGGCCGAGGTCGACAAGCTCCTCAAGGTCGAGGCCGCCGAGGCCAAGCCGAAGGCCGTCGCCGAGTTCACGCTCGGCCAGATGGTCAAGGTCATCTCGGGCCCGCTCGCCGACTTCGACGGCGAGATCATCGAGATCAACAACGAGTCGTCGAAGCTCAAGGTCCACGTCTCGATCTTCGAGCGCCAGGTCCCGGTCGAGCTCGGCTTCGGCGATGTGAAGCGCCTCGACTGAGGCTGTTCTAGGATTCATCCCGCGTCGCACCCGCGACGCCAGACAGCGGGAGCCCGACCGTTTGGGCGCATGCACCGCAGGAGGTCACGATGGCCGGTAAGGTCGTCACCATCATCAAGCTCCAGATCCCGGGCGGACAGGCCAACCCTGCCCCGCCGGTCGGACCCGCGCTCGGACAGCACGGCGTCAACATCATGGACTTCTGCAAGGCGTTCAACGCCCAGACGCAGAGCGAGAACGGCCGCATCATCCCGGTCGAGATCTCCGTCTTCGAGGACCGCTCCTTCACCTTCATCACGAAGACGCCGCCGGCGGCCGTGCTGATCAAGGAGGCCCTCAAGCTCAAGAGCGGCTCCGCCGTCCCGCATCGCGACAAGGTCGGCACGCTGAGCAAGGCCCAGCTGCAGTCGATCGCGGAGACGAAGATGGAGGATCTCAACGCCAATGACGTCGAGGCCGCGATGAAGATCATCGCCGGCACCGCCCGCTCGATGGGCGTGGAGGTGGAGGCATGAGCGGCAAGAAGCTCGCAGCAGCCCGCGCCCAGGTCGACCGCGAGAAGCTGTACCAGCCGATCGACGCCGTCCGCCTGCTCAAGTCGCTCGACACCGCGAAGTTCGACGAGACCGTCGAGGTGCACTTCCGCCTCGGCATCAACGTCCGTCACGCCGAGGAGCAGCTCCGCGGCACCGTCATGCTGCCGCACGGCACCGGCTCCAACATGCGCGTCGCCGTGTTCGCCCAGGGCGACAAGGTCGCCGAGGCCGAGGCCGCCGGCGCCGACATCGTCGGTGGCGAGGACCTCGCCGCGAAGATCCTCGAGGGCTTCGACGACTTCGACGTCACCGTCGCGACGCCCGACATGATGGTCACCGTCGGCAAGCTCGGCCGCGTCCTCGGACCCTCCGGCAAGATGCCGAACCCGAAGACCGGCACCGTCACGATGGACATCAAGAAGGCCGTCGAGGACATCAAGAGCGGCAAGATCGAGTACCGCACCGACCGCGCCGGCCTCGTGCACGTCGCGCTCGGCAAGAAGTCGTTCGGTGAGCGCGAGCTCGGCGAGAACTACGCGACCGTGCTGGAGGAGATCCTCCGCGCCAAGCCGTCGTCGGCCAAGGGCCGCTACATCAAGACCGTCGTCCTGAGCTCCACCATGGGCCCGGGCATCAAGATCGATCCGTCGCGCGTACGCGACGTGCTCGAGGAGCAGAACGCCTAACGGCCGACTGACTCCCATCCCGCGTGAACCTGTCGCCAGGGACCGCCGGCAACGTCCTCAACCCGGGGACGGAGAAGACCGGCGCAGGCGGTGCAGTTCGAGCGGAGGCCGGTTTCGTACCGCCCTTTCGCCGTGCTCGCCGTCCAATCGGCGGGCACGCAGACGAAAGGAGGTGGTACACCAATGCTGAAGGAACGAAAAGCAGAGCTGATCGATCAGCTCGAGGCGGAGCTGAAGGGCTCGTCCTCGATGATCATCGCCGACTATCGCGGCCTCTCCGTGAAGCAGCTCGCCGAGCTGCGCAACGAGATCCGGCCGCATGACGCATCGTTCTACGTCGCCAAGAACACGCTCGCACGCATCGCCGTGCAGCGTGCCGGCGTCGAGGGCCTGTTGGAGTTTCTGACGGGTCCGACCGCGATCGCGTTCTGCAAGGCCGATGCGGCTCCCGTCGCCAAGGCACTCGCCAAGGCGTCCAAGGACACGCAGATCCTGCAGATCAAGGGTGGCCTGATCGATGGGGCCGTCCTCGATGCCGATGGCATCAAGACGCTGGCCACCCTGCCGAGCAGGGACCAGCTGCACGCACAGCTCGTTGTCGCGCTCAACGGCCCGATCCAGGGTCTCGCGAGCACGCTCGCAGCAATCCCGCGTGGCCTCGTGGTCGCGCTCGATCAGATCGAAAAGCAGAAGGCCGCCGCGTAGGCGCGCCACCCACCAACACAAGGAGAACCGATCATGGCAATGACCACTGATCAGCTGATTGAGGAGATCAAGGGCATGAGCGTCCTCGATCTCAACACGCTCGTGAAGGCCCTCGAGGAGGAGTTCGGCGTCTCGGCTGCTGCCGCTGTCGCCGTCGCCGCTCCCGCCGCTGGTGGCGGCGGTGGCGAGGCCGCTGCGGCCGAGGAGAAGTCGTCGTTCGACGTCTTCCTCGCCGAGGCCGGCTCGCAGAAGATCCCGGTCATCAAGGTGATCCGCTCGGCCACCGGCCTGGGTCTCAAGGAGGCCAAGGACATCGCCGACGGCGCGCCCGGGATGGTCAAGGAGGGCGTGCCCGCCGAGGACGCCCAGAAGCTCAAGGCCGAGCTCGAGGAGGCTGGCGCCACCGTCGAGCTGCGCTGAGCAGTCTCGGTGCCGGCCTCGCCGGCGCAGTGGTTCCACACGCAGGGCCCCGGGGCGACCCGGGGCCCTGTCTCGTTGGAGGGAGTCCCGTGTCTGGTAGTGCGTCGCGAGCCGGGATGCTCGCGGCGACCGCCTACGTCGCGTCGCGCTCCTGTGCGGTCGCTGCCGTGAGTGCGCGCTGGATCACGGCGCCCAGATCGGTGCTGGCTCCGCTCTCCTTCTCGAGGAAGGTGCCGATCTCGGAGATGGTGCTCATCAGCGGCGAGGGGAAGATGACGGTCGAGTTCTTGTCGACGGAGATGTCGACGAGGGTCTGCAGGTTGCGCAGCTGGAGCGCGAGTGGGTGCGCCATCATCACGTCGGCGGCGTTGCCGAGCTCGCGCGCCGCCAGCGCCTCGCCCTCGGCGGCGATGATCTTGGCGCGCTTCTCGCGCTCGGCCTCGGCCTCGCGGGCCATGGCGCGCTTCATCGTCTCGGGCAGCTGGATGTCCTTGAGCTCGACGAGGGTGATCTCCACGCCCCAGCCGTCGGTCGCCTGATCCAGGATCGTGGCGATGTCGCCATTGATCTTCTCGGTCTCCGCCAGCGTCTCGTCGAGCGTGTGCTGGCCGACCACACGACGCAGGGTCGTCTGTGCGATCTGCCCGATCGCCGAGGTGACGTCCTCGATGGCGACCACGGACTTGAAGGGATCGACGACCCGGTAGTACGCGACGGCGGAGATGTCGACGGAGACGTTGTCCCGGGTGATGATGCCCTGGCCCTGGATCGGCAGCGTGACGATGCGCAGCGAGACGCGTACCAGCCGATCGATCACGGGGATGCGGATGACGAGCCCGGGTGCGAACGGCTCGAGCCGGGCGCGGCCGAGGCGGAAGCGGATTCCGCGCTCGTACTGGTCGATCACCTTGACGGTCGATCCGACGAGCACGACCACGAGGATGAGTGCGACGATGATGACGATCAGCGTGGTGCTCACAGGGCGCTCCAGTGTGGGGAACGACTCTTCGCAGCCCGCGCGCACCCGGCTCGCAGTCGCGTGGCGCTATCCGGCCGCCCCTGTGCCGGGCAGGGTCGTGTCGGCTGCAACCCGTCCCGCTAGGGGACACCGTGGATCCGGTTGCAGCGTGGCCTAGCGCTTGAGCGCGTCGATGATGCCGTTGAGGCCGTCGGCGGCCTTCGTCTCGCGCGACAGGAAGCCGCCGATCTCCTCGATCGTCGTCATCAGCGGCGAGGGGAAGATGACGGTCGAGTTCTTGTCGACCGAGATCTCCACGAGCGTCTGCAGGTTGCGCAGCTGCAGCGCCAGCGGGTGCGCGGCCATCACGTCGGCGGCGTGCGCCAGCTCGCCGGCGGCCAGCGCCTCGCCCTCGGCGGCGATGATCTTGGCGCGCTTCTCGCGCTCGGCCTCGGCCTGGCGGGCCATCGCGCGCTTCATGGTCTCGGGCAGCTGGATGTCCTTCAGCTCGACGAGCGTCACCTCGACGCCCCATTCCTCGGTCACGCGATCGAGGATGATGGCGATGTCGGCGTTGATGCGGTCCGTCTCGGCGAGCGTCTCGTCGAGCGTGTGCTGGCCGACGACGTTGCGCAGCGTCGTCTGCGCGATCTGGTTGATCGCCGCCTCGACGCTCTCGATCGCGATCACGGACTTGAGCGGATCGACGATGCGGTAGTACGCCACGGCGGCGATGTCGACCGAGACGTTGTCGTGGGTGATGATGCCCTGGCTCTGGATCGGCATCGTGACGATGCGGAGCGAGACCTTGACGAGCCGGTCGATGATCGGGAACTTGATCATCAGGCCCGGTGCGAACGGCCGCTCGCGCACCTTGCCGAGGCGGAAGCGGATGCCGCGCTCGTATTCGTTGACGACGCGGATCGAGCCCGCGGCGATCAGGAGCAGGAGGACGACGGCGAGGATGATGACGAGCACGGCGGTGTTCATGTCCTCGACCGTAGCCCCGCACCGACCGCGAGGATCGTGACGCCGCCACACGATCGCTGCGGCAAACGGGCAGTGGGCGTGATCAGGGGCGGATCGTGATCCACGGGGGACGTGATATCCGCGCGGGTGTCACGTCCTCTCTAGGCGGGCACCTCGACCCGGCACGCCGCTGCGGCGCGCTCGGCCAGATCGCGGTCGAGGGTGGCGAGTGGTGCGCCGACGAGGCGGGCGAGGGCGACGTACTCGGCGGCCTCGGTGCGCGGGTGGTTCATCAGGTCGGCCATGCGCCACGTCTCCTCGCTCAGCTGGGGATGCCCCAGTTCCGTGATGGGCGCGCGATCGAGCGCGCGGCGCATGCGACGGGCCTCCGCCGTCGGGATCACGCCGCGCCGTGCGAGGTCGTGCAGCAGCGAGCGGCACTCGGACCAGAGCAGGGGAGGGGCGACGAGGTCGTCGGAGCCCGCACTGGTCCAGGCGGGCTGGGCGGCCAGCATGGGCAGCACGACGGTGGGGTCGACGACGAGCATCAGGCCGCGGCTCCTGCC
>JBILWG010000188.1:0-3791 GCA_044369995.1 Gaiellales bacterium | reverse complement strand
GTCCGTCGTCATCAGGAGACGCAGCGCCGCGTCGGCGTGCTCGAGTCGCCCCGCCGCATTGAGGCGCGGTCCGACACGGAAACCGATCGCGCCGGCATCGATGACGCGCGCATCGACCTTGGCGATCCGGAGCAGCACCTCGAGCCCGAGGCGCTTGCCCTCTCCGATCCGCTTGAGGCCGCGCCGCGCAAGCGCGCGATTCTCGTCGACCAGCGGGACGAGATCGGCGATCGTCGCGATCGCCACGAGGTCGATGACGCCGTCGAGGATGGTCGGGTTCGCGTCGCACGCCGCCACGAGACCCTCCAGCAACTTGTAGGCGGTGCCGGCGCCGCACAGGCTGTCGAACGGATAGGTGCCGCGAACGGCGGGCGCCACGATCGGGCAGGGCGGCAGCGCCTCCCCGTGCCGGTGATGGTCGGTGATGATGAGGCCGACGCCGAGTTCTGCCGCCCGTTCCGCCGCGGCAATCGCCGTGATGCCGCAGTCCACCGTCACGATCAGCCGCACGCCATCGGCGTGCAGGCGCTCCACCGTCTCCACCGCGAGGCCGTAGCCCTCCTCGAAGCGACTGGGGATGAACGGCCGAACCTCGGCGCCGAGCGCCGCCAGCCCCTCGCAGAGCAGGGCCGTGGCGCAGACCCCATCGGCGTCGTAGTCGCCGTGCACCGCGATGGGCGTGCGTCTGCTGATCGCATCCTGCAGCAGGGGAATGGCCACCGCGGCGTCGCCGAGCAGCAGCGGATCGTGGAGGCTGCCCTCCATCGTCAAGAAGGCGTCGACGTCGGCAGGGTCGCTCCAGCCGCGCCGGGTGAGCGCGTCAGCCAGCACCCGTCCGATCCCCGCCTCCTCCTGCAGCCGCAGCGCCACCCCTGGAGGGCAGGGCGCGATCGAGAGACGCTTGCCGGTGGTCATACCGGCAGGCTAGGCGGGCACCCGGCGAGCAGGCCTACGAGCGCTTCTTCCCGCGGCGATTCGCGCGGCGCTGGCGTGCCGCCTCGATCGCGGCGTCATCAGGCCCCGCAGGAGCTCCCGTTGCGGCCGACGTCGCCGTTGTCCCCGGTGCTTCCGGATCGGCAGTGGCGGCCTCCTCGACCGCCGGTGCCGGCGAATCCGCCGCCACTGCCACGGCCACGCGTGGCTCCTCCGTGACGACTTTCCCGAGCATGAACGCCGGCAGTTCGTCCGACCCGGGCCGGCCTCGATATTCCGGCTCCCCCCGCTTGAGCACGCACAGGAGCGGCGAGGCCACGAAGAACGAGGAGTAGGCGCCGATGACGATGCCGACGAGCAGCGCAAACGCGAAGTCCTGCAGGGTCTCACCGCCGAAGAAGAACAGGGCGAGGATCGGCAGCAGCGTCGAGAGCGAGGTATTGAGCGAACGCGTCGCCGTCTCCCACAGGGAGATGTTGACGATCTGGTCGTAGGTCTGACGCCGCAGCGTGACCTCGTTCTCGCGCACACGGTCGAACACGATGATGGTGTCGTAGAGCGAGTAGCCGAGGATCGTCAGCAACGCGGCGATCGTGCCGCTCGAGACCTCTCGCCCGGAGATCGCGTAGACGCCAGCAGCGATGACGAGGTCGTGCAGCAGCGCGACGATCATGGGAATCGAGAACTTCCAGTCGAAGCGCAGCGCCACGTACACCACGATGAGGAAGATCGAGAAGAGGAAGGCCAGCAGTGCGCCGCGCAGGATCTCGCTGCCGAACGATGCCGAGACCGTCCGCACGTCGATCTGCTCGGCCAGCCCGTAATCGACGTTGAGTGACTGCTCGATCTGCTGCACCTTGTTGGCCGGGATCTCCTTGGCGTCGATCTGGAACGTCGTATACGTGGAGCCGGTCTGATCGCCCTCGCCGCGGATCACGGCACCCTGCAGCTCACCATCCACCTTGGCCAGCGAGTCCCGCATCTGCTCGACCGTGACGGGCTGCGTGGTGACCACGGCCATCCGGGTGCCACCCGTGAAGTCGAGCCCGAGGTTGAGCCCACGCACCGCGAGGGCGCCAAAGCAGAACACGATGGCGATCGCGGAGATGATGAAGAACAGGCGCTTGCGGCCGGCGAAATCGAAGCGCCAGCGCACGGGCTTCGCGGCCGCGCCGATCACGCGCGGGTTATCGAACCACGAGAAGTTCGACAGCACGTTGAGAATGGCGCGGGTCGCCACGACCGACGTGAACATCGAGACCAGCACGCCCAGAGCGAGCAGGAAGGCGAAGCCCTTGACGCTCGACTGCGAGGCCACGAACAGCACGCCGGCCGTGATCAGCGTGACGGCATTGGCGTCGAGGATCGTCCGGAATCCGCGCGAGTAGCCCGCGGAGATCGATGCCTTCAGGGACTTGCCCGCGCGGTACTCCTCGCGGATCCGTTCGAACACCACGATGTTGGCGTCGGCTGCCACGCCGATGGTGAGGATCATGCCGGCAATACCCGGAAGCGTCATCGTGACGGGTATCGCCAGGATCACGCCGTAGAAGAGCGCGGCGAACACCACCAGCGCGATGGCTGCGACCACACCGAGCACGCGGTAGAAGATGATCAGGTAGATCATCATCAGCAGCAGACCGACGAGGCCGGCGATCAGGCCCTGCCGCAGTGCCGTCTCGCCGAGCGTGGCGGAAACCTGGCTCGAGGACAGGGCGACGAACCGCACCGGCAGCGAACCCGACTGCAGCACCAGCGCGATGTCCTGCGCCTCCTGCATGGAGCTCAGACCGGTGATCTGCGCACTGCCACCCGTGATGCCGTCCGGGTTCTGCACGAAGTCGATCGTCGGGTAGGTCTCGAGCTGACCGTCGAGGATGATCGAGAATCGCTGGAAGAATGCGGACTCCTGCCCCGCCTGCGCCCCCGCGGCACTCCACTCCGAGCGCCCGCGGTCGGCGAGCTGCTTCGTGATGTCGCCGAACAGCTTCGCGCCGCGGCTGTTGAAGTCCATCAGCACGAGCGGCTCGCCCGTCTGCGGATCGAGATCGGCCTTCGCGCTGTCGAGGTCGTCTCCGGTCAGACGCTCCGCCGGCGGCGGCAGGTCGAACATGTACCAGAAGAACTTCTCCTTGGCCGTCGACGGAATCGGCGTGATGTTCGGCGGGCAGCCAGCCGGTGACTGGTTCGAGCACTTGACGGCCAGATGATCGACCGGCACGCCCAGCACCTCGACGTCGGCCGGCAACGTCTGCTCACCGAGCTGCAGGAGCAGCTGCTCCTCCGTGACGGCGCCGCTCGGGTTCAGCGGCTGCGCGGTATCGCCCTTCTTGAAGGCGTAGAGGATGCTCTGATCGCCCTCCTTGAGCTTCTTCGGCACTGCCTGCAGAAGGTCGTAGAGCGAGGTCTTGGGCACAATGCCGGCGCCGGCCACGTACGAGCGGGAGACGCCCTGCGTGAGTCCCTCCTCGAGATCGATGAAGTACAGCTGGCCGGTCGAACCAACCAGTGCGAACACACGCGCGGGGTCGTTCTCACCGGCCACCGCGATCGAGATGCGGTTGCCCTGCTCACGCTGAATCTGCGGCTCGGCGACGCCGAGGGCGTCGACGCGCGTGCGCAGGATCTGCACGGCCTGGTTCATCTGCTCGTCGGTGACCGTCTGACCCTTCTGCGGCTGGGCCTCGAGCGTGACCTCGGCGCCGCCCTGCAGATCGAGCCCCAGCACCGGCGCGCGCAGATACGACAGTGCGCCGGTCGCGATCAGCAGCGCGAGCACCGCCAGGAGGATCAGAAGGGTACCGCGACGCATGGTCTAGCGCTCGGACGTCTCGCCGCGCTCGGACGTCTCGTCGCCG
>JBILWG010000049.1:0-11642 GCA_044369995.1 Gaiellales bacterium | reverse complement strand
ATCTACGAGGGCTACCTCGCCGGGATCGAGCTGTTCGATCCGCGCGAGCGCTACATCTACGAAGGCGAGCTCGAAGCCGAGGCCGCCGATCTCGTCCACGGAGACTGATCACGATGCCCGTCGACCTGCCGTTCTACACCGAGGAGTTCCACGGGCCGTTCACGCTCCATGGCCTCGGCGACTTCGAGCTCGAAGAGGGCGATGTTCTGCCGAACCTCCAGTTGGCCGTCAGCACGCAGGGCGAGCTCAACGCCGCGCGAGACAACTGCATCCTCGTCCCCACGTGGTACTCCGGAACGCACCAGATCATGGAGCAGGTCTACATCGGCCCCGACCGCGTGCTGAACCCCGACGAGTACTTCATCGTGTGCGTCAACCAGATCGGCAACGGCCTCTCCTCCTCGCCGCACAACGTCGACGGTGCACACGCCGGACCGAACTTCCCCAAGGTGCGCATCGGTGACGACGTCCGTGCGCAGGAGCAAATGCTCCGCGAGGTGTTCGGCATCGAAGAGCTGGCGCTCGTGGTGGGCGGCTCGATGGGCGCCCAGCAGACCTGGGAATGGGCGGTGCGATTTCCCGACAAGGTGAAGCGCGCAGCCCCGATCGCGGGCACAGCCCGCAACACGCACCACGACTTCCTCTACACGCAGAGCCTGATGGACGCCATCACCGCAGATCCCGGTTGGAACGCCGGCAACTACGGCTCGCTCGACGAGGTCGCCGCCGGCCTGCGCCTGCACGGGCGACTCGCCGGCGTGATGGGTTGGTCGACCGAGTGGTACAAGCAGGAGTGCTGGCGGCGCGTGGGCGACTTCCCCACGTTCGACGACTTCACCCGTGACTTCACGCATGGCTACCACGAGGTGCTCGACCCGAACTCGCTGCTGACGATGGGCTGGAAATGGCAGCACGCCGATGTCGGGCGCAACGCCGGCGGCTCGCTCGGTGCCGCGCTCGGACGCATCAAGGCCAAGGTCTACGCCATGCCGATCAGCGAGGACATGTTCTTCCCCCCGCGCGACATCGCCGACGAGATCGCGCTCGTCCCCGACGGCGAGATGCGGGTGATCAACTCGATCGACGGACACATGGGCCTGATCGCGACCGACCCGGGCTACCTGCCGCAGGTCGAACTGAATCTGCGCGAGCTCTTGGCACTGGAGGTCTGACGTGGAGCGGCGCAGCCTTGATGCCCTGATCGTCGGCGCCGGCTTCTCGGGGCTGTATCTCCTGCACCTGCTGCGCAAGCGTGGACTCGACGTGAAGATCGTCGAACGCGCCCCGTCGGTTGGCGGCACCTGGTGGTGGAACCGCTATCCCGGCCTGCGCTGCGACGTCGAGAGCATGACCTACTCCTACGGGTGGGATCGCGAGCTCGAGCAGGAGTGGTCGTGGAGCGAGCGCTACTCCACCCACGCCGAGATCCTGCGCTACATCGAGCACGTCGCCGACCGGCACGACCTGCGCCGCGACATCGAGCTCGAGACTGAGGTGACGGCGGCAGCATGGGACGAGAGCACCAACCGCTGGCAAGTCGAGACGAGCGGCGGCGCCTTCGACACGCGCTTCCTCGTGATGGCAACCGGCTGCCTCTCCGTGCCCAACGTCGTGCAGTTCGAGGGGCTCAACGACTACGCCGGTGACTGGTACCACACCACCGCCTGGCCACACGAGGGCGTGGACTTCACCGGCAAGCGCGTCGCGGTGGTCGGTACCGGTTCGACCGCGATCCAGGTGATCCCCGTCGTGGCCGAGCAGGCCGACCGCCTGACGGTCTTTCAGCGCACGCCGAACTTCAGCATCCCCGCCTGGAACGGCCCGGTCACACCCGAGCAGGAGGCCGCCCGCAAGGCGATCTACCCCGAGACGCGGGCGCTGGCCCGCACGGGTGCCACGGGCGACATCTGGCCGCTCGCGCCGGGTAACGCCGCCGACCTCACACCGGAAGAGCAACAGGACGAGCTCGAGCGCCGCTGGCATCAGGGCTCGTTCTCGTTTCTCAGTGCCTTCGCCGACATGACGAGTGATCCCGAGTCGAACCGCATCGCGACCGACTTCGTGCACCGCAAGATCAAGGAGAAGGTGCACGACCCCGCGGTCGCCGAGCTGCTGTGTCCGAAGGACCACCCGCTCGGTACGAAGCGCCTGTGCGTGGACCACGGCTACTACGAGACGTACAACCGCGACAACGTCGAGCTGGTGGACATCAAGGGCCACCCGATCGAGCGCATCACCGAGCACGGCATACGGGTGAAGGATCAGGAATGGGAGTTCGACGCGATCATCTTCGCCACGGGCTACGACGGCATGACCGGCGCCCTCCTGGCTGTCGACATCGAGGGTCGCGACGGCCATCGACTGCGCGACGATTGGCGTGACGGCCCGCACTCGTACCTGGGGTTCATGGTCAACGGCTACCCGAACCTGTTCACGCTCACCGGCCCCGGCAGCCCGTCGGTGCTGAGCAACATGATGACCGCCATCGAGCAACACGCCGAGCTCTGCGACGCCGCCATTGGGCACTGCGTCGAGAGTGGCATCTCAGCGCTCGAGCCGACGATCGAGGCGCAGGCCGCGTGGGACCAAGAGGTCCACGACGCGGCGTACTCCACGCTCTATCCGCAGGCCGCCTCGTGGTACATGGGCGCGAACATCCCGGGCAAGCCGCGCGTCTTCCTGCCGTACATCGGCGGCGTCGGCACGTACAACGAGATCTGCGACGACGTCGTACGCGACGGCTGGCGCGGCTTCGTCGGCGTCTGAGGCCGCACCGCGACGGGTTCATCCGTCGGCGCGCATTCACGGCCCATTCGCCGTGACACCCGTCGGACTATTTGACCTTGGTCGTCTTCACGGTTCGCGCAATCACGGTGGCTCCCGTCCGCGCCTCCGTCGTGATCGTCCAGGTGCCCTTCGTCAGTCGGATGCTGCAGACGTAGGTCTTTAGGCCCTTCTTCTTCTTTGACTTGACGATTTTGCACTTGCCCGTCGCCCGCTTGCCGGCGTTCGTCGCGACCTGCGTGATCGCCGTTGCCCCCGTCGGAATCGTGCCTTTCGTCGTGCACCGAACGCGCTTGCAACGACCCGTGCCCGGCACGGCCGGCAGGGTGCCCGCGGGAGCACTGGTCGCTCCGCCTCCCGTGCTGGCCGTGTTCCCGGCCGGCGCAGTTGCTCCAGGATTACGAGCAGTCCAGGTGCTGCCATCCGGGCTCGTCATCACGCGATTACCGGTGCCGGTCGCGGCGACAGCC
Source organism: Gaiellales bacterium (assembly GCA_044369995.1). Lineage (GTDB taxonomy): Bacteria > Actinomycetota > Thermoleophilia > Gaiellales > F1-60-MAGs149 > F1-60-MAGs149. The sequence goes on along the minus strand of JBILWG010000049.1, from coordinate 8,388 downwards.
ACGAAGGTGCCGTTGCCAAATGCCACGGATGTCCAGGCGTTGTCGGCCGACGACGTGCCAGCAGTCCAGTTGACGCCATCAGGGCTCGTCATCACCCGATTCCCGGTACCGCTTTGCGCGACGGCGATGAACTTCCCGTTGCCGTACGCGATTGCTGACCAGGTGTTCGTCGTGGGTGAGGCTTGTACGTTCCACGTGGCGCCGTCAGGGCTGGTCATCACCTTCCCGGACGCGCCGACGGCGACGAACTGTGATCCACCAAACACGAGGCCGTACATTGCCGGCGCAGCGGCAGTTCGCGATGTCCACGTAATGCCATCGGGGCTGGTCATCGCCTTGTCATTGGGATTCCCGTTCTGTGTGCTGGTCGCAGCGGAAACCGCGACGAAGCTACCGTTGCCGTAGGCAATCGACGACATATTGAACTCGGCCGCAACACGGGGGGTCCACGTAACGCCGTCAGTGCTCTCCATCACGAGATTGGCGCCAAGCGTCCCAGCGGTCGCTGCAACCGCTGCGAAGCGCCCACCGCCGTAAGTCACTGCTTGCCATCGTTGGGTCAGATCCGAAGCGGCAGCCTGCAATGTCCAAGTGATGCCATCGGGGCTCGTCATCACTGCCGGGAGCAGCGACGAGCTGCGGTACGAGGCAACCGCCACGAACAGCCCGCCCCCGTACGTCACCGACGTCCAGTACCGATCGGCCGCAGATTGACGCTCGGTCCACGTGATGCCATCGGGGCTCGTCATCACACGGTTACCGGTTCCGCTCGACGCGATCGCCACGAAGAGGCCGTTGCCGTATGTGACCGACCTCCAGTCGTTATCGGCGGCTTGAGCCTTGCCGGGGACGAGCACCATCAGCACCGCGAGGACCGCGATCAAGACGGCAAAGATCGCGAAGCGCCTCGTCGCCCGAGCGGCATCGCTGACGCCGCAACCGCGGCAGTAGCCGCCGGTGCTCAGCTGAGGATCATGCTGCAGGTGGAAGGACACACCCGCGTTGTACCCCAGACGAGGCCGTGAGGGGAGGCCGCGACGAACATCAGATACAGGTGCATCATCGCCTCACCGCGGGCTCGTCGGCGTCAGCTGAGTCCTCCCGACCCTACGGTGCGGCGTTCACGTGGCTGTACGTGAACTTGTGCACGCCAAGCTCGAGCATCGTCTCGGTCTCGATGACGCCTGAGAGCGCCCGTGTGCGCGTGATGAGGTCACCGAGCGCTTCGGAGTCGGCGCAGATGATCTGCGCGTAGATATCCGCACGTCCCGCCAGGGAGGAGACGTAGGTCGTCTCGCTCCATGATGCGAGCGTTTCGACGATCGCGGACTGCGAGGCCCCCTCGACGCGCACGAGCATGAGTGCCAGCACCGAGTTGCCGAGCCGCATCGGATCAACGAACGCCAAGAATCGCAGGGCGCCAAGGTGCTCCAACTTGCGGACACGGCTACGAACGGTGCCCTCGGAGACACCGACTTCGCGGGCAATGTCGCGATAGGCCCGCCGTCCATTCTCTTGGAGTGCGCGCAGGATCGCCTGATCGGTCTCATCGAGGGGGATCTCCAGCGCCATCGTACGGATTCTACGCAATGCGCCACGAATACGTGGGATTCGCAGAACGTTTGCCGTGATTTGCTTCGCATTGCGTAGTTTTGTGCCTTGCGTTGGCACGTCGGGCGAACAATGCTGAGCCCAACAGTCGTACGGCAGGAGAGCGTGATGATCGAGATGAGAGGACCGGTTTCCACGTGGGAGGATCGGGGCGTCGAACGTTCCGGCACGCTGCCCAACGACTGGTACACGTCGCAAGAGCTCTTCGATCTGGAGATGAAGACGCTATTCCGCGACACCTGGACGTGCGTGGGACGCACCGACCAGGTCGAGCACCCCGGCCAGTACTTCACGACGACCGTGGCTGCCGAGGAGATCGTGGTGTGTCGTGATGGTCAGGGCACGCTACGCGCGCTGTCCAATGTGTGCCTCCATCGCGCCGGTCCGGTCGCGATCGGCAAGGGCACCCGCAAGGCCTTCCAGTGCCCGTACCACGGCTGGATGTACGAGCTCGACGGGCGTATGCGAAACGCCCGCGGCATGGAAGGCACCGAGGAGTTCGACCCCGAGACAACGCGCCTGCCGGAGTTCCGCATCGCAACGTGGGGGCCGACGGTCTGGGTCACCCTCACGGATGTCGCGCCGTCGCTGGAGGAATGGCTCGGCGACATCACGCCGCGCCTCACCAACTATCGCGTCGATGAGCTCGAGTTCGTCGGTGGTCGCCGGTGGGAAATCGACTGCAACTGGAAGATGTACGTCGACAACTTCATGGAGGGGTACCACATCCCCTTCATCCACCCCGGCCTCACGCAGAGCCTCAGTCCGTCTGTCTACACCTACAAGCTCGGCAAGTACACGAACGAGCAGTACGGCGCCGAGCCGCATCCGCGCGGCCCCGGCTCGCGCATCGCCGGCATCCTCGGCAGCACCCAGGACCTGCGTCGCATCAAGCCGCCGATCGAGGGCCTCGACGAGAAGGAGCGCGTGGGTTACTACTTCCACTGGGTCTTCCCGCTGACGACCATCAACTTCATGCCCGACGGTCTACTGATCTTCCAGATCAGCCCGCTCGGCCCGGAGCGCTCGGAGTCGCGCTTCATGTGGTGGTTCCCGCCGGCGAAGTCGTTCCAGGACAAGCTGCTGCAGGCGGCGTTGGTCAACTTCGGCCACCTCATCAACACCGAGGACTACGAGATCTGCGAGCACGCGCAGAAGGGCATGCGCTCGAGCGTGTATCGGCAGGGTCGGTATGCCGCGACGCAGGAGATGTGCCTCCACCACTTCCATCAGCTGCTCACCGACTACATGGCGCCGCACTTCGACGCGTGGGATGCCACGCGGGCTGGACTCACCGCCAATGGCAATGGGAACGGCAATGGTCATGCGAAAACGCAGACAACGGCGGCCGTCAAGCAGGCGACCAAGAACGGAGCCGGCGCATGAGTCCGTACCGCACCGGTGACGACCTGGAGGCCGAGCTCGTCGCCTTTCTGACGCGCTTTCTCGATTCCGACGATGGCGCCACGGTGGCCATGGGCCTCGCGATGGTCGACGGCCCTGCCGTCCTGGAGTTGATCGTGCGCGACCCCGATGCCGTCGTCCACGCCGATCTGAAGCAGCGCACCGTCGCCGCTGGCTGGGCCGACGAGGCATCGGCCACCGTCCGCATCACCGCCACCGGGCTGCACAACCTGCTGCTCGACCGGCTAGGGCCGGTCGAGATCTCGCGCCTCTTGGAGGAAGACGACCTTGCGCTTGAGGGCCCGCCGCCAGCACTCGCGGGACTGCTGCTCGTGGCCGAGCCGCTGCGACTCCACTATGAGGCGAGCCTGACAGAGCGCGGCCGTGACGATCTGCTTGCGTCGCCACTCCCGGAGGTCGGCGAGATCTGGGAGACCGACGTCACGCCGCCGCGCGTGTTCGGCATCCGACGCCCGTGGCAGCCGGAGAAGTCCTCGCGCGCACAGCAGGTCTAGCGACCGATCAGTCGGTGCGCATCCACGGCCCGTCGGCCGTGACGCCCGACTCCACACCCTCGCCGAACCACGGGTCCGAGACATTCCAGGCGGCGTCGAACGTGCCGATCTGCCACTGCGTGCCACGCAGGAAGAGCCAGCGCAGCTGCTCGCGCTGGAAGTCCGTGGCGGCGGCACCGTACTCGTCGAGGCCGTCGCGGATGCACTCGTACAGCCGGATGAAGTACGGGTCGATCCACTGCTCGACCCACAGGCGCTGCAGCTCGGGCAGGTTCTGCGGCTGCTCGCGGGCGTAGCGCTCGCCGAAGGTGCCGGCGAACGAGTAGCAGACGTAGATCGCCGCGCAGAAGTCGCCGAACGACCCCTCGTGGGCAGCGCGCACCCAGAAGTTGATCGCGCCCTCGCGCATCGGGCGGGCGGCCCAGCGCGTCTTGGCGAACGGGCCGAAGTCGCCCAGCGTCTCGAGCTCGACGCGCGTCGTGTTGGCGCGCACGCTGTACTCGCGCGAGAGGTCGATGAAGGGCAGGTGCGGCGGCACCTTCGGATACACGGGCGCCGTCATCTGCTGGCCGAGGTACGGCAGGTCCTGGATCAGCCAGTAGCGGAACTGATCGTCGCGCAACTCGCCGGCGAACAGTGCCTCGGTCCATGGGTGGTGCAGCCAGCGCTCCCAGACCGGTCCCGCCGCCTCGATGCACTCGTCCGAGAATCCCATCTCCGCCTCCGTCGCCGTAGTGCAGCGAGTCTACCGCCATACCGGCGACCGCCAAATGACGCGAGCCCTCGCCGGGTGCGGCACCTCCCGGCATTGTGCGTGCGTCACGCGCGCTTGAAGATCGCGTGGTCGCCGATGCGGCGCCAGAGGATCCCGCGCTCGCCATCGATGTCTACCCATTCCCACGTCGCCCGCCCATCGGGGTCGGTCATGCTCCACGTCATCTCCCAGACGCGCGCCGTGCCGCGCACCGCCTTGACACGGAGGCCGTTCGGCCACGGTGCGTCGCGGCCGGCCGCGGCCGCCTCGGCGCCGGCGATGAATTGCACCACCGCCGCCTTGAACTGAAGGCGATGGTCGGCGGGCAGTCGGCGGTAGTCCCGGTCGAAGGCAGGCGTGGTGCGGTACTTCACTCGGCGTCGAGTGCGTCGAGGTGCTCGAGAAGCGCGTCCGCCGACGCGTGCGTCGTCGCCTTCCCGTCGCGCACCTCGGCATCGACCTCGTGCTCCCGCTCCTGCCACTCACGCGACCAGAACCACGCCTGGGACGCGGCGACTGGGACGCAGGGATGCAGCTCGATGACGTTGTCATCGCGGACGATCACCTCGACCTGCGCGCCTGGCGCGTCGAGGCCCAGACGGCGGCGGACGTCGGCGGGCAGCGCGATCGTGCCGCGGTTCTGGAGGGAGACGAAGGACGAGGCCATGCGCGCAGCGTAGCAGCCGTAAAACGGTATTACGGTAAAACGGCCACGATGGGTGTGGATCGCAATCACTGCGATTCAGCATGGGCGAGGTTGGCCGTGCACGCGTGATCGAGCCGCCACGCACGCGCACGGGGTCCACGCGAGCCGCACCCAGCCGGAGACCGATCCGCGCGCAAGTTTCGCGATGTGACACCGCAGAACGACAAACGGCCCCGCCTCCCACGCGGGGAGACGGGGCCGTCGGTGTCGCGAATTAGCCCTGGAAGGGGTGCTTCGCGTCGTACCAGTCGGCGATCTCGTCGAACGTGACCCACTTGACGCCGTCGTGCTTGTTGATGTGCTCGATGATGCGCTCGTGCATCGCCACGACGTGCGGGCGGCCCGACACGTCGGGATGGATCGTCATCGTGAAGACGACGTCCTCCTCCTCGCGGTAGAGGTAGTCGAACTGGTCCATCCACATCTGCTCGATGTCGCGCGGGTTCACGAAGCCGTGCGAGTTCGGCACCTTCTTCATGAACATCATGGGCGGCAGGTCGTCGAGGTACCACGACGCCGGGATCTCGATCAGCTTGGACTCGGTACCGCGCTTGAGCGGCTCCATCCACGTCTCGGCGTCGGCCGAGTAGTCGATCAGCTTCCACGAGTCGCCGACGCGGACGCGATGGCAGTGGAAGTCCTCGTTCATGAGGGAGTGGTCGTACTTGATGCCGTGCTTCAGCAGCAGCTCGTTCGTGATCGGGGAGAACTCCCACCACGGGGCGACGTAGCCGGTCGGGCGGCGGCCGCACAGCTCCTCGATGAGGCTGATGCTCTTGAGCATCACGGCCTCTTCCTGGGCCGGGGTCATCGCGATCGGGTTCTCGTGCGTGTACCCGTGCATGCCGATCTCATGGCCCTTGTCGGCCACGGCCTTCATGTCCTCGGGGAACGTCTCGATCGAGTGACCGGGGATGAACCACGTCGTCGTGATGTCGTACTTGTCGAACAACTTGAGCAGGCGGCGCGTGCCGACCTCGCCCGCGAACAGGCCGCGCGAGATGTCGCACGGGGAGTCGCCGCCCGCGTACGAGCCGATCTGACCGGCGACCGCGTCGACGTCGACGCCGTACGCAACCAGGATCTCCTTCGCCATATCTCTTTCCTCCAGAACGTGCAGGTTTCGGTGATGAGACCGTACCTCCCGCGCTGCACAGCGGCAAGCGGCGACCGGTGCGATGTGGAATGCTCAGGTCCATGTGCTCGCTCTGCGGAACCCTCGGCGCGACTGTCCACTGGTCCGAAGGCGGCGGCGATCGCACGCAGGTCGGCGCCCGTCGCGAGGTGCTGCGCGAGCGCATCCGCCGCGTCGTGCTGCTCAACCGCGTGCTCGCCCCCAGCCGCATGCACGTCGACGAGTGGGAGGAGACGGCGTACATCCTGCGCGGTCCGACCGGGCAGTCGGTGCTGTGCGGCGATCTCGCCGCCGTCTTCGCCGAGGTGCAGCGCCTGCGCGGCGCCGCGCTGGATCCACTCGACCCCGCGCTCGTCGAGGCGCTGTCGGCATGAGCAAGGAGCGCATCCCGCTCACGCTGATCACCGGCTTCCTCGGCTCCGGCAAGACGACACTGCTCGCCGAGCTGCTGCGCGACCCGCTGCTCGGCGATGCCGTCGTGCTCGTCAACGAGCTCGGCGAGGTGCCGCTCGATCATCACCTGCTGCGCGAGGTCGACGAGAAGACCGTGATCCTCGACTCCGGCTGCGTGTGCTGCACGATCCGCACCGACCTCGTCGACGAGCTGCGCGACCTCGAGGTGCGCGTGCACCGCGGCGAGCTGCCCGCCTTCCGCCGCGTGATCGTCGAGACGACCGGCCTGGCCGACCCGGTGCCCGTGCTCGCCACCCTGCTGTCGGATCCGCTGCTGTCGGCGCACTACATGGCCGACGGCGTCGTCACGTGCGTCGACGCCGTCAACGCGCCGCTGCAGGCCGAGCGCCAGCCGGAGTGGACCAAGCAGGTCGTCGTCGCCGATCGCATCGTGCTGACCAAGACCGACCTGGCCGAGGCCGACGCGGCGCTCGCCGAGGCCTTGATCCGCGCCCGCAACCCCGTCGCCGAGCTGATCGTCGGCGTCGGCGGCGACGTGCCCGCATCGCGCCTGATCGGGCTCGGCGTGCTCGCCGAGGACCGCCGCGCCGAGCAGGTGACCGCCTGGCTCGACGCCGCCGATCATGGCCGCAGCGGCACCCACGACCATGCCCACGACCACCACGCGGGCGTCCACGCGATCGCGCTGCGCTTCGACGAGCCGCTCGACTGGACGATGTTCGCGCTGTGGCTCGCGATGCTGCTGCAGAGCCGCGGCGACGACGTCCTGCGCGTCAAGGGCCTGCTCGACACGGGCGCGGACGGCCCTCTGGTCCTGCACGGCGTGCAGCACGTGATCCACCCTCCGACGCACCTCGCGGCCTGGCCGGACGCGGATCGCACCTCGCGCATCGTGCTGATCGTGCGCGGCATCGGCCGCACCGAGGTCGAGGCCTCGCTGCGCGCCTTCGACCGTCTGGCGAAGCCAACGACCGAAATCCTTGCCTGAGCGGCGGTTACTCGCCTAGGATGCCGGTACGGGCCGTTTGGGCCCCTGGGGAATCCGAAGAGGAGAGACACATGGCCTGGGACTACGACGCGCTCCACAAGGCGCCGCACACGTACTTCGACGCGGTTGACGCCAAGGACGTCGAGGCGATCGTCGCGCACTTCGCCGACGACGCCACGCTGACGATCCAGACGGCGAACATCACGCACACCGGCAAGGATGAGATCCGCCGCATGTTCACCGACTTCACGGGCAACTCGGTCTTCATCAAGCACGAGATGCGCAACGTCGTCGTCGAGGTCGGCAAGGGCAAGGTCGCCACGGAGCAGGGCTACATCGGCGAGCTGCTCGACGGCACCAAGAACGACATGCACAACTGCAACTTCTTCGACTTCAACGAGGACGGGAAGTTCCAGCGCGTGATCATCTGGATGGCCGGCACCAGCCCGCTCGTCTAACGCACGAAACGGGTCGACTCGAGCGGTGGCGCCTCTGTCACCGTTCGCGTCGACCCGTACTGCGCCCGGTTCCCCCACCGGTCGCACCCTTGAGGAGGGGACATGACCAGTTCGTTCATGGGACGCATCCCGGTGCCGATCCTGCTCGGCATCACCATGTTCTTCTGGGGCGCCGCGTTCAACGCGACCGATATCGCCTTCGACTACGCCCCCGCGGGCATGATCACGTTCCTGCGGGCCCTGTCCGCAACCGTCGTCCTGCTGATCCTGATCCCTGTGCTCGGCGGCAAGATCCCCCGCTCGCGACGCATCTGGTTCTTCGCGCTGCTCGTCGGCCTCGGCTCCACCACCTTGTCGTTGACGGGCCTCGGTCTCGGCACGCAATACGCCGGTCCTGCCGTCG
>JBILWG010000187.1:0-3909 GCA_044369995.1 Gaiellales bacterium | reverse complement strand
ACGTACGCTCCGCCCGTCGACTCACCACGGCGGCGCTTGCGCGCTGCGGCCGACTGCTTGCGCAGGGCGGCCCGCTCCTCGGCGGTCGTGCGGACGCGACGGGGGCGGTTCTTGCGCGGCGGGCGCTTCTTCTTCTCCTTGACCGGCTCGGCCTCGGCCTCGGGCTCGGCGGCAGTCTCCTCCGCGGCAGCCTCGGCAGGAGCCTCCTCCTCCGCGGCAGCCTCCACGGGAGCAGCCTCCTCAGCGGGAGCCTCCTCCGCGGCAGCCTCCGCGGGAGCAGCCTCCTCGACGGGGGCCTCCTCGGCGACAGCCTCGTCGGCGACAGCCTCGTTCACGGGAGTCTCCTCCACGTCCGGGGTCTCGTTCTCGTCGCTCACGACGCTCCACCTTCCATCTTGTCGGCCTGCTCGCCCTGGATCGTCAGCAGGCGAGCGAGCTCGCGGCGGACACCGGTCAGCTTGGACGTGTTCTCGAGCGCGCCGGTGGCGTGCTGGAAGCGCAGGTTGAACAGCTCCTGACGCGCCTCGGCGACCTTGCGCGCGACGTCATCCGAGCTGAGCTCGCGGATCTCACTGGCCTTCAAAGAGATCACCTTCCCGGGTCACGAACTTGCAGGGGATCGGCAGCTTCTGGGCGGCGAGCAGCATCGCCTCGCGCGCCAGCGGCTCGGGGACACCCGCCAGCTCGAACATGATGCGGCCGGGGCGTACGACGGCCACCCAGAACTCGGGCGAGCCCTTGCCCTTGCCCATGCGGGTCTCGGCGGGCTTCTTGGTGACGGGCTTGTCCGGGAAGATCGTGATCCAGACCTTGCCGCCGCGCTTGATCTTGCGGGTCATCGCGATACGCGCGGCCTCGATCTGACGCGCGGTGATCCAGCCCTCGCCCATCGCCTTCAGGCCGTACTCGCCGAAGTTGACGCGGGCATGGCCCTTCGTCTCCCCCGTGCGACGACCGCGATGCACGCGGCGGTGCTTGACACGACGTGGCATCAGCATCAGGAATCAGCCTCCTCGTCGGCAGCGGGTGCCTCGTCGGCGGCGGCCTCGGCGGCGGGAGTCTCCTCCACAGCGGCCGCGGTCTCCTCGACGACGGTCTCCGTCACGGTCTCCTCGACCACCGGTGCCTCGGCAGCCGGCGTCTCGATGACCTCGTCGACGATCGTCTCCTCGACGATGGTCTCCTCGACCACGGGCGTCTCCGCCTTCGGGCGGGCGCGTCGACCGGCCGGCACGGACGGACCGCTCAGGCGCGGCTGGTTCGGTCCACCGGGACCGCCGCCACCCTGGCGCGGACGGCGATCGCCACGATCGCCACCACCGCTGCGCTCGCCATCGCGACCCGGGGCGCCACGGCGACCCTTCGGACGCGCGGGACCCAGCTCCTCGATGGCGCCCTTGGCGCCGCCCTTGCGACGACGAGCATCGACCTCGCCCAGACGCGTGGCGTTCTGGTCGTGGCCCTCGAAGCCCTCGGGCATGATCTCGCCCTTGTTGATCCAGACCTTGACGCCGATGCGGCCGTACGTGGTCTTGGCCTCGGCGAAGCCGTAATCGATGTCAGCGCGCAGCGTCTGGAGCGGCACGCGGCCCTCCGAGTACTGCTCGGTGCGGCTCATCTCGCCACCGCCGAGGCGGCCGCCGCACTTGATGCGCACGCCCTGGGCGCCGGAGCGCACCGCGGACTGCATCGAGCGCTTCATCGCGCGACGGAAGGCCACGCGATTCTGCAGCTGCTCCGCGACGGACTGCGCCATCAGGCGCGCATCCAGCTCGGGGCGCTTGATCTCGTTGATGTTGATCTGCACGGCACGGCCGGTGATCGCGTGGACCTCCTTGCGGAGGGCGTCGACCTCGACACCGGACTTGCCGATGACGATGCCCGGGCGGGCCGTGTAGATGTCGATCGTGATCTTCTGCGAGTCCTTGCGGATATGGATATCCGACAGGCCGGCGTGGCTCAGCTTGCTGTGGATGTGCTCCCGGATCTTGATGTCCTCACCCAGGTAGCGGGCGAACTCGCGATCGGAGCACCAGTTCGACTTCCAGTCGTGGATGATGCCGACGCGGAGGCCGCCAGGATGAACTTTCTGGCCCATGTCTAGCTCTTCTCCTCGTCGGTCTTCTCAGCGGCCGGCTTCTTCGGCGCGGCAGGCTTCTTCGCGGCAGGCTTCTTGGCTGCCGGCTTGGCCGTCGTCGCGTCGTCGGCCTTGGCGGCCGCCGGCTTCTTGGCGGCGGGCTTCTTGGCCGCCGGCTTCTTCTCGGTCGTCGCGTCAGCCGCGGCGGCCTCGGTCTTCGTGGCTGCCGGCTTCTTCGCTGCCGGCTTCTTCGCCGCGGGCTTCTTGGCGGCGGGCTTCTTGGCGGCCGGCTGCTCGTCGACGGCCTCGGCCACCTCGGCGGCACCCGTCTCGACGTTGGCCTCGGCCTTCTTCGACGCGGCGACGCGCTTGGCGCGGGCCGAATCCGACGACGCCTTGGCGGCCGGTGCGGCCGTCTCGCTGCCGTCGACGATCGCGCCGCTCGTCAGCGAGCGGAGCAGGATCGTGATGTGCGTGGTCCGCTTGTTGATGCGGCTGGCACGGCCACGGGCACGCGGCTTGAAGCGCTTGATCGTGACGCCCTCGTTGGCGAACGCCTCGTGGATGACGAGGTCGTCCGGCGAGAGGCCGTGGTTGACCTCGGCGTTCGTGACCGCGGAGCGGAGCACGAGCTCGATGTCCTTCGCGACGGCGCGCGGCGAGAACAGCAGCTGCTTGCGGGCGTCAAGCACCGTGCGACCGCGGATGTCCGCGAGCACCAGGCGTGCCTTGCGCGCCGACGAGCGCACGTGCTTGGCCTCGGCCCGGACGAGTCCGGTCTTGGCGTAGGAGAATCGCTCGGACGACATCAGCCGCGCCTCGACTGCTTGTCGGCGAGGTGACCGCGGTAGGTGCGCGTCGGCGCGAACTCGCCGAGCTTGTGGCCCACCATGGCCTCGGAGATGAACACGGGGACGTGCTTGCGTCCGTCGTGCACGGCGATCGTGTGACCGACCATCTCCGGGAAGATGGTGCTGGCACGCGACCAGGTCTTGAGCATCTTCTTTTCCTTGGTGGCGTTCTGCTCCTCAATGCGCTTGAGGAGACGCTCGTCCACGTAGGGACCCTTCTTCGAGGATCGGGACATCTACTTCCTGCCCTTCCCACGGCGGCGGCCGCGGACAATATCAGCGGAGGAGGCCTTCTTCGGGTCGCGGGTGCGACGTCCGAGCGTGGGCTTGCCCCACGGGGTCACCGGGTGCGAGCCCTTGCCCTTGCCTTCGCCACCACCATGCGGGTGGTCAACGGGGTTCATTGCGGTGCCACGGACGCCCGGGCGCTTGCCGGCCCAGCGAGCACGACCGGCCTTGCCGCCGACCTCGTTCTCGTGCGTCGTGTTGCCGACCTGGCCGATCGTGGCGCGGCAGTGCGCGGACACGCGGCGCAGCTCGCCGGAGGGCAGGCGCAGCAGCGCCGTCTCGGCCTCCTTGGCGACCAACTGGGCGCTCGTACCGGCGGAGCGGCACATCTTCGCGCCCTGGCCGGGGCGCAGCTCGACGGCATGCACCGTGGTGCCCGTCGGGATGTTGAGCAGCGGCAGCGCGTTGCCCGGCTTGATGTCGGCCTCGGGTCCGGACGACACCATCGCGCCGACCTCGAGGTTGACGGGCGCCAGGATGTACGCCTTGGCGCCGTCCACGTAGTGGAGCAGTGCGATGCGCGCGGAGCGGTTCGGGTCGTACTCGACGGCGGCGACCTTCGCCGGCACGCCGTCCTTGAGCCGCTTGAAGTCGATGATGCGGTAGCGGCGCTTGTGACCGCCACCCTGATGACGCGTCGTGATGCGGCCGTTGTTGTTGCGGCCGCCCTTGTTGTGGACCGGCGCGAGCAGG
>JBILWG010000186.1:0-3917 GCA_044369995.1 Gaiellales bacterium | reverse complement strand
TGTCCGAGCCGGCGCTCCACCGGCAGGCGCGTGTACCCGCCGCTGGGGATCTCTCCGAAGCGCCCGCCGAGCAGCACGATCAGGTCGGCCTCCGCCACACGCGCCTCGAGCCTGGGGTTGCAGCCGAGGCCGAGGTCGCCCACGTACGCCGGCGACGCGTTGTCGATGCGGTCCTGCCGGCGGAACTGCGTCGCGACCGGCACGGCCGAGGCCACCGCCCACTCCGCCAGCGCGTCCGCCGATGCCTGGCTCCAGCGGGGCCCGCCGGCGATGATGAGCGGCTGCGCCGCATCGCCGAGCCACGTGTGGAGGCGGTCGAGGTCGGCGGCCTCAGGCTCGCGCAGCGCCGGCTCGGCGAACGGCGCGTCCACCGCGTCGGTCTCCTCGCGCTGCATATCCTCGGGCAGGGCGAGGACGACGGGGCCGGGCCGGTCGGCGAGCGCGAGCTCGAAGGCGCGGCCGAGCATCTCGGGGATATCGTCGGCCGTCTCGATCTGCGCGGCCCACTTGGCGAGCGGTGCGAACATCGCCGGCAGATCGACCTCCTGGAACGCCTCGCGGCCCTGGTGCTCGCGCTGCACCTGCCCGAGCAGGAGCAGCATCGGCGTCGAATCCTGGAAGGCGGTGTGCACGCCGATCGCCGCGTGCGTGGCCCCCGGTCCACGCGTCGCGAGGCAGACGCCCGGCCGGCCGGTCAGCTTCCCCCACGCCTCGGCCATGTGCGACGCCGTCGCCTCGTGCCGCGCGGCGACGTAGCGGATCCGGCCGCGCTGCTCCCAGAGCCCGTCGAGGACGCTGAGGAACGATTCCCCCGCGACGCCGAACACGGTGTCCACGCCCTGTGCGACCAGCTGGTCCGCGATGACGTGGCCGCCGAGGCGCGTCATGTGAGACGCTCGACCCCCGGCACTGCATCAAAGCCCCGGTCATAGGAGGCGATGCGGGAGATCCCGTATCGCTCCATCGTCGCCAGATGCGTGCAGTCCCTCGCTTGGAGGGTGGGATACACACGACGAATCCGGCTCGCCCGCACAACGTCCTCCGGTTCGAGCGGGAACATCCTGTCGACGAAGGTGTCGAGGGCCGCAAACGCGTGATCCGCCTCCTCCACGCGCTCAAGGGCGCTGTACCGATGGAGGATCTCCTGCAGAACCTCCGCACTCGACACGACGGCGGAACCATCGGCGGTGATGCGGGCGACGAGGGCGACGGCATGCCCGGCGGCGACCGGATCACCGCCGACGAGGTACATGGGCACGTTTGCGTCGACGAAGATCATGGCTTCGGAAGATCGCCGTATCGCGTTGCCTCGTGCCACGCGAGGTACTCGTCGATCGGCGGCATCGGAGCACGATCCTCCGGCAGCGTGTCCATGAATCGACGGAGAGCGGCGAGTTTCTCGGCCGGCGACCTGCGCGGCCGCGCCTGCTCGGCGAACCGCAGCGCGGTGCGCACCCACGTCGAGAGATTGACGCCGGCGGCCTCAGCACACGCGCGGTATCGCTCGCTCTCGTCGTCGCTCAAGACCACGTGCAGCCGAGTGCTCATGCCGACACCCTACCACGCACATACCATGTGCATGATCCCGCGCCTACCCCGCGTCGCGGATGCCCGCCCAGGCCATGTACTTCAGCTCGAGGAAGTCCTCGATGCCGTGCTGCGAGCCCTCCCGCCCGATGCCCGACTCCTTGACGCCGCCGAACGGCGCCTCGGCCGCGCTGATGAAGCCCGTGTTGATGGCGATCATCCCGTAGTCGAGGCCCTCGCCGGCGCGCCAGATGCGCGCATGGTCGCGGGTGAACAGGTACGCGGCCAGACCAAACGGGGTGTTGTTGGCGATGCGGATCGCGTCGGCCTCGTCGTCAAAGCGATGCACGGCGGTGACGGGGCCGAACGTCTCCTCGTTCGACATCTCCCACGACATGTCGGCGCCGGTGATGACGGTCGGCAGGAAGAACGTGCGGCCATGCTCCTCGTGGACGCCGCCGCCGAGCAGCACGTCGCCACCGCGGTCGCGCGCGTCGGCGACGTGGCGCGCGACCTTCTCGAGCGCCGGATCGTCGATCAGCGGGCCGATCGTGGCGGACGGGTCGAAACCCGGCGCGACGTTGACGGTCTTCGACAGCTCCACCACGCGCTCGACGAACGCATCGTGGATGCCGCTCTGCACGAGCACGCGGTTGGCGCTGATGCAGGTCTGCCCCGCGTTGCGGTACTTGGCCACGTTGATCGCGGCGATCGCATCGTCCAGATCGGCGTCATCGAAGACGAGGAACGGCGCGTTGCCGCCCAGCTCGAGCGAGACCTTCTTGACCGTCCGCGAGCACTGCTCCATCAGGAGCTTGCCGACCTGCGTGGAACCGGTGAACGACAGCTTGCGCACGATCGGATTCGACGTCATCTCGCCGCCGATCGCAGGTGCATCCGCGGCATCGCCGGTGACGATGCTGAAGACGCCGGCGGGCATGCCGACGCGCTCCGCGAGCTCGGCGACGGCGAGGGCGCTGAGCGGCGTCTGCTCGGCCGGCTTGAGCACCATCGTGCACCCGACGGCGAGCGCGGGTGCGGCCTTGCGGGTCGGCATCGCGGACGGGAAGTTCCAGGGCGTGATGCCGACGGTGACGCCGATCGGCTGGCGCAGCACGACGAGGCGGCGCTCGGCCATCGGGGCGGGGATCGTCTCGCCGTAGACCCGCTTGGCCTCCTCGCCGAACCACTCGAAGAACGAGGCGGCGTAGGCGACCTCCGCCTTCGCCTCTGGCCACGGCTTGCCCTGCTCGGCGGTCATGATCGTCGCGAGATCGTCGGCGTTGGCGATCATCGCGTCGGCGAGGTCGCGCAGGATGCGCGCGCGATCCTTCGCAAGCAGCTTCGCCCAGCCAGCCTGGGCGCGCTCGGCGGCCTCGATCGCTCGGCGCGTCTCGGCCGCGCCGAGGCGCGGCACGTTGGCGATCACCTCCCCCGTCGCGGGGTCGTAGACGGGGAAGGTCTCGCCGCTATCGGCGTCGACCCACTGGCCGTCGATGTAGGCCTGCTGGCGGAAGAGCGAGGAATCGTTGAGCTGAAGCGTCATAACCGCGATGCTAGTCGATGGCCGTCCGGTCGCTTTCCCGTGCAATCGCCGGCTGGCGGGTGTACAACTGTGTCATGAGCAGCATTCTGGGTTTCTCCACTGAGTTGGGTACCGATGAGGTCGTCACCGAGCGCGTCATCGCGAAGGCGAAGGCGCTGGGCGTCTCCACCGTGATCATGGTCACCCACGGCGGAATGGACATGACGATGGGGCACATGCTCGGCCAGGAGTTCGTCGAGGGCGAGAGCGGCAGCGAAGCGCAGGGTCGTGCCGCGGCCATGTGCGCGGTCGCGCGCGCGCAAGGGCTGACGGCCACGCCGCAGGCGACGAGCGGGCCGGATGGCTCGTGCGTCACCACCGTCTGCGAGAAGTTCGCGCCCACATCGGTGATCGTCGGCACGCCGCGCCACCGCCTCGTCGGCGACCTGTGGGACGCCGAGAGCGTTCGAGCCGCGAAGCATCACTGCGACGACGTGGAAGCCGTCCACGACTAGCCGACCCGCAGCGCCAGGGCGCGCGAATCGCTCGACGTTTTCGGCAGGGGGATTCGGCCGCAGACGATCAACCTGCGGATATGACCTATGGGATGAGTAGGCTTCCTCCCCAACGCACGTGTTCCCCCTCGTGTGTTCGCATTACAGACCCAGGAGATGACCTCACGATGGCAACGACGACGAACCGACGCGGATCAGTCGACCTCGACGCGCACGGCCTCGCGCCCAGCGGCACCGCCCACTGGAACCTGACGGCCGCCGAGCTCTACGAGCACACGCTGCGCGCCGACGCCGGCCAGCTCGCGGCGGGGGGATCGCTCGTCGTCAACACCGCACCGAACACGGGTCGC
>JBILWG010000185.1:0-3924 GCA_044369995.1 Gaiellales bacterium | reverse complement strand
GTTGCGGATATCGATCGCGAGGTCGTCCCCACGCTCGTCGAGCTCCGTCAACAGCGTTGAGGCAACGAGGTTCGAGGCATCGGCCGGCAGCGCATCGGCACCCTCACCCGACACGCGTACGCCGAGGGGACCGGGACGGCGCTCGACCTCCACGCGCAGCCGGAAGGGCAGCGCAATGGCGAGGCAGTCGTAGCCGGGACCGAGATTCGCGGACGAGCCGGGAACGTCGACGATTGCGCGGGACTCGGGCACGGGCAGGAGCCTAGTGGATCGGTAGGCAGCGCCCTGCTGCACCGTGCGTTCAGCAATCGGGAGAAGCCCATTCACATTTGCGGCGTTTGGCACTAGGATCGGGTGCAGGGCCCTCGCTTCGCTGGGCCGGGAGGAGAGATAGCAATGGGCGAGACCATCACCGTGACTGTCAACGGCACGGCCCACACCGCCGAGGTTGAACCTCGGACCCTGCTCGTGCACTTCCTGCGCGAGCAGTTGAATCTGACCGGAACGCACATCGGCTGCGATACGTCGACATGCGGATGCTGCACCGTGCAGGTCGACGGCGATGCCGTCCTGTCCTGCTCGACGCTGGCGATCCAGTGCGACGGTCGCGCGGTGCGCACGGTCGAGGGGCTGCAGGCCGCCGACGGCACGCTGCATCCGATCCAGCAGGCCTTTCACGAGAACCACGGCCTCCAGTGCGGCTACTGCACGCCGGGCATGATGATGGCCGCCGTCGGCATCATCGAGCAGCAGCCGAACGCGACCGACGAGGAGATCCGCGACGCGCTCGAGGGCAATCTCTGCCGTTGCACCGGCTACCAGAACATCGTCGCGAGCATCCGTGCCGCGGCCGACCAGATGGCAAGGAGCTGACCATGGCCGTCGACTACACGACCCAGGCCGCCGGTGGCATCGGCGACGCGGTCCTGCGCAAGGAGGACCGCAAGTTCGTCACGGGCGAAGGCCGCTACGTGGACGACCTCAAGCTGCCCGGCATGCTGCACGCCGCGTTCGTGCGCTCGCCGTTCGGACACGCGAAGATCAATTCGATCGACGCCAGTGCGGCGCTGGCCCTGCCGGGCGTCCACGCCGTGCTCACCCACGAGACGCTCCCGGTTGCGACCGGCGTGCTGAGCGCGTCGAATCCGGGCGGCGACGTCCGCCATCCCGAGCAGGCGATCCTCGCCAAGGAGTTCGCCCGCTACGTCGGCGAGCCCGTGGCCATGGTGATCGCGGACGATCGCTACCTCGCCCGGGACGGTGCCGATCTCGTCCAGGTCGACTACGACGCCCTCCCCGTCGTCGTCGATGCCGAGAAGGCCCTCGAGCCCGGCGCGCCGCTCGTGCACGCCGAGTACGACAGCAACCTCGTCAAGACGCTCGAGCACGTCACGGACGGCTTCGACGACGCGATGGCGAAGGCCTCGAAGGTCGTCAAGCTGCGCGTCGACAACCAGCGCCTCACGCCGTCGGCGATGGAGACCCGCGGGTGCATCGGCGACTGGCAGGAGGCGACCGGCGAGGTGACGCTCTACACGTCGACGCAGGTCGCGCACTTCGTCCGCACGTTCGTCAGCATCGTCTGCGACACGTCCGAGGCGAAGGTCCGTGTCGTCACACCCGACGTCGGCGGCGGCTTCGGCGCGAAGCTGAACACGTACCGCGAGGAGTTCGCGGTCTGTGCCGCCTCCCACGCTGTCGGCCAGCCGGTGAAGTGGATCGAGGATCGCTCGGAGGCCGCGGTCGCGACCATTCACGGTCGCGCCCAGGTGCAGTACTACGAGGCCGGTGTCGACGACGACGGCAGGATCGTCGCACTCAAGTTCGATGCGGTGCAGAACAACGGCGCCTACAACCAGCTGCTGACACCGTCGATCTCCCACCTCACGCTGTTCATGGTGCCGGGGCTCTACGACATCCAGGACATCTCGATTCGGATCCGCCAGGCGTTCACGAACACGACGCCGACCGACGCGTATCGCGGTGCCGGACGCCCCGAGGCCACGCATGGCATCGAGCGCGTCTTGGACGCGATCGCCGACGAGCTCGGCATCGACGCTGCGGAGGTTCGCCGCCGCAACTTCATCAAGCCCGAGCAGTTCCCCTACAGCTCGGCGACGGGACTGATCTACGACTCGGGTGAGTACGAGGCCAATCTCGACAAGGCGCTCGAGCTCTCCGACTACGCGGGCTTCGCGGCACGCCGAGCGGAGAGCGAGGCCCGGGGCAAGTACCGCGGTATCGGGCTTTCGACGTACGTCGAGGTCTGCGGCCTCGCGCCGAGTGCCGTCACGGCCGCGCTCGGCATCGGCGCGCCCGGCTGGGAGCACTCGACGGTGCGACTGCATCCCACGGGCAAGGCGACCGTCATCACGGGCACCTCGCCGCATGGCCAGGGACACGCGACGAGCTGGTCGCAGATCACGCAGACCGAGCTCGGCATTCCGTTCGAGGATGTCGAGGTGATTCACGGCGATACGGCATTCCAGCCGTACGGCCTCGGCACCTACGGGTCCCGCTCGCTGGCCGTCGGTGGCATTGCCCTGTACCGGTCGCTCGGCAAGGTGCGGGAGAAGGCCCGCGAGCTCGCGGCGCATCTTCTCGAGTGCTCGATCGACGACCTCGAGTGGACCGGCACGGCGTGGCAGGTGAAGGGCTCGCCGGATCGTGCCAAGACGATCCAGGAGCTGGCGTACGCCGGCTGGACGTCGGCGTCGCTGCCGGAGGGCATCGAGCCGGTGCTCGAGGCCACGACGTTCCATGATCCTCCGAACTTCACGTTCCCGAACGGCACGCACGTGTGCGAGGTCGAGATCGATCCGGACACCGGTCGCGTGGAGATCGTGAACTACACCGCGGTGGATGACTGCGGCAACGTGATCAACCCGCTGATCGTTGACGGGCAGGTGCACGGCGGCATCATCCAGGGGCTCGGCCAGGCGCTCTTCGAGGAGACCGTCTACGCGGAGGACGGCAACATGCTGACTCCGACCCTGGTCGAGTATCTCGTGCCCAGCGCGGCGGATGTGCCGCCGATGACGCTGGCGCGGACCGTCACCCCGTCGCCCTCGAACCCGTTGGGGGTCAAGGGCATCGGCGAGGCCGGCACGATCGGCGCCTCGGCGGCGATCGTCAATGCCGCTGTCGATGCGCTCTCGGGGCTGGGCGTCCGTCATATCGACATGCCGATGCAGCCGGCGCGTATCTGGAACGTCATGCAGGAGGCGAAGTCGTGATTCCGTCCACGCTCGAGTACACGAAGGCCTCGTCGATCGACGAGGCGATCGCCGCGGTTGCGGCGGGTGCGGTGCCCCTGTCGGGTGGCCAGTCGCTGATGCCGATGATGCGTCTGCGGCTCGCGGCGCCGGACAGCATCGTCGATCTGAGCGGCATCCCCGAGCTGGTCGGGATCTGCGAGGACGAGGATGAGATCGCGGTCGGCGGCATGACGACCCATCGTGCCGTGGCGGCTGATCCGCTGATCCGCCAGCACGCCGGGCTCGTGAGCGATGCCGCGGGCGGCATCGGCAGCCCGCAGGTGCGCAACCGTGGCACGATCGGGGGCTCGCTCGGGCATGCCGATCCGCATAGCGACATGCCGGCCACGCTCGTGGCGGCGGGTGCCTCGGTGATCGCGCGGGGCCCCAACGGGGAGCGGCGGATTCTCGTCGAGGATCTGATCGAGACCTACCTGACCACCACGCTCGAACCGGGCGAGCTGATCACGCAGGTCCGGATCCCGAAGAGCGATGACCGCTCGGCCTACGCCAAGTTCCATCGGCGGGCGATCGACTGGACGATCGTCGGCGTCGGCGTCTGCATCGGTGCGTCCGGTGTGCGCGCGGCGGCGACGGGTGTCTCGGATCGCCCGGTGCGTCTGACGGCCTTCGAGGAGGTCCTCAACGGCGGCGGTTCGCTGGACGA
>JBILWG010000184.1:0-3931 GCA_044369995.1 Gaiellales bacterium | reverse complement strand
ACGATCAACGGCAGCGGCTACGCGATCGTCTGCACCGTGCCGTCGGCCGCCTTCGAGGATCTCGAGGACCAGCTGCGGGCCGTCATCGAGGGCACCCGCATCGACGCCGGCACGGTCGACGCCTAGGCCATCGGCGTGAGCGTGCCCCGGGGCGGAGCGAGCCTGATCACGCACGGCATGCCCGGGCAGGGCGCGCCGCGTTCGCGACCGGCTGCTCGCCTGCTGCTCGCGCTGCGTGCGCTGACGGGACTCGTGGCGGTCGGCGTGGCGCTCCGGAGCGGGCTCGAGCAGGCCGCCCTCGCCGAGCGCGCGCTGGCGTGGAACCTGCCGGTGGCCTCGATCGCGATCTGGATTGGCATCGTGGTGCTGATCGCCTGCGGCGTGGGCCTGGTGTTCGGGCTGGCCACCCGACTGTGTGCGCTCGGGGTGCTTCTGGTTGCGCTCGTCATCGTCGCCACCGCCGGTCGCGTGGACGGTGGACTGCCGCTGATCGGCGGCGCGTTGCTGGCCGTGGCGTGCCTCGTTCTCGTCGCCCGCGGCGGAGGCGCATCGCAGCTGCTCGATCGGGTCGATCCGGCGCGATGAGCAACACGCGGCTGCACGTCGCCTACGACGGCACCGGGTTTCGCGGCTGGGCCTTCCAGCCGGGTGCACGCACGGTCGAGGGAGAGTTCGCGCGGGCGATCGACGCCCTGCACGACACGCGCGGCGACATCGTCGTCGCCGGACGCACCGACGCGGGCGTCCACGCGACCGGCCAGATCATCAGCTTCACGCGCGTGGCCGGACCGCCGACGGAGGCGCTGCCGCGGGCGCTCAACGCCCTGCTGCCGGCGGACGTCGCCGTGCTGAGTGCCGAGAACGCTCCCGACGACTTCAGCGCGCGCTTTTCGGCGCGGAGCCGCTCGTACACGTACGACGTGCGACTCGGCCCGCTGCGGGATCCGCTGCGCAGCGTGCGCGAGCTGCACGAGCCGCGTCGCCTCGACCGGGCGCTGCTCGATCGCTTCGCGGCGGAGCTCGTGGGGTCGCACGACTTCACGGCCTTCACGCCGGCGGAGACCGAGCACCGCAGCTTCACCCGCACCGTGCACGCGGCGTCCTGGGTGGACACCGAGGCGGGACTGCAGTTCCGGATCACCGCGAACGCCTTCCTGCGGCACATGGTGCGCACGCTGGTCGGCACGATGATCGTCACGGCCCGCGGCGACAGCGGCACCGATCCCGACGAGTTCGCGCGCCTGCTGGCGGGGCGCCCTCGCGCCGAGGCGGGCTGGACGGCACCACCGCACGGCCTCACGCTCGTCCACGTCGACTACTGACCTTTGCAGAGGGGTGTGGGCCCCGGGGTTAATCAAAGGGGCCAGACCCCTCTGCAAAGGTCAGACGTACCAGAAGGCGAGCGCTGCGATCGCGTAGATCGCGAGGAGCTGCAGGCCCTCGAGCCACGTGGCCTTGCCGCTGACGGCGATGAAGGCGGCGACCACGGCTGCGGCGATCAGGACCGCGATCTCGAGGGCGCCGAAGGCGAGTGCGAGCTCGTGGCCGAAGATGTAGCCGGCGCCGACGGCCACCGCCGTCACCGCGAGGGCGACCTGGAGCGCCGAATTGAAGGCGATGCCCATCGAGAAGTCGAGGTCGCCCTTGGCCGCGATCTTGACCGCGGCGAAGTGCTCGGCGATGTTGCCGACGAGCGGCACGATGATCAGGCCGATGAAGACGGGGGAGATGCCCGTCTGCTCGATCGTCGGCTCGATCGCGCCGACGAGGAACTCCGACAGGAAACCGGTGATCACCGCCGAGATGCCGAGGACGCCCAGCGCGAGCGGCGTCGACCAGCGGGCGTGCCCCGTCGCCGCGCCCGATTCGTCGGGCGAGCTGAAGGCGTGGATGAGATACGCCGCGTAGAGGACGACCATGACGATCGCGACGCCGTGCGACAGGTTCACCGTCGAGCCGTGCGTCATCTCGCTGAGTCCATCGAAGAGGGTTGGCAGAGCCAAGGCCGCCGTGGCCAGCAGCAGCATCGTCGCGTTGACGCCCGCCACCGTGGCGTTGAAGCCCTGGCGGCCGTTGCGGATGCCCGAGACGAGCAGCGACGCGCCCAGGATCAGCAGCACGTTGCCGATCACCGAGCCGATGATCGAATACCGCGCCACATCGATGAGCGCGCCGCCCTGACGGATCGCGAGGACGACGATGATCAGCTCGGCGGCGTTGCCGAACGTGGCGTTGAGCAGCGCCGAGACGCGTGGGCCCGCGGCCTCGCCCGCCTGCTCCGTCGCGAGGCCCAGCACGTGCGCCATGCCGGCGACGGCGATGCCGGCCACGACGAAGATCACGATCGCGTTGGCGTGGCTGAACTCCAGCACGAACGCGACGGCGGCAATCAGGCCGATGACGACGAACTGGATCGCCTCTGAGCGGTTGATGCCGCTTCGCTGCGCGCTGTCTGTCACCGGATCAGCATACGGGGAGCGGTATGGTGGCAGGCGCATGCGTGTGCTCCTGACGAACGACGACGGCATCGACTCGCCCGGCCTGCATGCGCTGGCGCGTGCGCTCTCGACGGTCGCCGAGGTGATGGTGGTCGCGCCCGCGGAGAACCAGAGTGCCGTCGCGCGCAGCATCACGATCCGCGGAACGCTCGAGATCGAGGAGCGCGACGTGCCCGGTGCCGCAGTTGCGTACGCCGTCAGCGGCACGCCGGTCGACTGCGTCCGCTTCGCCGAGGCGACGGAGACGGGCGCGAGCTTCGACGTCGTAGTGGCCGGTGCCAACCTCGGCCTCAATCTCGGCGACGACGTCACGTACTCGGGGACCGTCGCGGCGGCGATGGAGGGCGTCCTGCTCGGCACGCCCGGGCTCGCCGTCTCCCAGCAGTCCAGGGGCGGCGAGCTGCACCACACCCGCGATGGCCAGTACGAGTTCGCCACGGCCGAGCGCATCGTGCCGCGCCTCGCCGAGCTCCTGGCCGCTGGCGACCTCGGCCGTGACGTGCTCCTCAACGTCAACTGCCCCACGGGCGTACCGAACGGCGTCCGCGTCTGCAAGCTGGGTCGCCGCATCTGGGCCGACCAGATCGAACTCGCCGAGGAGCACGAGGGCCGGCGTCGCTTTCGGCTCTACTCCGGCGACGCCGACTACCACCGCGCCCCCGGTACCGACTTCGAGGCCATCGCCGAGGGCTACGTGGCGCTGACCGCGCTCCACGTCGATCTCGAGCACCCCAACAGCGAGACGCTGCTGGCCGGGCTCGACGATCTCCTGCCGTCCGCCTGAAGCCGCCGCCCACGGGTGTTCAGCGGCAGCCGCGTCCCAGCCGTTCCGTCCGGTGTCAGCTCGCCGCGTGCGCGACCGGCGATGCGGCTGCGACCACGACGTACAGCACTGATCCCGATCCGTCCGCCCGCGCAGTGAGCGTCCAGGGCGCGGTGCTCGCCTGGTCGAAGATCGTCGAGCCGAGCCCGGGGGAGCCGCCGGTCGGGCCCGTGCCGTCGTCGGTGATCGTGATGGCGATGGCGTCGCCACCCAGCGGGGTGAGCAGGATCTCCACGGTCGTCGCCGAGCCGTGGCGCATGGCGTTGGCCACACCCTCTTCGATGAGCAGGCAGACGTCGGCGATGCGGGTGGGGGCGAGCGCTGGAATCGGCGGTGCGACGTGCGCGGTGACCGTCGCGATGCCCCGCCAGAGCGCCGTCGCCTGATCGATCGCCTCGGCGAGGTCGGTTGCGCCCGCAGGCAGGACCTCGGGCAGGGATCGTCTCGTTCCTCCCCATCGAACCTGTGCTGCGACCGCGTCGACAGGGGGTCTTCGCTTCGCGAAGACCGCTGTTGAGCGGTCGTTCCTCCGGGTGGCGCCTGCGGCGTCACCCGGAGGTCGCGGATCCGCGGAGGGCAGGTTCGACGGGGAGGAACGGGTCGCCTCGCC
>JBILWG010000183.1:0-3934 GCA_044369995.1 Gaiellales bacterium | reverse complement strand
TGCCATCCCGAGCTGGCAGTGCGAAACGCGCAGACGGTGATCAGCGCGATCCTGCCGATCTGGGAGCCCGCCACGCCGCGACCCGACGGGCCGGTAGGGCGCCTGCCGCGGTACGCGTGGGGCGACCCGTATTCCACGCTGCGCGACGCGCTGGGGCGCGTACGCGACGCGCTCAAGGCCGATGGCTATCGCAGCGTCGTCCACGTCGATGCCAACCACCACGTCGACCGCGAAGGCGCGCGCCGCGCCGGCCTGACGTTTGGCGGCAAGAACACGATGGCGATTGCGCCCGGGCTCGGCTCGTTCATCTCGATCGGCACGCTGATCACCGACGCGCCGCTCGACTACGAGGTGTCCGAGCCCGTGCGGCAGGGCTGCGGCTCGTGCACCCTCTGCATCGATGCCTGCCCGACGGGCGCGCTTGACGAGGAGTACGTCCTCAACGCCGAGCAGTGCATCTCGTACTGGTCGCAGAGTCGCCGTGAGGTGCCCGAGGAGGTCGCCGACGGCATGGGGGACCAGGTCTACGGCTGCGACATCTGCCAAGACGTGTGCCCGTACAACCAGGGGCCGACGGAGCGCCGCGCCGACCGCACGCCATCAGCCGACGGCTGGGTGCGCCTCGACGCGTGGCTGGAGGCC
Organism: Gaiellales bacterium; assembly: GCA_044369995.1. GTDB lineage: Bacteria > Actinomycetota > Thermoleophilia > Gaiellales > F1-60-MAGs149 > F1-60-MAGs149. The sequence continues at coordinate 3,292 of JBILWG010000183.1, read as the reverse complement.
TCGGAGGAGGACCTGCTCGAGCACTACCGTCGCCTCTACGTGCCTGACCTCGACGGGCGCTACCTCAAGCGCAACGCGCTCCTCGCGCTCGGCAACGGGCCCGAGCAGTACCGCGAGCTTGCGCAGCCGTTCGCCGCCTTGGACGATCCGATTCTCACGCCGCCGGCTCAGCGGGCGATCAGGCGGCAGTGATCGTGGCGAACGCGACGTTGTAGTGCGACGGCGTCGACTGCGGCGCAGTGGAGTCTGAGCAGCCGACCATCACCTTCGCGGTGTGGTTACCCGCCGTCTGCGCGACGTTCATCTTGCCGAACAGCACGAGATCGTCCCACGTGGACCCTGCGTCGGCGAACGTGCGACCGCTCTTGGCGACCACGGTGCCGTCGATCTGCAGGAAGAGCACGGGGTTGGCTGCGCCAGCGCAGACGGCAGCGGCGAGCGTGGTGTCCAGCCGAGCGAACAGCACGAACTTGCCGGCCTGGTCGACGTAGATCGTCCCCGTGGCGATCGATACCGCGTTCGTCTCGATCGGGTTGGTCTGCGAGTCGCCGTCGACCGAGCTGTACTGCGCGCCCGCCGGTCCTGCTGCGCCCGTCGCTCCCGTGGCACCTGTCGCTCCGGTTGCCCCGGTCGCACCCGTCTCGCCCTTGAGCAGCGTCCCGGCCGCGAAGTCGGCCGCAACCAGGGATCCGTCCTTGACCTTCACGCCCGTCACAGCGTTCTTCTTGATCTGCTGCGTACCGACGCTGTTCTTCGGCAGCGCGGTGACGGCATAGGAGGTGCCGCCGAGCGCGAGGAACAGCGCGAGCGTGGCGACGACGTTCGCGTACGTGAGGCGCTTCCGCAGGAAGCCGCTGGGAGCATCAGCCATGGCGCAATGCTAGTCACCGAGCCAGCGGGTTTCCACCCGGCCGCGTACGGCAGATCAGCGGCGGCTCTTGGAGGCCAGGCGCTTCGCGCCCTTGACCTCCTTGAGGATCTGCGTGGCGCGTCGGGCGACGCGGGCGCGCAGGGCGGCCGGCTCGATCAGCACGGCGTCGCCGCGGTACTTGATGACCTCGTCTTCGAGCCAGCGCTCGGAGTCGAACGTGATCGTGTCGAGGAGCGCGCCGTCGCGCAGCTGGGAGGCCCCTGTGCGCTTCTCCGACTCGCGCAGGGCGATGGCGGGAGAGAACCAGACGCTGACCGAGCCCTTGGTGCCGCCGAGGCTGCGCTGCTCGGCGAGGTTGGTGAGGCCCTCGCGCGGCTCGAAGGTGTCCTTCGTGCGCTCGGCGGACTGGATGCGGTCGATGCGGAACGTGCGCTCGCCCTCGGCGCCGACATCCCAGGCCTCGACGTACCAGTCGGAGTTGACGCCGCGGAGCTTGTACGGCTCGATCACGCGCTCGGCGACCTCGTTCGAGGTGCGCGACAGGTAGGTGATGCGGACGAGGCGGTGGCGCTCGATCGCCCACGAGATCTCGCCGATGACGTCCTCGGGGACGCCGACGTCGACCGTGGTGGAGGGCTGGCCGCCGGGAACGCCGCCGCCGCAGGCGATCTCGACCTTCTCGCGCACGCTGGCGAGCGTCGAGTTGGTGGCGCCGGCGATCTGCGGTCCGACGAGATCGAGGGCCATCAGGATCGCCTTCGCCTCAAGCGGCGACAGGCGGGCCGGGCGGCGGAAGTCCTCGCCGTACAGCTCCTTCTGGACGTTGATCATGCCCTCCTCGTCGAGCTCGGCGTACACGGCGTAGCAGCCGCCGCCGAAGTTGACGAGGTTGAGGAGGTTGATCTGCTCGATCATCTCCTCGTCGTCGATCTTGTAGCGATCCTGCAGGACCAACGCGGCGATGCTGCCGCTCTGGTCGGTGCCGCACGTCTCGAGCAGATCGGCGAGCAGTGCCTGGAGGACGGCGAAGCGCTCGGGAGCGACGGGGTTCGAGGGCCGGGCGACGGGTGCCTCGGCCTCGGTGACGATCTTCTTCGGCGACGCGATCGTCGGGGGGTCGCCGGCGTGCGCATCGCGGACGTTCTCGAGGGCCTCGACGACGGCGTTGACGACCTCGGTCGGGCCGAGCGGCAGCACCTGACCGCCGAGGCCGAGAATCCACTCGACGAGGCGATCGACATCGCTGTACTGCGTCTCGAACGTGGCGGAGCGGTCCTCGTGCGTGGTGACCTCGCCGTGCTTGTTGAACAGGCGATCGACGAGCCAGGCTGCACTCGGGGCCACGTACAGCGTGGCCTCGCCGATGGGCTCGTCGAGCGCCCAGATCGCGCGATCGCGGTACGTCGCCGGATCGAAGTCGGCGGGGCGCCGGAAGTCGCGCTCCTTGCGGGTGTGGAAGCGCATGTCGCCGCGGATGCGCGACACGCGGAAGTTGCGGATCGCGTCGCGCGCGTGGTCGTGTCCGACCAGGTACCAGTTGGAGTCGGAGAAGTAGAGGCCGTACGGATCGACCGTCCGCGACTTCTCCTGGCCCGTGCTGATCGCGAAGTACGAGAAGACGATCGTCTTCTGCTTCGAGATCGCGCCTTCGAGCTTGGCGAGGCGCGCGGCGATCTCGGGCGAATGCCCGCCGCCCGAGAGGTCGAGCGAGACGCCGATCGCGGGCGACTGCTCGAGCACGCCGGGGCGGCCGAGCGCGAGGTTCTGCAGCGCGAGCCGCAGCGGGGCGGCGTAGGCGAACTGGCCCTCGAGCAGGAACAGGCTGGTGTTGAGCGCGGCGAGCTCGCGGTCGGTGAGATGGAGCGGCGGCAGGAAGTAGTTCTCGCGCGTCAGCGTGTAGAGCTCCTCGCCGGTGAACTCGTCGCGGTTCGACTTGATCGGCACGCCCAGCGCGAGCAGTTCGGCGCGGTCGGCGTAGAAGCGTCGGGCGAACGCCTCGTCGGACATGTCGTAATAGCCCTCGACGGCGTTCTTGGCGTCGCGCGCGGTGATCGGCCGCTTCTCGGCCATGATGTACGCGACCAGCGAGAGCTGGCGGATCAGCTTGTCGGCGTCATGGCTCAACGGTCGGCCCCCGACAGGCCCTGCGGCTTCCTCGCTCCCATGGGGGTGGAGCATAGGCAGAAACGCCGTTCGTTGCGTGGGTATTCAGCCTCGAGTCGCCGCAAAAATCCGCTATTTGCGGGGAAAAGAGGGTGGTAGTCTCGTCGTCGTGAGCCGCGTTGTCGCCCATCTCGACCTCGACGCGTTCTTCGCGGCCGTGGAGGTGCTCGAGAATCCGGCGCTCAAGGGCGTGCCGCTCGTCGTCGGCGGCGATCCGCTCGGCCGCGGCGTGGTGGCGACGGCATCGTACGAGGCGCG
>JBILWG010000182.1:0-3939 GCA_044369995.1 Gaiellales bacterium | reverse complement strand
GGGCGCTCCGGGTGATTCGGGTGACTCCACCGTCCCGGGGGGCGGCGACTCCTCCACCGTCGCCGGCGCGCTCACCAGCGGCGTCACCGACATCAGCAGCACTGCGGGCGCCTTCGCCGCGATCAAGGCCGACGGTTCCGTCGTCGCGTGGGGCACGGCGGGACGGGGCGGCGACGCCTCCGCCGTCGCCGCGGAGCTGAACGGCGCGACCGACGTCGTCGAGGTCTACAGCACCGATTCCGCGTTCGCGGCCGTCCGCACCGACGGCACCGTGGTCGTCTGGGGCCGTAGCGAGCGCGGCGGCAACGCGACAGCCATCAGCGCGCAGCTGACCGGTGTCACGTCCATCGCCTCGACCCGAGGCGCGTTCGCCGCGCTCAAATCGGACGGCTCCGTCGTCACCTGGGGATCCACCACCGACGGAGGGAACTCGTCGGCCGTCACCGCGAGCCTGGCGTCCGGGGTCAGTCGAATCTACGCGACCGACAAGGCCTTTGCAGCGGTCAAGTCGAACGGTTCGGTCGTCACATGGGGACTCTCCGCGGCCGGCGGGGACGCCGCGGCGGTCAGCGCGCAGCTCGTCAACGTCGTCGACATCGCCGCCACGTCCCTTGCGTTCGCGGCTCGCACATCGACGGGATCCGTCGTGACCTGGGGCGGCGGTGGCAACGGCGGCAACAGCTCCGCGGTGACGAGCAGCCTCGGGACCGGTGTCGTGTCCGTCACCGGTGGCTGGGGCGCCTTCGCGGCAGTCAAGACCGATGGCTCCGTGATCACCTGGGGCGCCGCCGACCGCGGCGGCGACAACACGCTCTCCAGCGGCACGGCCACCCCGGCCCCGGCCGGCTCCCTCTCCACGGGCGTCAGCGCCGTCGTACCCGCCGCCCACGCCCTCACCGCCCTCAAGACCGACGGCTCGGCGGTCAGCTGGGGACTCACCACGCACGGCGGCAGCGCGACCGCGGCCGTGCCGAGCGGCGCGTTGTCGAGCGGCGTCGCACGCATCACCGGCAACAACAGCGCCTTCGCCGCGCTCAAGACGGACGGCTCCGTCGTCACCTGGGGCGCAGCCGACCAGGGCGGCGACAGCACCCTCGCGAACGGCACCACCACCGCCGCACCGGCCGGCGCGCTCGCGTCGGGCGTCGATCACATCGCGTCGCCCTTCTGGCATGACAGCTCACCGGGCGCTCCGTCCGACGCCACGCTTTCGGCGCTCACCCTCAGCGCAGGCACGCTGTCACCGGCGTTCTCGACTTCGACACTGTCGTATACGGCGAGCGTGCCCGCGGAGACGACGAGCATCACGGTCACACCGACCGTCAACGCGGGAGGCGCGACGACGACGGTGAACGGCGCAACCGTCTCCTCCGGCGCCGCGTCGGCGCCCATTGACCTCGCGATAGGTGCAAACGCCATCACGATCGTCGTCACCGCGCCCGACGCCACGACGACCAGGACCTACACGGTGTCGTTGACGCGAGCGGCTGCCGCCGATGCCGGACCCTCCGGCGCATCCGGAACGGGCGGCTCCGGCACGCCGACGGCGACGCGAACCGACGGGACGGCGAGCTCGCCGATCACCGTCTCGAATCCGGTCCGCTCCGGCAGGACCGTCACCACGAAGGTCACCGTCACCGGCCCTGGTTCGATCCGTCAGGTCGGTTCGCTCGCGGCACGCCGCGGCGGCGCGGCATGCACCGTGACGCGCACCGCGAAGAAGGCGGGCACCTACAAGCTCTCCTGCCGACTCCGCGCGACCAAGGGGACGCTCACGCTGGTCACGACGTTCACCCCGAAGGGCGGCGCTCCGACGGGCGTGACCAGCCGGCTCCGGCTCGGCTGAGCCCGAACCGCTGCGCACGGAGCGCAATGACCCCGCGTCGCGCATCAGAGGGGTCAGGCCCCTCTGATTCACGACGTGAGGCTGATCAGCACCTCGCCATCCCGCGTCCACGTCTGCGTCATCGGCACCTTGGCCTGATGAAACAGCCCGAGCTGCGGGCAGCGACGATCGCTCTCGCGCGCGAGGGCCTCGACGCGCTCGACCGTCTCCGGGGTCTGGATGCGCAACTCGAGGCCGACATGGAGGAACTCGGGCTGGCGGTCGGGATCGCCGTCGAGCAGTCCGCGCAGGTCGAGGTCGGACTGCGCGCGAATCTCGAGGCCATCGAGCTGGAAGCCCTGGTCCTGCGCGGTGATTGCGATCGCGACGTTCGCGCACGAGATCAGCGCGGCCAGCTGGTACTGCACCGGCGTCCACCCCGTGTCGCCGCCGGCCAGCTGGCCCGCCACGAAGTCGAGCGGCTCGTCCGCCACGATCGGCTCGTGATCCTTGACGGTCATGCTGCTGGCGAGCCCGCCGAGCGACGTCAGGCGAACCTTGGTGATCGCGATGTGGTCGGGCTGCTCGTCGGCCACGACTACTTGACCTCGACGCCCTCGGCCTCGCACTCGGCGAACACCTCGCGCGCGATGCGGAAGCCCTCGACGCCAGCCGGAATGCCCGCGTAGATCGCAAGCTGGATCAGCGCGTCCTGGATTTCGGCCTTCGTGACGCCGTTGGTGATCGCGCCGCGCAGGTGCAGGCGGAACTCGTGCATGCGGTTGAGCGAGCCGATCATCACGAGGTTCATCAGCGAGCGATCGCGCTTGCTCAGCGCCGAGCGGCCCCAGCCAGCACCCCAGCAGTACTCGGTGACCATGCGCTGGAAGTCCATCGAGAATTCGTCGGCGTTGGCCAGCGAACGCTCCACGTACTCCTCACCAAGGACCTCTTTGCGGATCCGCAGGCCGGTCTCGAACAGCTCGTCGCTCATCGGGTGTCTCCTCCCAATCGGTTGGCGGCACCCTAGCCGGACTCGGGCGTCAGGCAGCGGATGCAGCGGACTGGAGCGAGGCGTGAGTTACCCGAACATCGCGTGGACATCACCGACGGCCTGCCGGTAGGTTGACCGCCATGCCGAACCCCACGCTCCGTGCCGACCTCGCCTTCGGCGGACGCCGTGCGCGCATCGCAGCCGTGCTGATCGCCTGCGCAGTGCTCGCCGCAGCAGGTGCCGACATGGCATCCGCGGCCTTCGCGCCGGCGCAGACCATCACGACCGTCGGCGCGGGGAGCTACACCGTGCCGAGCGGCGTCAGCGTCTTGCGCGTTGAGGCCTTCGGCGCCAGCGGCGGCAACGTCGGCGGAGGTGTGACGGGAGGCAAGGGTGCCACGGTGACGGCGCACCTCGCCGTGTCGGCGGGCAACGTGCTCGCGTACAACGTCGGCGGAGCCGGCCGAAGCGCGGTCAACACCAGCACGGGTGCAGCCGGCGGCTTCAACGGCGGTGGCACGGGCGGCAACAGCTCGAGAAGCGGCAACGGCAGCGGTGGCGGTGGCGGCGGTGCGACCGACATCAAGATCGGCGGCGCGTTCGCGGTGGTAGCGGGCGGTGGAGGCGGCTACAGCGGGAGCGGATGCGCAGGCGGAAACGGCGGAGCCCCAGATGCCTCCAATGGCTCCTGCCCGGCCGGCGGTGGTGGTGCCACGCAGAGCACCCGCGGCAGTGCAGGTGGCACGGGAGCGGCGGGGCAGAATGCCGACCCGCCGAATATCCAGACCGGCGGTGTCGGCGGCACGCAGGGAAGCAATGCCTTCGGTGGTGGTGGTGGCGGCGGCGGATTGGCCAGCGGCGGTGGCGGTGGCAGCGGCACGACGACCCTGGTGTCGGGTGGTGGCGGTGGCGGCGGCTCGAGCGCAGGTCCCGACAACAGCGACCCCGTCTGGGATGACTTCTGGGCCGGAACCGCGACCACGTACAGTGTCGACGCCGCGGGGACCGGCAACTACGGCCCCGACAGCGGCACGTGGAACGGCAAGCTCGTGATCACGCCGATGCCCAAGCAGCCGACACAGGTCGACGTCTCCCCCTCGTCGTTCACGCTGACGACGAC
>JBILWG010000009.1:0-30236 GCA_044369995.1 Gaiellales bacterium | reverse complement strand
GCGCAGGTGCCGCAGGACGGTGCGGTGACCCCTGCGCCGATGCCCACGGCCGCCCAGGAGAAGGCGGTCCTGCCGCTGGCGGGCCGCACTGTCGTGATCGATCCCGGACACAACGGCGGCAACGCCAGCAATCACCAGTTCACGCGGCGGCAGGTCTGGGTCGGCACGCATTGGAAGGACTGCGATACCGACGGTGCCTCCACCGTCGATGGCTACACCGAGGCGCAGCACAACTGGGACGTGGCGCTCCTCGTCCGCTCCCTGCTGCGCGAGCAGGGAGCCCGCGTCGTCCTGACGCGATCGTCGAACGACGGGATCGGTCCCTGCATCACCCGGCGAGCTGCGATCGGCAACCGCGTGCGCGCCGACGCGGCGGTCTCGATCCACGCCGATGGTCATGAGAACGGCACCTACCGCGGGTTTCATGTGATCCTGCCCGGGGATACGGGCCAGTCCTCGCTGATGCTGCGTCGGTCGCGGGCGCTGGGGATCGCGATCCGCAACGCGCTGCGCCAGCAGGGTCCGACACGGGAGTCGAACTACGTCGGCGATTCCGGGCTGATCGTCCGCAGCGATCTCGGCGGGCTCAACCTCTCGACGGTGCCGAAGGTCTTCACCGAGATCGGGAACATGCACGCACCCGAGGACGCTCTGGCGATGACGACCGAGTCGGGGCGGCGCAGCGAGGCCAACGCCATTGCGGCCGGCATCACGCGCTTCCTGACGAACCGCCGCGCGTAGTCCGCGGCGCACGGTCCGAGCACCGGCCGGCCCGGCCCGCCACGAGTCGAACGCCGCCCGTCGCTGCGGCGCACCGCATGGAGTAATCTGCAACTGCAGTTGCAGATTGAAGAGAGGCCGTTGTGCTGACCAACCACATGCCCCGCTATGAGCCGCTGTCGACCGAGGCGCTCGCCACCATCCGCAGCGGCTGGGAGCGTCTCGGCCGGGAGGTCGGCGTCCAGTTCGACAACGAGCAGGCCCTCCAGTTGTTCCGCGAGGCGGGCCAGACGGTCGACGATGACGGCACCGTGCGCTTCGACCCCGACTTCCTGCTCACGCAGGCGGGCAAGGCGCCGGCGACGTTCGAGATGGCCGCGCGCAACCCCGAGCGCAATCTGCGGATCGGGGGCGACGACATGATCTTCTGCGCCGTGCAGGGCCCCCCGTTCGTCCGCCGCGACGGCGAGCGGCGCGACGGGACGATGGCCGACTTCGACGATCTGCTCCGACTCGTGCAGCTGACGGACAATCTGGACACGCCGGGCCGCAACGTGCTCGAGCCCAACGACGTCCCGCTCGACTCCCGGCACCTCATGCGCGCGCTGTCGATGATCCGCCTGACGGACCGGGTGTGGGCCGGCGAGCCGTCGAGCGGCGAGGCCGCCGCCGACTGCCTGCGGATGGCCGAGATCGTGCACGGCACGGAGGCCATGCGGAGCGATACGCCGGTGCTCTTCGCCAACTGCAACGTCAACTCGCCGCTCCGCTTCGACGCGCGCATGCTGGACGGCATCCTCAACTACGGCGCTGCCGGGCAGGCGATCATCATCACGCCGTTCCTCCTGATGGGCGCGATGGCGCCCGTGTCCACCCCGGCGGCGCTCGTGCAGCAGACGCTCGAGAGTCTGGCCGGCGTCGCGCTCGTCCAGCTCGTGCGGCCCGGTACCCCGTGCGTGATGGGCTCGTTCCTCTCGTCGACGGACATGAAGACCGGCTCGCCCGCCTTCGGCGGTCCCGAGTCGGCCTTCGGGCTGTACGCGTCGGGGCAGATCGCACGTGACCTCGGCCTGCCGTGGCGATCCGGCGGCGGCACGCTCACCTCGAGCCCGCTGCCCGACTATCAGGCCGGCTACGAGGCGATGAACACGCTGCTCTCGGCGTTTCTGGCGGGCGCGAACGTCTGCTGGCAGTCGGCCGGCTGGCTGGAGGGCGGCCTCGTCACGAGCTTCGAGAAGTTCATGGCCGACACGGAGATCCTCGATCTCCTGATCCACCAGTTCACCAAGGTCGAGCTGACCGAGGCCGACCTGGCGTTCGACGCCCACGTCGAGGCCGGCCACGGGGGCCACTTCTTCGGTACCCAGCACACGCTCGAGCGCTTCCGCGACTGCTTCTGGCGCCCCACGATCGCATCGACCGAGAACAACGATCGCTGGACCAGGAACGGCTGCATGGATCACGCCGATCGCGCCGCCGCACGCTGGCACGAGCTGCTGGAGACCTACGAGCAGCCCGCCCTCGATCCGGCCGCGGAGGCGGAGCTGATCGAGTTCGTCGCGCGTCGCGTCGCCGAGAACGGCGACGTCGTGGACCTGCCGGTGGCGCCATGAACCCGGGGAACGCCGCCCTCGGGCGCGGGCTCGACGCGCTGCTGGCGCTATCGACACCCGCCGCGGCCCGCGACGGCCTCGGGGTCTCGCAGCTCGCAGAGCTCCTGCGCGTGGACAAGAGCCAGATGTCCCGCACGCTCGCCACGCTCGACGACCGCGGGTTCGTGGCACGCGACCCCGAGACGCTCGCCTACCGGCTCGGTTGGCGGATCTTCAGCCTCGCCGCGCTCTCGGGCGACGCACCGCTGATCGCCGCGGCACGTCCCGTCCTGCTCGACCTCGTCGCCGAGCTCGGCGAGAGCGCGCACCTCTCCGTGCGGCAGGGCGAACAGGTGCTGACGCTGGCGACCGAGTCGCCGACGGCGGCGATCCATGCGCCGGGGCGCGTCGGGGGCCTCACGCCGCTCGCCACGACCTCGGCCGGCAGGGCCCTCGCGACCGGCCTCTCCGACGACGAGGTGGTCGCGATGGGACTGGGCGGCTGGACGCAGCAGATCATGGCCGCCCGCGAGCAGGGCTTCGCGATCGTGCGCGAGGAGTTCGAGCCGGGGCTCGTCTCGGTGGCCGCGCCGATCCACGACGCCGCCGGGCGGGTGATCGCCGCGATCAACGTATCGGCCCCGGGGTTCCGGTTCGACGATCAGCTCGACGACGCCGCACCGATCGTGGCGGAGGCCGCGGCGACGATCGGCGCAGCCCTCGGCGGGCCCATCACCGCCTGACCCGCGCGGGCGTGCCGCTACGCTCCATGCGTCTTTGGGGCGTCGCCAAGTGGTAAGGCAGCGGGTTTTGGTCCCGCCACCGCAGGTTCGAATCCTGCCGCCCCAGCTCTCCTCGCTCGGGACATCGACCACCTCACCCTCCAGCGGACCCCGCCCGGCCCGATGAGTCAGCGGCGCGCGAAGTCCTGACCGTACTCGGCACCGTCGGCACCCGGGAAGGAGCCCTCGGCGAGGAAGCGGCGGTGGCAGCGGTCGAGCGCCACCGGGTCGATGTCGATGCCCAGCCCCGGCCCGGTCGGCACCGACACGACACCGCCCCGCGGCACATAGGGACCGCCGGTCATGACGTCGTCGCCGTACCAGCGGAACAGCGTCTGGCTGGCGTCGTCGATCCAGTCGATCGCGGCCGTCACGTGCAGATAGGCGGTGCTCGCCACGCCGGTCTCGCCGGAATGGAAGCGGAAGCCGATGCCCGCCGCCTGGCAGGCGCGCACGAACGCGACGGTCCGGCGGATGCCGCCCTGCTCGTTGAGGTTGGTGACGATCACGTCGGGCACGCCGAGCGCCTTGGCGAGCGGCAGGTCGATGGTGTGGCTCGAGAACGGCCGCGTCGTGACGTCGCGGATGGCCGCGAGGTCCTCGTACCCCTCGACGGGCTCCTCCCACTGGTCGATGCCGAACTCCTCGAAGCGCGGAATCAGCTCACGCGCGGTCGGCACGAGCCAGCCGCCGTTGCAGTCGAGCCGCAGCGGGCGGTCGCCGATCGCGGCACGGATCTCGCGCACCATCGTCAGCTCGTCGTCGACGCCGACGGTGCCGACCTTGCCCTCGAAGATCGTCCCCCCGAACTCCTCTGCGAGCCGGGCGCACTCGCGCGCCACCTCGAGCGGCGTCGACTCGCCCGGATGGCCCGGTCCGGGGAAGCGATACGAGAAGTACTCCGTCAACGGGATCTCGGTGCGCACCGCACCACCGAGGAGCTCGTAGAGCGGCTTGCCCTCGACCTTGCCGCGGATGTCCCAGAGCGCGAGCTCGATCGCGCCGAACGTCCGCTTGGCACCGAGCACGTCGGCCCAGGGCGAGTAGGCGTAGCCGGGCACCACCGCCGCCTCCGCGGCGTCGAGCTCGAGCGGATCCAGGCCGATCAGCCGTGGGGCGACGGCCATGATCGCCGCACTGCGGTCGCCGTCGGCGGCCTCACCCCAGCCCACCAGCCCCTCGTCGGTCGTGACCTCCACGAGCGTCTTCGTGAGGCTCGCGATCGAGCCGTAGCTGAAGCGGTACGGGGCGACGAACGGGATGTTGACCGGGATGGCACGGATCGCGGTGATCTCCATGGCGGCAGTGTCCCACAGCACCGCAGCGCCGCTGTCCCCGCCGTGGCGCACGGGTGACGCAAATACCTAGGTTGTGTCTATGTACAAAGAGCACTACCGTGCTGCCCGTGCACTATCGCCGTTTCCTCCTCGTGCTGGTCGCCGTCGCCTCTGCGCTCGCACTGACCGGCTGCGGATTCGGACGCGCTGGCCAGCAGACGGGCACCGACGGGCGTGTGGCGCTGCGGATCTTCGGCGCATCGTCGCTCACGCAGGTGCTGCCGGTGATCGATCCGCAGGCGACCTATTCCTTCGCCGGCTCGGACACCCTGGCAGAGCAGATTCGGCAGGGCGCGCCCGCCGACGTGCTGGCCGCCGCGAGCACGCGACAGCCGGGCGAGCTCGCGGACGAGGGGCTGTGCGAGGACCCAACGCCCTTCGCCACGAACTCGCTCGTCCTGATCGTGCCGCGGGACGGTGCTGCCGTGGCCTCGATCGATGATCTCCTGACGGGGCCGCGGCGACGGCTTGCGATCGGCACCGCGCAGGTGCCGATCGGTGCCTACGCACGAACCCTGCTTGCCAATCTGGACGCGCTCGCCGCGCTCGATCGCAATATCGTCAGCGCGGAGCAGGATGCTGCGAGCATCATCGCCAAGGTCGCGCTCGGGTCGGCCGACGCCGGCATCGCCTACGCCACGGATGCGCGAGCCAGCGACGCCGTCACCGCGATCGCACTCCCCGCAGCCGCCGAGCCGACCGTCGTCTACGCCGCGTGCGTCGTCCGCCGGGAGGGCGCCGACAGCGAGGGAGCGCGGGCGTTCATCGCCGACCTGCTTGCCCCGGCCGGTCAGCGCGCGCTGACCGCAGCTGGCTTCGGGAAGGCGCCATGACACGCGTCTTCACGCTGCTTTGCACGGGCCTCGCCGCACTCGCACTCGCGTTCCTCGCGCTTCCCATCGTCGCGCTGCTGACTGCCATCCCGCTCCACGACCTGCCGACGCTGCTGCGCAGCCCGGCGGTCGTCGACGCGATCATCGTCTCTCTGCGCACCAATCTGGTGGCCAACGTCCTGATCCTCGGCATCGGCACACCGGCCGCGTACGCGCTGGCCCGCGCGCGGGGACGAGGTCGCAGCCTGCTCGTCACGCTGATCGAGCTGCCGCTCGTGCTCCCACCGGCCGTGGCGGGCATCGCACTGCTGACGGCGTTCGGGGCACGCGGGCTGCTCGGCGAATGGCTCGCCGAGCGCGGGCTCGTGCTCCCCTTCACCGAGGCCGCGGTGGTGCTCGCGGTCACCTTCGTGGCCGCACCGTTCTTCCTGCGGGCCGCCACCAGCGCCTTCGTCGGTCTCGATGCCAACCAGCTGGACGCCGCGCGGGACCTCGGCGCGTCCGAGTGGACGGTCTTCCGTCGGATCGCACTGCCGCTCGCCGCGGATGGGCTGCGAGCCGGGTGGGCACTCGCGTTCGCCCGCGGTGCCGGCGAGTTCGGCGCCACGCTGCTGTTTGCCGGCAGCGTGATGCGTGTCACTCAGACCCTGCCCCTGGCCGTCTACGCGCAGCTGGGGATCGAGCTGGATGCGGCGATTGCGATCGGCGTGCTCCTGCTCGCGCTGAGCGCGGCCGTGCTGCTGGTCGCCAAGTTGCCACCTCTGTGGAGCCCATCGCGATCGTCGGCACCGGCCGGCGGCTGGTAGCCTCGGCGCGTGGACGAGCAGATCCGCATCGGCCAGGCCGCGAGCATCCTCGGTGTCAGCGTCGACACGCTGCGCCGCTGGGAGCGGGACGGCCGCGTGACGTTCGGCCGCTCGACGGGCGGCCAGCGCACGATCGACGCCGCTGCCCTCCGCGAGCTGCTGCGCGAGCGTGCGCCGCAGACCGGCGTGTCGGCTCGCAACCAGCTCGAGGGCACCGTCGTGGCCGTGGAGAAGGACGGCCTGATGGCCAAGGTCGAGCTGGCCTGCGGCCCCTACCGCATGGTCTCGATCATCACGCGGGAGGCCGTCGAGGAGCTCGACCTCAAGCCGGGCGACACCGCCACGGCGGTCGTCAAGTCGACGTCGGTCGAGATCCGCCGCTAGGCGCTCAGGCCGGGCGCAGGGCGATCCACGTCGGCTCCGCCCGGAAGTCGAAGAGCAGCGACTCGTCCAGTTGCGGCGGCGTCGGGCCGACGCCGCCGTCGGGCAGCACGATCCGGTGCAGGCGCAGCGAGTCGTAGTGGAGTGGTGAGCGGTCGACCGCGGTGCGGTGGAGCGCTTCGTGGTTGAGCCCGTCGATCGACGCCCGGTCCGCGAAGATGACGAGATTGCCCCACTGGCTGGTGCCGTCGCCCTGCGGCCACTCGACGTTGTAGTACGCGAGCAGGCCGGGATAGCGCTCGAGCCGCTCCATCATCTCGTGCTCGACGACGATGATCGGCTCGTGATCGACGTCGAGCGCCTGCCCGAAGAAGCCCACGCCGACCGCGGGCGCCGTGGCGCGGAGCGCCTCCCAATCGGGCACGACGAGCCAGTGGTTGCCACCGCGCTGATCGGTCCAGCGTCCCGCAGAGCCGCCACCGGCGGCGTGCTCGACGAGGCTCGCGTGCAGCCGGGCGAGGATCGCGAAATCGCCGTCGGAGAGGGCGGGCTCGGTGAACGGGCGACTGGGGTCGCCTGTCTGCCGGGGAAGCGTGGTGGTGGGGGTAGCCATGCCCGCGAGGATATCTCCGTCCGGCGCGCACGTGCAACTGCGGTGGGAGCGCGAGTACCATCACGACCATGTCCAACCGCATCAGCGACGCCGCGCACGCCCTCTTCCATCACCGTGCCGAGCAGCAGCCAGCGCTCCTCGATGTCACCACGGCGCCGCAGGACCTCGCCGAGGCGTACGCCACGCATCTGGCCCTGCTCGACCTGCTCGGCGAGCACGGCGGCGGAGCGCGGATCGGCTGGAAGGTCGGGTTCACCAACGCGGCGGCACAGGCCCGCCACGGTGCGTCTGAGCCGGTTTTCGCCGGGCTGCTGGCCGGCAACTCGTACGTGACGGAGGCCGAGCTGCCCGCTCCCCGCGGGGCCGGGCTCGGCATTGAGGCAGAGCTCGCGGTACGTCTCGGTGCGCCGCTGGCGGGGGCGATCTCGCGTCAGGAGGCCGCCGCCGCGATCGACGGCGTTGCAATCGCCTTCGAGCTCGTCGAGCAGCGCTGCGACGTCGATGCGGCTGGCCTCCCCACGCTGATCGCCGACGGCACGCAGCAGTACGGCACGATCCTCGGCGAGTGGAACGCGGACTACGACCCGCTGACGCTCGACCAGACCGACGTCAAGCTGCAGGTCGACGGCTTCACCGACGGGTTCATGACCGCGACCACGGTGCTCGGCCACCCGCTCAACGCGATCACCTGGCTGAGCGAGGCCACGGCGCGGTACGGCGTCGAACTGCAGCCGGGTGACATGATCCTGACCGGTGCGATCATCCCCGCCAAGGTCCTCGAATCGGGCCAGATGGCCGAGCTCGCCAGCGACGGTCTGGGCGACGTGCGCGTCTGGGTCGACTAGCCCGACGGCGTGCGCGGCGGCGCCGTCCGCGTCGGCAGAGCCGCTACGGCAGCGCGACCGGCACGGCCTTGGCCGCCCAGGCGCGAGCGAGGTTGCGATCGGTCCACTCCGCCTGCTCCTCGGCGAAGGCGGTGAACGACTCATCCCAGGCCTGCGCCGCGGCACGGCACGCTCCTGCCAGCGATAGCTCGCCGACGTGTCCCTGCGTCGCGACGATCCCGGTCAACGCGCGCCAGGCTCCCATCGGCTGGCGCTCGACGAGGTGGCGCAGCGGACGGGCGCCGCGACCGCCGAGCACGGCTGCGTGCGCGATGCCGAGCCCGTTGCGCGACAGCGCGAGTGCCGCGCTCTGGGCGTGCTCCGCGAGGCGCGCCTCGACCAGCACGAGGGTGCCCTTCGGCGCGAGAGCCGCTGCGATCTGATCGATCCCCTCGGCCGTCTCGTCGTCGCCCGCGCGGAACTGCTCGAGCAGACCGGAGAGGACGAGCACAACGGGAAAGCGCTCATCCCAGGCCGCCAGATCGGCGTAGGCGCCGGCGCGCAATTCGAGGTCCTTCGCACCGGTCTCGCCCATGCGGTCGTAGCCGGCGGCGATCGCCCCCTCGGCGAGGTCGACGCCGACGAAGTGCCGCTGGGGATGCCGCGACGACAGCCAGGCCTCGAGGTAGCCGGCGTTGCAGCCGCAGGACAGCACGGGGCCGGGCGGCAGCACGCGCAGCAGCGCGTCGGCCCAGACACCGATCGTGAGCACCTCCACCCAGACCCGTGACAGGTCGACGCTGATCAGGTCGCGCCACCCGCCCGCTGCGAGCGCCTCACCCACCGCACCCTCGCTCTCGGGGATCGGCCGGTCGTAGCGACGCCGGATCGCCTCGCGCCAGACGGGATCGTCGCCGCCGCTCTCGGCCTCGCGCTCGAAGCGCAGGCGATCGCCGCGCAGGGCACGCAGGAGCACCGGGTCGAGGTCGGATTCGGCGGCCAGTGGCCGGGCGCCCCACACGTCGGCGAGGTAGGCGGCGAGCGACTCGACGGCCGCGGGGTCGATCTCCGGGCGCCTCACCGGCGCTCCTTGGCGTGCCGCCGACGCGCCGCAGCGAGGCGCTTGGCGAGCACGGGATCGTGATCGGCGCGCACCACGATCGCCGCGGCGAGCGCGAGCGCCGTCTCGGACGGCGGCTCGATGCCGGTCGTGGCGATATCGAGCGCCGCCTCGAGCGAACCCGCACCGGAGGCGGCCAAGAGCGCCTCGGTCAGCGGCGTGAGCCGCGGCGGCCGGCGGTCGCCTTGCGGCCGCGGACGACGGGGCTCCACGGCGCCGCGCTCGCGCAGGATGCGGCTGATCTGCACCTGCACGCTGCCGACCGACGCAAGGCCCTGCTGCGCCGCGAACTCCTGGGCGAACTCGCTCCACGGACGCGTGTCGGTCTCGGGCCGGGCGTCCATGGCCGCGCGCAGCAGCGCAGCGGTCGAGGTCCTGCGCTGCTTCGGCTGCTTGCTCACAGGCGGAACTATCCCACGCGCCGACCGGTCAGGCGCTGTGCGGGCGCAGCAGGACGCGGGCCGTGTCGAGCAGCCAGGCCGTCGCCTCGGCGCCGCTGACATCGCTGTCCATGGCGAAGACCTGGAGCGCCAGCCCATCGAGGAGCCCCGACAGGATCGCGGCCGCCTCCTCCGCCTCGACGACCGGCACGAACACCCCGCTGTCGATCCCTTCGCGGATCGTCTGCTCGAACCCGCCCAGCCAGCGTTGCTGCGAGCGGGCGGCACTGCGGCGCAGTTCGGGATCCTTCAGCGCCTCACCGGTGAAGTCGAGGAACATCCGCCACGAGTCGTTGCGTTCGCCGATGCGCGTGGCGACGTACACGAGGATCGCGTGGAGGCGGCTCCACGCATCGCCCTCGGCGACGCGCAGCTCGATCAGGCGCGTATCGATCTCGTCGATCCACTGATCGAGCGCCTCCGACAGCATCCGCGAGCGGGTGCCGAAGTGGTGCTGCAGCGTCCCGACCGCAACCCCAGCCTCCTCCGCCACGTCCTGGAAGCGCGTCCCGGCGTAGCCCCGGCGTGCGATCACGCGCGTGGTCGCGGCCAACAGCTCGGCGCGGCGCTCCAGCGCGGCCTCGCTGGCGGTAGGACCACCCTGAAGTCGAGAGGCGGGCACGTCCGGAGGGTCGCCGCACCCGCCGCCCCTGTCAAGCCGAGACAGGGAATACTCCAGCGAGCAGAGGAAAGATTTGTGACCCCACCTCCTTGCATTCCCGGCGAGTGCGGTAACAATACGATGGTACGAGAGAGGGAGAGATCGTGGACGGACACATCGTGCTTGACGGTGTCACCAAGGCGTTCGGGGAGAACGTCGTGGTCAATGACATCGATCTGAACATTGGCGAGGGCGAGTTCTTCTCGATGCTGGGGCCGTCCGGCTGCGGCAAGACGACGACGCTGCGCATGATCGCCGGCTTCGAGGTTCCCACGATCGGCACCGTCACGCTCGCCGGCCAGGACGTCACCGAGGTGCCGCCGGCCAAGCGCAACGTCAACATGGTCTTCCAGGCCTATGCGCTGTTCCCGCACATGACGGTGCAGGAGAACGTCGAGTTCGGCCTCAAGATCAAGAAGGTCAAGAAGGACGAGGTCAAGGCCCGCGCCGCCGAGGCGATCGCGTCCGTGCAGCTCGAGGGCTTCGAGCAGCGCAAGCCGGCCCAGCTGTCCGGCGGCCAGCAGCAGCGCGTCGCACTGGCGCGCGCGCTCGTCAACCGTCCTGCCGCCCTCCTGCTCGACGAGCCGCTCGGCGCGCTCGATCTGAAGCTCCGCAAGGAGATGCAGCACGAGCTCAAGGCGATCCAGGTTCGCACCGGCACCACCTTCGTCTACGTCACGCACGACCAGGAGGAGGCGCTGACGATGTCCGACCGCATCGCGGTCATGAACAACGGCATCGTCGAGCAGTGCGCCGGTCCGCGCGAGATCTACGAGCACCCGACCACGGCGTTCGTGGCCGGCTTCATCGGCACGTCGAACATCGTCAATATGCGCATCGACCGCTCGGAAGGCGGCAACGCGATCATGGATCTGTCCGAGGGACAGCGGATCGTCGCCCGCGCCAGCAAGAGCAGCGGCACGCTCCAGATCACGGTGCGTCCGGAGAAGATCCAGTTGCGTCCGGATGGCCTCGGCGACGACGCTGCGAGCGTCGGCGGTCGCATCAGCGACGTCATGTATCTCGGCTCCATGACGCAGATCACGGTCGAGCTGCCGAACGGCGACACGCTGCAGGTCCATCGTCTCAACGACGAGGCCGCGGCGGCCGACCCGCAGGTCGGCGACACCATTTCGCTGCACTGGGCGGCGGAGAACAGCTTCGTGATCGAGGGCCTGCCTTCGAGCGCGGACGGAGGAACCGCTTCGACGCATGACGCGCCGGAGTCCGAGTAACGGGGAGGGAACCTGTGAGCGAGGAAAAGAAGGAGCACACGCTGCTCAACGACACGATGTCCCGCAAGGGCTTCGTCGCCATGACCGGTGCCGCCGGTCTGGCCGCGTTCCTGGCGGCCTGCGGCGGCTCGAGCGACTCGAGCTCCGACAGCGTCAACGAGGCCCAGGCTGATGGCGTCACCGCCGAGGAGGCCGCCGCCGGCGGTACCTTCGACCCGGCGACCGAGCCGGACGGCCCGATCGAGATCTTCACGTGGGCCGGCTACGACGACAGCGAAAAAGAGGGCGCGCCGTGGATGTGGAGCCAGTACCAGGAGGGTGAGTACGGCACGAAGTCGCCGCTCAAGTTCACGTTCCTCGAGGACGACGGCCAGGCGCTGTCGAAGGTCGCCTCGGGCTACTCCCCGGACATCTCGCATCCGTGCATCGCGTACACGGTGCAGTGGAAGGAGGCCGGGCTGATCCAGCCGCTCGACCTCAACCTGCTGCCCGACTTCGCCGGCATCCCGACCGCCATCTCGGCGGGCGGCATGATCGACGGCGTGCCGTACATGGTGCCGTTCGACGTCGGCTTCTCGTGCCTGACGTACGACGCTGACGTCGTCAACTTCGACAACGTCGGCGGCGAGGAGAGCTGGGAGATCCTGCTCGACGACACGTACAAGGGCAAGATGGCCCTGTTCTCCGACGACGTGGCGATCATCAAGATCGGCCACCTCATCAACGAGGGCGCGGTCGACCCGAACGTGCAGACCACGGAGCAGATCGCGGCGGCCAAGGAGACGGCCCTCAAGATCAAGCCGAACCTGCGCAACTACTGGACGTCGCAGACCGACACGGTCAACGACTTCGTCAACGGGAACCTGGTCGCCACCTACACGTGGCCGGACGGGTACTGGAAGATCAAGAACCACCCGAAGATGAAGGACCGCAACATCAAGTACATGGCGCCGACGCAGGGCCGTCTGGCCTGGGTCTGCGGCATGGTGCTGAGCTCGGCCACGAAGCAGCCGGGTCGCGCGTCGCTGGCGATGGCCGCAGCCAACACGCCGGAGGCCGGCGCGGGACTGACGGACTTCTTCCAGTACGCGTCCGCGCAGCAGAAGGGCGTCATCGACCTGATCCAGGACAAGGCGCTCATCTCGGCGTTCGACATCGACAAGCCGGAGGCCTGGGAGCCCCCGAACGCGTGGTTCGAGGCACCGCTGCCGAACTACCGCGAGTACATCACGGCCGGCCAGGAGGTCAAGTCGGCCTAAGCGGATCCGGTGGGGTCGGCTCCGGCCGACCCCCCCCCCCCCCCGCCCCGCCGCCTCTCGCCATGGCTGCAGTCGCCCAGGATCCCAAGGTCCCCGCCAAGCGGACCCGCCGCGAGACCCGCAACGACGGGGGCTCCGCCCTGTCGACGTACGGGCTGCTCGCGCCGATGCTGATCGTCCTGGCGCTGTTCTTCCTCGCTCCGCTCTACTACATCTTCCTGTTCAGCATCGCCCTGCGGCGCTTCTCGCCGACCGAGGCGCTGGCCGCGCTCAACGGCGAGCTGAACGGCTTCACCACCGAGCTGTGGGCGAAGCTCGTCAACGTCGGCGTGATCGTCAAGGTGCCCGGCGCGGAGTTCACCGTGCCGACGATGGTGGTCGCGCTGGTCTTCATCGTGCTGCTCGTGCTCGCCGTCAGCGGTGGGCGGTTCAAGGACCGCGGCTCGTGGATCGTCGGTATCGCCTTCATCCTGCTGCTCCTGCCGTTCCTCACGATCCCCGCGGGCGACAACCTGCTCCGCCTCGTCGAGCTGTCCTCGGACGGGCAGTACCTGCGCCTCTTCTTCAAGTCCGTGACGATGGCGATGACCTCATCCGTCGTCGCCGTGATCGTCGCGATCCCCGTCGCCTACTTCCTCGCCTTCTGCATCGGCAAGTCGAAGTACACGTGGCTGCTGATCGTGATCGCGCCGTTCCTCACGTCCTACCTCCTGCGCGTCTTCGCGTGGAAGGTCATCCTCGGCGACCAGGGCCTGATCAACTCGGGCCTGATGGCCATCGGCCTGGTCGACGAGGCCGCCCCGCTGTCGTTTCTGATCTACAGCCAGTTCACCGTCATCGTCGTCCTCACCTACGCGTGGGTGCCGTTCATCTGCCTGCCGATCTTCCTGTCGTTCGAGACGATCGATCGCCGCCTGCTCGAGGCCGCGATGGATCTCGGCGCCACGCGCTGGCAGGCGTTCCGCAAGATCAGCCTGCCGATCATCGCCCCCGGCATCGTGGCCGCCTTCCTGTTCGTGTTCATCCCGTCGATCGGCGAGTACATCACGCCCACGCTCGTCGGCGGCACGCAGGGCACGATGTACGGGCAGTCACTCGCGAGCCAGTTCGTCGGCGGTGCCTTCAACTGGCAGTTCGGGTCCGTGATGGCCCTCTTCCTGCTCGGAGTCGTGCTGCTCCTCACGTTCGCAACCTCGCGCTTCCTGCGCTCGGGCGCCGGAGGCAACCTCTGATGGGCAAGCGTCGCAACGCCGAGACGTTCGTCGTCATCTCGCCGACCGGCAAGCTGCTGCTGACGGCGTTCTTCGCGATCTTCCTGCTCGTCCTCTACCTGCCCACGGTCCTCCTGATCGTCTTCTCGTTCAACGACGGCACCGTCGCCGCCTTCCCGCTCGAGGGCCTGACCACCGAG
Source organism: Gaiellales bacterium (assembly GCA_044369995.1). Lineage (GTDB taxonomy): Bacteria > Actinomycetota > Thermoleophilia > Gaiellales > F1-60-MAGs149 > F1-60-MAGs149. Next base: position 16,222 of record JBILWG010000009.1, on the reverse strand, counting down.
TGGTACGTGCGCGCCTTCAACTCCGAGGAGATCCGCCAGGCGCTGTGGGCCTCGATCCGCGTCGGTCTGATCTCCGCGGCGATCGCCACACTGCTGGCCCTGATGGCCTCGTACCCGCTCGCTCGGCGCCACGTCCGCGGCAAGTCCGTCATCTCCGCGCTGATCCTCGTCCCGCTCGTGGTCCCGACTGTCGTCCTCGGCGTGTCGCTGCTCCTGCTGTTCCAGAAGGGCATCATCCCGATCGGGCTCGGCCTGGCCAGCGTCATGATCGGCCACGTCGTGATCGCCCTCCCGTTCGCCGTGCTGATCCTCCTGCCGCGCATCGCCAGCATCGACAAGCGCCTCGAGGAGGCCGCCTACGACCTCGGCGCCTCGGGCATGCAGATGTTCGGTCGGGTGATGCTGCCGCTGATCGTGCCGTCGATCATGTCCGCCTTCCTGATCTCGTTCGTGTTCTCGATCGACGAGGTGGTGATCGCCTCCTTCATCGCCGGTGATCAGCCGACGTATCCCGTGTACCTCTACTCGGGGCTGAAGTTCCCGGAGAAGACGCAGACGCTGATCCCCGTCGCGACGGTGATGATCGTCCTCAGCTTCATCCTCGCGTTCACGGCGGAGTTCATCCGCCGCCGCGGCGACCGCAAGCTGGAAGGGCGCTAGCACCGTGCGGACCCTCCTCACGGTCCTGGTCTGCCTCGTCGTCCTGAGCGGTTCCGCTGTCGTCGTCGCCGAGCGCTCCGACTCGTCGGCGGCCGATGCCGCCGCCCTCCGTGCCCGCGCCGCCGAGGCCGTGGCCAAGCAGCGGGAGGCCGACTGCGGCTGCACCGCCGCGACGCGCGCCAAGGACCGGGTTGCGAGCCGGAACACGGCAGACGACGACGCCAGCAAGTAACATCCGTTCCACGGCAGTCGCGTCGGCTGCCCGTCTCTGGGGAGAGATGCCATGGATGCACGCATGAATCGCAAGGGCTTCGTCGCGATGACGGGAGCCGCAAGCCTCGCGGCGTTCCTCGCCGCCTGCGGCGGGTCGTCGTCGGACAGCGGCGACGCGGGTGGTGCTGCCGCCAGCACGGACGCCAAGGCCGTGGCGTTCGACCCGGCGACCGAGTCCGACGCGCCGCTCGAGGTCTTCACCTGGGCCGGCTACGACGAGTCGCCCGTCCCCGACGGCGCGCCGTGGATGTGGGAGCAGTACACCACCGGCCCGTACGGCTCGAAGTCGCCGCTCAAGTTCACGTTCCTCGACGACGACACGCAGGCGCTCTCGAAGGTCGCCTCCGGCTACAGCCCGGACATCATCCATCCCTGCGGTGGCTACATCCAGAAGTGGAAGGAGGCCGAGCTGATCCAACCGCTCGACACCTCCCTGCTGCCCGACTGGAATGGCGTCCCTGAGGCGCTGAAGGCACCGGGGCTGATCGACGGCGCGTACTACCACCTCCCCTTCGACGTCGGCTTCACCTCGATCACCTACGACGCCGACCAGGTCGACTTCTCCGAGGTCGGTGGCGAGGAGACCTGGAAGATCCTGCTCGACGATCGCTACAAGGGCAAGATCTCGCTGTTCCGTGGCCCCGATGAGGTGATCGAGTACGCCGCGCTCGCCAACCGTGGCGCCAAGGACCCGACGGTGCTCACGCCGGAGGAGATCGCCGCCGCCAAGGACACGGCGATGCAGATGAAGCAGAACGTCCGCTCGTACTGGACGGCGCAGACCGACACGGTCAACGACTTCATCAACGGCAACCTGCTGATGACCACCACGTGGCCCGACGGCTACTGGAAGATCAAGACGCACCCGAAGATGAAGGGCCGCAACATCAAGTACATGCAGCCCGTCGAGGGCCGCCTGACCTGGATCTGCGGCATGGTGCTGAGTTCCTCCACGAAGCAGCCCGGGCGGGCGATGGCCGCGATGGCCGCGGCCAACACCCCCGCCGCCGGCGCGGCGCTGACCGACAACTTCCAGTACGCCTCCGGGCAGAAGGAGGGCGTCGAGGCGCTGATCCAGGACAAGGAGCTGATCACGGCCTTCGGGCTCAACGACCCGACGCTGTGGGAGCCGCCGAAGGCGTGGGCGCAGGTCGCCGTGCAGCCGTACAAGGAGTACATCGCCGCGGGCACCGAGGTGCTCGACTCGTAGCCGCTGAACGCGTCGTGGTCGGTTCGCCGACCACGACGCACACAGCGGTCGATCAGGCCGGCGTGCGCATACCGCCGCTGGGAGTCTCTCCGGCGAGCACGCGCGCCACATCCTCGCAGGCATCGTCGAACGAGCGGCGATCCGACTCGGCGCTGTACCAGGCGGCGTGAGGCTGGATGATCGTGTTCGGCCAGGTCAGACAGGGCTCGTCGGCCGGTGCCGGCTCAACGGGCAGTGCGTCCAGGGCGCAGCCCGCGATCCGGCCGGAGGTGACCGCCTCGCCGAGCGCGGCATGATCGACAAGCGCGGCGCGGGCCGTGTTGACGAGGTAGGCATCCGAGCGCATCAGCGCGAGCTCGGCGGCGCCGATCATGCCCCGCGTCTGCTCCGTCACCGACGTCATCAGCGCCACGACGTCGGCGCTGCCCAGCGCCGGGGCGAGCTCGCTCTTGCGGCCACCCGCGGCGGCGATCTCGTCGGCAGAGCCGTGCTCGGAGACGACGAGCACCTCCATGCCGACGGCGCTGGCGGTGCGCACCAGCAACTGCCCGATCGCGCCGAAGCCGATCACCGCCAGCGTCGATCCGCGCACCGGGCGCGGTGCCTGCGGATAGGGCCACCACGTGCCGCTCCGCACCAGCCCATCGAGCATGACGATGCCGCGGAGCACCGCGTAGATCAGCCCCAGCGTGTGGTCCACCACCTCGACGTCGCAGAAGTTGCGGACGCGACAGCACCACACCCCGCGCTCGGCCAGCGCGTCGACGGCAAGGTGGTCGAAGCCGGTCGAGCAGGTGCCGACCACTCTGAGGTTCGGCGCCTGTGCCAGCACATCAACGCCGATCGCACCGCCGGGATACGTCAGCACGCCGACGATGTCATCGCCGACGATCTCGCGGTTGAACTCCACCGTCGCGCCGACGCGGTCGAGGATCGCCTGCGCGCGGTCGAGGGGCCAGGTGTCATCGATGCAGACGACGCGCATCACGCCTCCTTCGTCGGGATCACGCAGATCGGCTGCTCGCCCCGCAGGTAGCGGGCGAGATCCTCGATCTGACGCGTGTAGGGCGCCAGGCTCGCGGCGGGCGAGTACCAGGCGGAATGCGGCTGGACGATCAGGTTCGGCCAGCCGAACGCAGGCTCATCAGCCGGCGGGGGCTCGAGCGGGTAGACGTCGATCGCAGCACCGGCGATGACGCCGTGCAGCAGTGCGTCGCCAAGCGCCTGATGGTCGACCAGCGGGCCGCGTGCGCAGTTGACGAGGTAGGCGTCATCGCGCATCTGCGCCAGGCGCCGCGCATTGACGAGGTGGCGGGTCTCCGGCAGCAGCGGCGCGTGCAGCGTGACGACGTCGCTCGTCTCGAAGAGCGTGTCGAGATCGACCTTGGCGACGCCGAGCGTCCGCATGGAGGATTCCTCCACGATGTCGTCGCAGGCCACGACCTCCATACCCAGCGCCGTGCCCTGCACGGCGACGAGGCGGCCGATGCGACCAAGCCCGATGATGCCCAGTCGGCTGCCGCGGATGCGGCGCGGCTCGCGCGGGAACGGCCACCAGCCGCCGGCGCGTACGAAGCCGTCGAGCTGGTGCACGCCCCGCAGCAGTGCGGAGGCCAGCGTGATCGTGTGCTCGGCGACCTCGCCATCGCAGTAGCCGGCGACGTGCAGGCACACCACGCCCTGCGCCTGCAGCTCGTCCACGGCGATGTTGTCGTAGCCCGTCGAGCAGGTGCCGACGAGGCGCACGTTCGGAGCCCGGTCCAGCAGATCCGCCGCGATCCGCTGCTCCGGCGCGGCCAGCACGGCGACGACATCGTCGCCGACGGCCACCGGCGCTTTCTCCACCACGACGTCGAGGGTTGCGAGCACGTCCGCCGACTCCTCCAGTGGCCAGAGCGGGTCGAGGATGACGACGCGACTCACGCCGGCTCCGGCGGCAGCACCGCGTCGATGGCGTCGGCGAGGTCGAGATCGAGCTGGGAGATGCCGCGCGGGCGGTGCGTGCGCAGCTCCAGCCGCAGAGTCCCCCCGCGCTGGCTCCAGTCCGGATGGTGGTCCAGCCGCTCCGCGGCCGCTGCGATCGGCGCCAGGGCCGCGAAGGCGGCGTCCCACGAACCGCAGTCGTGCTCTCGCACGAGGCGATCGCCGACGAGCGCCCACGCGGGGCGCTCCGACAGCGCACCGAGGACCGCCAGCTGGGTCATTGGTGTCCGCGTGCTCATCGCCGTGCCCGTCCTCTCGTTCGCGCGTGGATGGATTCCGCTGCGTAGACTACGGGCATCGTCGATTCGGAGGAACTCCCTGTGGCAAGCAAGTGGCTCGAGGTCGGACAGTACGGGCAGAGCGTCTGGTACGACAACGTCGCGCGCCCCGCGGTCGAGACGGGCCTGCTGGCCCGGATCATGGTCGAGGACGGCGTCACCGGCGGTACCTCGAACCCGTCGATCTTCGCCAAGAACCTCGAGGAGAGCGGCGCCTACGACGATGCGATCCGCGCGTTTCCCGCCGACGCCACCGCCGCCGCCATCTTCGAGCCGCTCTGGATCCAGGACATCCAGGCCGCCTGCGACGTGATGCGCCCCGCCTATGACGCCTCCAGCGGCGCCGACGGCTTCATCTCGATCGAGGTGGAGGCCGACCTGGCCTTCGACACGCCGAACACCGTCCGCCGCGCGCAGGAGCTGCACGCCGCCGTGGACCGCCCGAACGTGCTGATCAAGGTGCCGGGCACGGAGCCGGGCATCGACTCGGTGCGCCAGTTGACCGCAGCCGGCATCAGCATCAACGTCACCCTCCTCTTCTCGGTCGAGCGCTATTACGCGATCGCCGAGGCCTACGTGGCGGGCATGGCGGAGCGCCTCGCGGCGGGCCAGCCGGTGACCGGCATCCAGTCGGTCGCCAGCTTCTTCGTGTCGCGAATCGACACCAAGGTCGATGGGCTGCTGCCGGAGGGCTCCGATCTGCGGGGCAAGACCGCCGTCGCCAACGCCAAGATCGCGTACGCCGACGTCTATCAGGCCATCTTCGACCACGATGAGCGCTGGCAGGCCGTGGCCGCCGCCGGTGGCGCCCGCCAGCGTCCGCTGTGGGCCTCCACGAGCACGAAGAACCCCGCCTATCCCTCCTGCATCTACGTCGACGAGCTGATCGGCCCGGACACCGTCAACACGGTGCCCGACGCCACCCTCGAGGCCTTCCGCACCGAGGGCAACCCCGGCTCGCGCCTGACCGAGGACCTGGCGGGCGCGCGGGCCGTCATGCAGGGCATCGGCGCGGCCGGCATCGACTTCGCCGCCGTCACGAAGGAGCTCGAGGACGAGGGCGTCGCGCAGTTCCAGCAGGCATACGTCGGCATGCTCGAGGCGATCACGAAGCGCCACGACGCGGTGTCGTAGGGCTCGCCGCTCCCTGGTCGCGCGCGAGAGCAGGGGCAGCGCACCGCACGGCTGCCCGCCGCGGTCGAGCGTGCGCGCCCGTCGCGCCGTCAGACTCGCCGCTGCTCGCCGGGCAGCAGACGGTTCAGCCAGCCCGGAAGCCACCAGTTCGCCTCGCCGAGCAGGACCATCGTGCTCGGCACGAGCATCAGGCGGACGATCGTCGCGTCGACCAGCACGGCCGTCGCGAGGCCGATGCCGAACATCTTCACCACGACGTTGTCCATCAGGACGAAGGACAGGAAGACGGTGATCATGATCAACGCGGCAGCCGTGATCACCCGCGCCGTGTAGGAGAGACCGATCTCGACGCTCTCCAGCGTCGTCGCGCCACGCAGGTGCTCTTCCCGGATGCGGGAGATCAGGAAGACCTCGTAGTCCATCGACAGCCCGAACAGGATCGCGAACATCATCATCGGCACGTACGCCTCGATCTGCACGGTCTCCGGCACGCCGATGAAGCGGCCGCCCCACCCCCACTCGAAGATCGCGACGATGGCGCCGTAGGCGGCACCGATCGACAGCACGTTCATCACGGCGGCCTTCAGCGGCACGAAGATCGAACGGAACTCGATCAGCAGCAGGAGGAACGAGAGCAGGATGACGGCGCCGATGAACAGCGGCAGCCGCTGGGCGATGCGCTCGGAGAGGTCGAGGAGGCCGGCCGTGACGCCGGTGGCGTAGACCTTGACGTCGCTCCCGACGATGCCCTGCACCTCTCCGGGCAATCGCGAGACGAGCTGCTGAGTGGCCTCGTCCGTCGGCGCCGACTTCGGGATCAGCGTGATCAGGGTGACCTGCTGCTGCGCGTTGATCATCGGGGGCGTGACGGTCTCCACGCCGGCGTCCTTCGCAATCGCCGCGACGACCTGCTTCGCGCCGGCCTCGTCGGCGTACGGCGAGAGCACGACCTCGATCGGGCCGTTGAAGCCGGGGCCGAACTTCTCGGCCAGGGTGTCGTAGGCGACGCGGGTCGGCGAGCCCTTCGGATCGGAGCCGGCGTCGACCTGCCCCAGCTGCATGGACAGGAGCGGGACGGTCAGCACCGCGAGGATGGCGATCGCCAGCACGAGGAAGGGGATCGGATGGTGGCCGACGAGGCGCGCCCAACGCCCCCACAGACCAGCGGCGATGACGTCGGGACCGGTCGCCTCCGGTTGGCGCGCCAGCTCGCGATCACGATGCCGAACGATGCGCTTGCCGAAGATCGCGAGCACGGCGGGCAGCAGGGTCAGTGCCGACAGGATCGCCGTCAGCACCGCGATCGCGGACGTGACGCCGAGCATGGTGACCGTCGGGATGCCGGCGGCGACGAGCCCCAACAGGGCAATGGAGACGGTCAGCCCGGCGACGAGCACGGCACGACCCGCGTTGCCGAGCGCCACGGGAATCGACTCCTCCACGGACCGTCCGGCGCGAAGCTCCTCGCGGTGGCGATTGACGATGAACACCGCGTAGTCGATGCCGACGCCGAGCCCGATCATCGTGGCGAGAATCGGCGCGATCGACGAGATCGACAGCGCCGACGAGGCGAGCTGGATCGCCAGTAGCCCGAGCGACAGTCCCACCAGCGCGCTGATCAGCGGGGCGACCATCGCCAGCACCGTGCCGAAGGCGACGAGCAGGATGATGATCGCCGCCAGGATGCCGAGCCCTTCGGAGATGTCCCGGCTCGTGTTCTCCTCCTGCACCGCCGGCGTCCCGGTATAGGAGACGGTCAGCCCCGCGGTGTCGGCGACGGGCGCCATCACGTCCCGGAGGTGATGCCAGGTGGCGGGCGTCACCTCGTTCACGCCGAGGTTGTAGGTCAGGCCGATGATCGCCGTGGAACGATCCGGCGAGATCTCACCGCCGGCCCCGTACGGATCCTTCACGGCGGCCATGTGCGGCAGGGTGCGCAGCTCCTTGATGGCGCTCTGCAGGACCTTCTTCGTCGCCGCGGCCTCGATCGTGCCGGGAGGACCCGATACGACGACTTGGCCGGTCAGGCCCTTGCCGGTCGGGAAGGCGCGACTGGCCAGATCCGCACCGGTCTGCGCACCGGTCCCCGGGACGGTCAGGTCGGCATTGGCGTGCCCGCCAGAGAGGGTGGCGGCGCTCGCGATGCCGGCGAGCAGCACGATCCAGAGGATCACCGTCACCCAGCGATGCCGCGCGCAGAGGGCTCCGAGTCGTCCAACCATGCGCTGCAGTGTATCGACGCTGCGGGCAGCCCCAGCGCGACGGAGGCGCCCCTATGCTTGCGAGGTCACGCCCGGGAGGAGCACCGTGAGCCTGTTCGAGATTCGCAAGATCGCGACGTACACCGAGGAGATCCACCACGACTTCGGCCCCGCGCCGGCGCAGCCCGCTCGGAAGGGCGCCGTCATGGCCGTGGTCACGAACCCCTACGTGGGCACCTACGTCGAGGATCTGAGCCCGGCGATGGACGAGTTGAAGGCGCTGGGCGAGCGCCTCGGCGCGATCCTGATCGACCACCTCGGCGGTGATGCGGGCGCGATCGAGGGCTACGGCAAGGGCGCGATCGTCGGCGCGACCGGCGAGATCGAGCACGGCGCGATGTGGCATATCCCCGGCGGCGGCGGCATGCGCAACGCGATCGGCGGCGGCACGTCGATCGTCCCGTCCACCAAGAAGGTCGGACCGATCGGCTCCCGCATCGACATCCCGCTCACCCACATCGAGTGGTCGTACGTCGGCAGCCACTACGACGCGATCGAGGTGGGTGTGCCTGACGGGCCGCGCGACAACGAGATGGTGCTGATCCTCGCGATGGCCACCACCGGTCGTGTGCATGCGCGACTGGCGACGGGCTTCACGCTCGAGGACCGCGGCAAGCCGGGCGTCCCCGCATGAGGATCGCCTTCATCGGCCTCGGCCGCATGGGCTGGCATCTCGCCGGCCATCTTGCGGCGGCAGGCCACGAGCTGTCCGTGTTCGATATCGACCCGACCGCGGGCACGCGCTGGGCCGCCGAGTTCAGCGGCACCGCAGCCACGTCGATCGAGGAGGCCGTCCGCGACTGCGCGGTCGTGTGCTCGTCCGTGCCTGCCGACCCCCAGTTGCGCGCCATCTGGGACGCCACGCAGGGCTCGCTCGCCGCGGGCGCGATCTGGATCGACCACTCCACCACCTCGGCCGAGATCGCCCGCGAGCTCGCAGCGGAGGCCGCCGCCGCGGGGCGCGCGTTCATCGACGCGCCCGTGTCGGGCGGCACGGTGGGTGCCGAGAACGGCAAGCTGGCGGTCATGGCGGGTGGAGACGAGCAGGCGTGGCAGACGGCCGCGCAGGTCGTGGCCGCCTACGCCGCCCGCGCCAACCTGATCGGCGGCCCGGGTGCCGGACAGCTGACCAAGATGGCGAACCAGATCTGCGTGCTCGGCACCGGACAGGCACTGGCCGAGGGGCTCGCCTTCGCCGAGCGCGCCGGGCTCGATCCGCGCAAGGTGCTCGAGGTGATGCTGACGGGCTCGTCGACCTCCTGGATGATGGAGAACCGTGCCGAGCTGATGATCGACGGCAAGTTCGACTACGGCTTCTCCACGACGCTGATGCGCAAGGACGTCTCCCTCGTGCTCGACGAGGCCGACCGGCAGGCGTTCGAGCTGCCCGTCACGGCACTCGTTGCCGACCTGCTCGACGAGCTGGACGCCCAGGGCGGCGCCGACGGGGACTGGTGCGGCCTGATGCAGCGCCAGCGCGCCCAGCAGCGCGCGTCGTAGCCACGTAGGATCCGTGCACCGACTGGTGACCCCATGCCCAAGCGCGTGCTCGTGATCGTCCCGTTCCCCCTCGACGACGAGGGCGTCGCCAACCGCCGCCTGCAGGCCGCCGAGATCGACCTGGGTCCAGACATCCAGTTCGATTTCGAGCCGGTCAAGGCCGGCGCCGCGCTGCTCGACAGCCAGCACGACTGGATGCTCGCCGAGCTCGCGCTGTTCGAGGTCGGCATGACGGCGCAGGAGCGCGGCTACGACGCGGTGTGCAGCGACACGATGAGCGACTCGGGCGTCGCCGCCCTGCGCTCGGCGCTCGACATCCCGGTGATCGGTCCGGGCCGTGCGTCGTACCTGACGGCGCTGATGCTGGGGAACCGCTTCTCCGTGTTGACGCAATGGGACGGGTGGATCCCGGTCTATCGCAAGGGCATTCACGAGGCCGGCCTCGAGAGCCAGTGCGCCTCGATCCGCTCGATCAGCATGCGCCCCGATCTGAAGAACCTGCTCGGCGGCAAGGAGGAGGTCGTCTTCCCGCTGCTGCTCGCGGAGGCGCAGCGCTGCATCGAGGATGGCGCCGACGTGATCTGCCTCGGGTCCACGACCATGCACCAGGCACACAGCTTCCTGACGGAGAACCTGCCCGTGCCCGTCATCAATCCCGGCCCGCTCAGCTACGCGATCGCGCACCTGCTGCTCGCCACCGGTCTCTCCCAGAGCCATGCGGCCTACATCAAGCCGGAGGTGCCGAAGCTCGGTATGACCGCGGCCATGCTCGCGGCGGCGCAGGCGTACGAAGCAGGCGCCTAGGCGGCCGACCAGCCGCCGTCGGCGGTGACCAGCGCACCGTTGACGTTGGCGGCCTCGTCGCTGCCGAGCCACGAGATGACGGTCGCGATCGCGTCGGGCTCGGCCGGCGTCGGAGGCATCGTGGCCATCGCGAGCTGCGCGCGCTCCATCGCCCACTGCGACTGCGGGGCGGCGGTCGTGCCGATGCCGGTCAGCACCGCGCCGGGCAGCACCGCATTCGCGCGGATGCCGTGGGGCGCGTAGTACCAGGCGATGCTCCGCACGAGGCCGATCACCGCGTGCTTCGACGTGGCGTAGGCGGTCCCGGATACGCCGGCGCCGAGCGAGGCCTCGGAGGCAACGGTCACGATCGCGCCGCCGTCGTTGCGCTCCATGCCCGGCAGCACGGCGCGCGACAGGCGCATCACGCCGGTCAGGTTGACGTCGAGGACGCGGTGCCACGTCTCGTCGTCCATGTCGCCGAGCGGCAGGAAGTGATCCATGATCCCCGCCACGTTGGCGAGCAGGTCGATACGCGGGCCGACGGCCGCGACGATGCGATCGACGTCGATCTGACGGGTCACGTCGGCGATGTCGAGCTCCGCGCTGAGTCCGAGCGCCTCGAGTGCTCGCCGTGTGCCATCGAGCCCCGCCGAGCTGATGTCGCAGCCGACAACCTCCGCTCCCTCCTGGGCGAGACGCAGCACGGTCGCGCGTCCGATGCCGCTGCCGGCGCCGGTTACGAGGGCGATGCGGTTGGCGTGGCGGGTGGTGTCCATGGAAGTCCTCGGTGCTTTCCTGGTGGCGAGCGCGTCAGCGCTGGTGCGTGCTCTCCTCCACGCTATGCCCCGGAACGCCCGAGGCGTCCGCAGTCCCCCGCAGCAGCCGGACGGGCTACACCGTGGGATCGTGCGTCGCGACGACGGTCTGGTTGCGCCCGCCCCGCTTCGCCGCGTACATGGCCCGGTCGGCGCGGGCGATCAACGCGTCGCTGGACTCGCCGGCTTGGCGCAGGACCACGCCCACGCTGAGCGTCGTCGCGACGGTACCCGTCGGTGTCGTCACCGGCTGGCTGCAGACGGAGCGGACCTTGTCGGCGATCGTCGTGGCCGCAGTCGGTCCGTCGATGCCGTCAAGCACGACGAGGAACTCGTCGCCGCCCAGGCGCGCCACGACGTCATCCGCACGCACCACGGACTCGATCCGCTGAGCGACAGCGCGCAGCAACGCATCACCTGCGACATGACCCCAGGTGTCGTTCACGACCTTGAACTCGTCGAGATCGATGAACAGGAGCGCGACGGCGCTATCGCCGACGCGCTCACCACGGTCGAGCTCGCTGAGGCGCCGAAGCGCGGACTCGCGCTTGAGCACCCCGGTGAGATCGTCGTACGTGGCCTTGAACTCGAGCGCCTCCTGTGCGGCCACCTGCTCATCGACGACACGCAGAGACGCCACGACGCCATCGCGTTCACCGCTCTCGTCGTAGAACGGACCGGCACTGACCTGCACCCAGTGGTAGCTGCCGTCGGGGTGTCGCACACGGAGGTCGAGGACCTTCGTGCCACCTGCAGTCACCTCTGCCTGGCAGGCATGCATCGCCTCGAGATCGTCGGGGTGGACGAATTCGCCGAACCCGCGCTGGAGCCACTCCTCTGGTCGCCACCCGAGGATCTTCATCAGCGACGGCGAGACCCACACCAGCAGCCCGTCGCGTGACAGCTGCACGACATCGCTGGAGTGCTCGGCGAGCAGGCGATAGCGCTGCTCGGACTCGATCAGGCGCTGCACGGTACGGTGCTCCTCCGTGACGTCACGCCGCACGATGCTCAGGCGATCGCCCGAGAGCGGCCGCAGATGCACGTCGAAGTAGGCATCTTCGCCGGTCAATCGGTTGACGTAGTGGAAGGCGGTCAGCGAGGTCGGCTCGCCCGCTTCGCTGGCCCGGACGAACATGTCGCTGATGCCGGTCTCGGCCTCGCCGGGCTCGAGCACCGAGAGCAGGATCCCCTGCATCTCCTCCTGCGTTCGATCGTAGTCCGAGCTTGCCTTGCTGTTGGCGACGAGGTGGACGAAGTCGACGATCGCTCCCGATGCATCACGCTCAGCGCGCACGAGCACGTGGGGATCGAGGAGCGAATCGGACATCGTGTGAAACAACTCCGCCTGTTCGGCGGCGTGCGCCCGCGCCTCGACGAGCTCATCGACCCGCGCCATGCCACCCGTGAAGGCGGTGGGGTTGCCCGCCGCATCCCGATGGGTGGTCAGCGTCGTCTTGACCCAGGCGTAGTCGCCCGCCGCCGTGCGCATGCGCAGGATGAAGCTGCCTGCGGCCTCAGCGTCGGGATCTCCCGCATAGAGGCGATCGCGGCGCTCCGCCGACCAGGCGAGATCGTCGGGGTGAACCAGATCGGACATGATCGTCCCGACGAGCTCGTCCGGACGCCAGCCGAGCGCCTGCGTGATCGAAGGCGAAATCCAGGTGACGCGCCGATCGGCGCCCACGGCGTAGACGATGTCGGAGGCCGTCTCGGCGATCAGGCGAAAGCGCTCCTCCGACTCGGCCAGCGCCTGCCGCGCCACGACCTCGTCCTGGATGTCGCGCCAGCTGAGCGTGCGTCCCACGACCGTGCCGTCATCGCCGAGCACCGGCTTGGCCAGCAGGCTGATCCAACGCAGCGTGCCCTGCTTCGTGAGGAGCTCGACCTCGCCACGCGCCTCGCGCCCCTGATCGCGGACCGTGGCGCGCATGGTCGCGAGCGTCGGCTGGTGCTGCTCCGGCACGAACTCCTCGAACTCCCGCGCCATGAACTCGTCCGGCGTCCAACCGACCTGCTGCTCGACCGAGGCGGAGACCCACTCCTCACGGCCATCGTCCGTGCGATAGCTGACGACATCCGAGGCGCTCTCGGCGAGCACACGGAAGCGAAGCTTCGATGCCTCGAGTTGGCGATGCGTCTGGTTGTCTGCTCCCTTGGGCGGCATCTCGCCCCTCCTCCGCAGGTAGCGTCGCACGCAGCATAGCGGCATCTTTAGGACGGGAGCGGTATGCCACCACATTCACCGTCGCCGTCGGCGCACGCCGCCGGGCGAGTGCTCCCCCCGGACCGCATCGACCACGGTGGGACGGTCGCCAGCGGGAGTAGCGGGGGCAGGATTCGAACCTGCGACCTTCGGGTTATGAGCCCGACGAGCTACCAGACTGCTCCACCCCGCGTCGCGAACGGGAGTCTAGCGCAAGGTCGCCAACGGGTGACCGGGGAACCGTCGCCCGCGGGGTCTGCCACGTAGGCTTCCGCCATGCGGGTCGGCGTCATCGACATGGGTACGAACTCGACGAGGATCCTGCTCGCCGACGTCGAGGACGGCGAGATTCGCGAGCTGGAGCGCCTGCTGACGATCACGCGACTCGGCGCGCACGTCGATCGCGACGGACGGCTGTCGGAGACCGCGATGGGGCGCACGCGCAAGGCCGTGACCGGCTACGTCGAGCGCGCCCGCGAGCTCGACTGCGACGTCATCTTCGCCAGTGCGACGAGCGCGGTGCGCGATGCCGCCAACGGCGAGGCCTTCATGCACGCGCTGTCCCGCGACCTCGGCATCCCGGCCCGTACGTTGTCGGGCGACGAGGAGGCACGCGCGACCTTCCGTGGCGTCACCTCGGCTCAGCCGTCGCCCGGCAAGACCGCCGTGATCGACGTCGGCGGCGGCTCGACGGAGATCGTGGTGGGTCGCGGCAGTGACGTGCTCGGTGCCGTGTCCCTCCAGGCCGGCTGCGTGCGCATGACCGAGCGCTGGCTCAACGAGAACGCCGTGGGGCCGGCCGAGCTGACGGTGGCGCGCGAGGAGATCGACGGACTGATCGACCGACACGTCTCCCCCGATCTGCTCGAGCCCGTGGAGGCCGACCCGATCGCGGTGGCCGGTACGGCGACGACGCTGGCAGCCATTCAGCTCGGGCTGCCCGGCTACGACGCGGAGAGGATTCACGGCACGCGCGTGCGCCGCGACGCCATCGCCACCTGGATCGCGAAGCTCGCACCACTCACGGCCGAGCAGCGTCGCGCCATGTACCCGGCGATCGAGGCCGGTCGAGCGCCGCTGATCATCGGCGGCGCACTCGTGCTGCTCGCGGTCCTCGACGCGCTCCATGCCGATGCCTACGTCGCCTCCGAGCGGGACATCCTGCACGGACTCGCGCTCGGCCTGGCCGCCTAGCCGCGGCTCCGGCGGCTGGAGCGATCAGGCCTCGATGGCGCGCGACGAGCGCTCGAGCTGCGCGCGCACCTCGAGCAGATGCTCGTTGATCAGCCGAAGCTCCATCGCCTCGGCGAGCAGGAGCGGCGAGCGCTGCACCGCCGCATGGACGAGCGCGTGCTCGTCGGGGAAGAGCGAGCCGGCGACGTAGCCGGGTAGGAGGTCCCGGATCACGTCATCGGGGCATGCGGACTCGCTCGGCATACGTCACACATCGCACCATTTCGACGGGCGGCCGAGCGCTGCCTCTATTCTCGTGGAGCCCGGATGGCGGAATTGGTCAGACGCGGTCGACTTAAAATCGACTGCCGCAAGGCATGCGGGTTCGAGTCCCGCTCCGGGTACTACGCCGCCAGAAACGCGCGCACCTCGTCGAGCGAGGCCGTGAACGGCACGTCCGGGAGGCTGGCGCGCAGGTCGCTGCCGTAGCCCTTCGTGACGAGCCGCGAGTCGAGCACGGCGACGACGCCGCGATCCGTCTCGCTGCGCAGCAGACGCCCGAAGCCCTGTTTGAGCAGCAGTGCGGCGTGGGGCAGCGCCACGTCGCGGAAGCCGCTACCGCCATCGCGCTCGGCGCGCTCGGACTTCGCCGCGATCAGCGGATCGTCCGGCACGGCGAACGGCAGGCTCTCGAGGATCACCAGCTCGAGCGACCGGCCCGGAATGTCCACCCCCTGCCAGAACGTCATGGACGCGAACAGCACCGACGTCTCGTCGGTGCGAAACCGCTCGAGCAGCACGTCGCGCGCCGCCTCGCCCTGGCAGAGGAGCGGGTACGGCAGGCGGTCGCGGAGCAGGCCGTGAAGGATGCGCAGGCGGTTGAGCGACGGCGACAGCACGAGCGCGCGCCCACCCGACGCCTCGATCAGCGCCCCCATCCGCGTCGCGACGTGCTCGGGCTCGGCCCGTCCACCGCCCTCGATGTCGGCCGGCACGTAGAGCCGGGCGTTCGCGGCGATGTCGAAGGGGGACGGCTCGATGTGGGTGCGCGCCCCGTCGGCACCGAGCCGTCGGCAGATCCCCGTCAGCCCCTCGCTGTCGGCCAGCGTCGCGCTGACGAGGATGCCGGCGTGGAGGCGATCCCAGAGATGCTCGCGCAGCAGCGGTCCGACGACCGTGGGTGCGGCCCGCAGCTCGACGCCGCCGCGCGCGTCGCGCTCGGACCAGACGACCGTCTCCTCGTGGTCGGGCGCGAGAATCGCCTCGAGCGCGTAGGCCTGGCGCTGAGCCTGCCGGGCGAGCGCCTCGCACTCGTCGGAATGCTCCTTGATCCGCTCCGCGATCGCATCGAGCGCCACGCGCATGGCGTCGGCGGCGTCGCGTGGCAGCTGCTGCAGGCGCTGCTCGTCGAGCCGGACGCGCCGCCCCTCCGGCAGCGCGTTGAACAACCGGTCCCCGTGCACCTGCAGCATCGCGAGGTCGGCCGCCGGCGGGATCTTGGCGACCGAGGCGCACGCGTTGTCGACGTCGCGTGCGAACCGCGACAGGGCGGGGCCGGAGACGCGTGCGCCCAGCGACTCGGCGGCGATCTTCTCGAAGTCATGCGCCTCATCGACGATCAGCACATCGTGCTCGGGCAGGATCACCGGCTCGCCGCCGCGCGCCGAGCGCAGCGCGAGATCCGCGAGGTACAGCGCGTGGTTGACGAGCACGAGCTGGCAGCCGGTGGCACGCTCGCGCGCCAGCTCGGCGAAGCACCCGTCGCGCTCGGTGCAGCGCGCACCACGGCAGCGATCCGGCCCGACCGAGAGCTCGCGCCAGACCGCGTCAGCGGGTACGAAGGGGAGCTCGTCGCGATCTCCCTCGCGCGTGCGGATCAGCCACTCGTCGAGTCGTGCCAGCTCTGGCTGGTGCTCTTCGGGCACGCGCTGATGCGCGAAGGC
>JBILWG010000180.1:0-3981 GCA_044369995.1 Gaiellales bacterium | reverse complement strand
GCCGTGACGGCTAGGCTGCACCCATGGTGAAGAAGGCCTCCGAGCTCGATCTCAACGACACGCCCGCCCGTGAGAGCAGGCTCTTCCTCGTCGACGGCAACTCTCTGGCGTACCGCGCGTACTACGCACTGCCGGAGGACTTCTCGACGAGCGACGGCTTTCCGACCGGCGCCCTGTTCGGCTTCGCCAGCATGCTGATGAAGCTGCTGCAGGACTACCAGCCCTCCGGCGTGGTCGTCTGCTGGGACGAGAAGCCCACCGAGCGCCTCGAGCTGCACCCGGGCTACAAGGGCTCGCGCAAGCCGACGCCGGAGCTGCTCAAGGAGCAGCGGCCCTTCTTCCCGGAGCTCGTCGAGGCCTTCGGCTACCGCAATCTCAGCGTCGTCGGGCGCGAGGCGGACGACGTCATCGGGACGCTCTCCCGGCTCAGCGACGAGCAGGCGATCGCCACGTGCATCGTCTCGACCGATCGCGACGCGTTCCAGCTCGTCAGCGATCTCGTCTGCCTGATGATGAACCCGCGCGGGATGACCGAGGTGCTGGTGTACACGCCCGAGCGCGTCGCCGAGCGCCTCGGCGTGCCGCACACCGCCGTCCCCGACCTGATCGGGCTGAAGGGCGACACCTCGGACGACATCCCGGGCGTGCCGGGCATCGGCGAGAAGACCGCGGCCGAGCTGCTCGACGCGTACGGCACGCTCGAAGGCGTCTACGCCCACCTCGACGAGATCAAGGGGCCGAAGCGCAAGCAGAATCTGATCGAGCATCGCGAGGAGGCGTTCCGCTCGCGCGAGCTCGGAACGATCGTCCGCGACATTCCCGAACTGGCCGACTTCGATCCCAGCGGCGTCCTCGACGCGCCGCCGGATCGCTCGCGCCTCGCAGAGCTGTTCCGCAAGTGGGAGATGCACCAGCTGCTGCGCCGTCTCGACGAGCTCGACGCGCTGCTGCCCTCGCTCGCCGCCGCCACCGCCGCGCCGAGCGGTCCGGGGGCGACCGGGACACGGGTCGATGGGAGCGAACTGCGTGCACGGCTCGCCGACTGCGCCGAGGCGGGCGTCGCCGTGGCGGATGGCCTGCTGGCGGTTGCCACCGAGCAGGGCAGCTGGATCGTCGATCCGCACAGTCCGGGGGTCGCGGAGGCGCTCGCCGAGCCGGCACTGATCGGGCATGACGTGAAGGCGGTGCTGCGGGCCACCGGCACGGAGCGACTCGCGCCCGCCTTCGACACCGCCCTCGCGGCGTACCTCCTGGATCCCGGCCGCAACGGCTACGCAATCGATGATCTGCTCCGGGAGCACGCCCTCGTCGTCGCCACCGAGGGAGATGGCGCCGCCGCGCTGCGCGAGGCGATCGCCGCACGACTCCTGCGCCAGCCGCTGTCCGAGCGGCTGGCCGAGCGCCGCCTCCTGCCGCTCCTCGCCGACCTCGAGCTGCCGCTCGTCCCCGTGCTCGCCGAGCTGGAGCGCACGGGCATCGCCGTCGACATCCCCGTCCTCGAGGCGATCGCCGCCCGCTGCGCCGACGAGGTCGCAGAGCTGGAGACGGAGGCCCATCGGCTCGCGGGCGGACCGTTCACCCTCGGCTCACCCAAGCAGCTCGGGGAGATCCTGTTCGGACGACTCGACCTGCCGGTGCAGACGACCGGCAAGACCGGGCCATCGACCGACCGCACGGTGCTGGCCAAGCTGCGTGCGCTGCATCCGATCATCCCCGTCATCGAACGCTGGCGCGAGCTATCCAAGCTGCTCTCGACCTACCTGCGCGCGCTGCCCGAGGCGGCTGCCGCCGATGGGCGCATCCACACGACGTTCTCGCAGCACACCGCTGCGACCGGGCGGCTCTCCTGCACGAATCCCAATCTCCAGGCGATTCCCGTCCGCACCCCGATCGGCCAGGAGATCCGAGCCGCCTTCATCGCGCCGCCGGGCACGCAGCTGATCGCCTGCGACTACTCCCAGGTGGAGCTGCGCATCCTGGCGCACCTCTGCCAGGAGCCGGGCCTGGTGGAGGCCTTCCGGCGCGGTGATGACGTCCACCGCGCCACCGCCGCCGAGGTGCTCGGAACGGCGCCAGAGGACGTCACCAAACAGGAGCGCGATCGCGCCAAGGCCGTCAACTTCGGGATCATCTACGGCATCAGCTCCTTCGGTCTCGCCGAGCAGCTCGAGATCAGCCGGGACGAGGCGCAGAGCTACATCGACACCTACCTGGGGCGCTATCCGGCCGTGCAGGCGTTCATCGCGCAGACCATCGACGAGACCGCACAGCGGGGCTATGCGCTGACCCTGCTCGGGCGGCAGCGTCCGATTCCCGAGCTGCGGGCGCAGAATCGCCAGACTCGACAGCTGGGCGAGCGCCTCGCGGTCAACTCGCTGATCCAGGGCAGCGCCGCCGACATCATCAAGGTCGCCATGATCGCGTGCGACCGACGCATCCGCGACGAGGGCCGGAGCGCCCGACTGGTACTCCAGGTGCACGACGAGCTCGTCTTCGAGGTCGCGACCACCGACGTGGACACGGTGCGCGCGCTGATCGTGGAGGAGATGGTCAGCGCCTACGCGCTCGACCCGCCGCTCGTCGCCGACGCGGGCGTCGGCGCCACGTGGGCCGCAGCCAAGGAGTAGCGCGGGCTGGAGCCCCGCCGCCAGCGGATTGGTACGCTCTCGCGCTGTATCAGGGTCGCCCGACCCGCAATTGACAAGGACAGTCCTCTACCGATGAGCATGACCAAAGAAGAGATGATCGCCGCCGATCCCAGCGTCTGGATCGAGGTCGACGGTGAGATGGTGCCCAACTACGACGCCACGATCACCGAGTTCGCCGAGGGTGACGTCGTCACGGGCAAGGTCGTGCGCATCGACAAGGACGAGGTCCTGATCGACATCGGCTACAAGAGCGAGGGCGTCATCCCCGTCGCCGAGCTGAGCATCCGCCGCTCCGTCGACCCCGGCGACGAGGTCGAGATGGGCGAGGAGGTCGACGCGCTCGTCATGCAGAAGGAGGACGCCGACGGCCGTCTGATCCTCTCCAAGAAGCGCGCCCGCTTCGAGAAGGCGTGGAAGCGCATCGAGGCCGCCGCCGAGTCCGGCGAGCCGGTCGACGGCACCGTCATCGAGGTCGTCAAGGGCGGCCTGATCATCGATCTCGGCGTCCGCGGCTTCCTGCCTGCCTCGCTGGTCGACATCCGCCGCGTGCAGGATCTCGAGGAGTTCCGCGGCCAGGAGCTGCGGTGCAAGGTGATCGAGCTCAACCGCTCCCGCAACAACGTCGTGCTGTCCCGTCGCGCCATGCTCGAGGAGGAGCGCCGCGAGGTGCGCCAGCGCATCCTCGACGACCTCGCCCCGGGCAAGACCGTCACCGGCGTGGTCTCGAACATCGTCGACTTCGGCGCGTTCGTCGACCTCGACGGCATCGACGGCCTGATCCACATCTCCGAGCTGTCCTGGAGCCACGTCAACCACCCGTCGGAGCTGCTCGAGATCGGCCAGGAGGTCGAGGTCAAGGTGCTCGACGTCGACCGCGATCGGCAGCGCATCTCGCTCGGCCTCAAGCAGACGCAGGCCGACCCGTGGCAGCGTGTCCTCGAGAGCTACCAGCAGGGCGACGTCGTGCACGGTCGGGCCACGAAGGTGGTCACGTTCGGCGCGTTCGTCGAGATCCTGCAGGGCGTCGAGGGCCTCGTCCACATCTCCGAGCTGGCCGAGCGCCACATCGAGAACCCGCGCGAGATCGTCTCCCAGAACGATCACGTGCTTGTGCGCATCATCGAGATCGACGCCGAACGGCGCCGCCTCTCGCTGTCCATGAAGCAGGTGCTGCCGGGCGATCCGATTCTGCCCCCGATCAGCCTCATTCCCGGTGGGGATCCGTTCATCGACCCGAACGAGCCGATCAGCGAGCCGAGCGGTTCGCCGGATCTCGAGCTCGACCACGTCGAGGAGGGCGAGTACGACCTCGAGGGGCTGCTGCCGCCGGGCA
>JBILWG010000181.1:0-3981 GCA_044369995.1 Gaiellales bacterium | reverse complement strand
CAGGTCCGCGCGCACGCGGTCTGCGGCCTGCGCGCGTCGGACGGCGTCGGTGATCGTGCGGTCGATGCGCGACCAGCGCTCCTGCAGCTCCTCGTTGTCGTCGAGGGAGCGCTCCCGCAACAGGTAGCCGAGCCGGGCGCCGAGCGGCATCATCGCCTCGGTCAGGTCGGCGAGCGCCACGACGGGATCCTGAGAGGCGTCGGTGATCCTGGCCGCGAGGATCGCGGCGTCGATGTGATCGATCGCATCGACGGCCAGGGCCAGGAGGAGCTCGTCGCGGGTGGCGAAGCGCATGAACAGCGTGGTGCGGCTGATGCCGGCCGCCCGGGCGACGTCCGCCAGCGTGGCCGTCGGCGAGGCGGCCAGGACGCGCGTGGCCGTTTCGAGGATGGCGTCGGTGGACACGGTCACGCAGCAATGATAACACGCGTGTTCGGATCTGAACATCGATGTTAGAATCGCTGTATGGCCGCCGTGTCCCGTCGTCGAACCCTTGCGCCCGTTGCGCTGCTCGAGACCGCCAACATCCTCAGCGGCATCGGCAACGGCATCGTCGTCATCGCGATCCCCCTGCTCGTGCTGCGGGAGACGGGCTCGGCGGCGCTGTACGGGTTGATCGGCCTGATCGCCGTCCTACCGAGCCTCGTTGCCCTCCCGCTCGTCGGCGCGATGATCGACCGGTACGGCCCGCGCTGGAACAGCGTTGCCTCCGACGTCGCGTCGGCGACATCGGTGCTGATGATCCCGATCCTCCTCGCCGTTGATGCGCTGAGCGTGCCGGCCATCATCGTGCTCGCGGTGCTCGGGGCGGTCATCGACCCCGTGGGGTTCACCGCGCGCAAGGCCGCCATCGAGCCGGCCGCTCGTGCCTCTGGTGTCCCCGTCGACAAGGTCAACGGCATTCACGACGCGCTCTTCGGACTGGGGTGGGCCGCCGGGCCGCCACTCGGTGCGTTGCTCGTGGCCGGCCTCGGGACGGGCGCCACGTTCCTCACTGCCGGCGCACTCGCCGTGGGGGCTGCGATCTCGATGGCCTTCGTTCGCGCTGCCGGGGTTCCCTCAGCCGGCGCGGCCAGCGCGGGTGGTACGAGTCGCCTGACCGAACTCGTCGCCGGAGTCCGCGCGCTCTGGCGCGACCACCCGTTGCGTGCGTTGACGATCGTCAACGCGATCCTCGCCGCGCTGTACTTTCCGGCAGAAGTCGTGGTGCTGCCCGTGCACTTCGAGAACATCGGAGACACCGTCGGCCTGGGCATCGTCCTCTCTGCCATGGCGGGCGGCTACGTCGCCGGCGCCTTCGCCTACGGCTGGCTCGTGGGGCGCATCGGCCGCGTCCGCATCTTCCAGCTCGCACTCGTCGGCACCGCCGTGGCGGCGATACCACTGGCCTTCCTGCCGCCCGTGCCACTGATGGCCCTCGCTGGTGCGCTCCTCGGGGCGAGTTGGGGCCCCGTCAGTCCGCTCGTCGCATCGCTCGTTCAGACGCGCATGCCGGCTGCGGTGCAGGGCCGCGTGTTCGCCGTCGAAATGACGCTCTTCACTGCGGTGCCGCCCGTGATGATCTTGGCGACCGGGCTCGGCGTGGACACCTGGGGCGTCGACGTCGTGTACCTCATGCTCGGCGCGGCCTTCGCGCTGACCGCGCTGCTCGCGCTCACCGTCCCTGCCCTACGGCGCCTCGACGCCCCCGTTGACACGAAGGCACTGGACGGTGCGGGTCAAGCGGGCAGCGAGTAGCCGCCGTCGATGATCAGCGTCTGACCGACGATCATCGTGGACTCGGGGCCGGCGAGCCAGGCGACGGCGTTGGCGATGTCCTGCGGCTCGACGATGCGGCCGGCGGGCGTGCGATCGCCCATCGCCAGCATCTCGTCCTTGTTGTCGAAATGGTCGAGCGCGTCGGTGTGGACCACGCCGCCGGAGGCCGCGTTGACGCGGATGCCCATGGGGGCCAGCTCGACGGCGAGATACCGCACGCATGCCTCCAGCGCCGCCTTGGAGACGCCGACGAGGGTGTAGTTGTCGAGCACGCGGAACGAGCCGAGCGACGAGATCGCGATGATGCCGCCACCGCCACGCGCCTCCATCAGCGGCGCGGCACGCTGCGACAGGAGCATCAGCGCACGCGCATTCGTGTCGAGCGTCCAGTCCCAGTGCTTCTCCGTCAGCTCCATCAACGGGCGGATCACGCCGGAGGCGGCATTCGAGACGAGCAGATCGAGACCGCCGAGCTGCGCCGCCGCCTCATCGACCAGCGCGTTGCAGCGCTCCGTATCGTCGATGCGGCCCTTGATGGCGCAGGCCGTGCCGCCCAGCGCCTTGACCTGCGCCAGCGTCTCCTCCGCGGCATCGCCGTTGCGCAGGTACGAGAAGGCGACCGTCGCGCCGCGCTGCACCAGATCGAGCGTGATGGCGCGGCCAATGCCGCGCGAGCCGCCCGTCACCAGGGCGAGACGCCCCTCGAGCGAGCCGCTCACGCCGGCATGCTGGGATCGCCCCAGTCGCCCTTGGAGGTCGTATGCCCGAGGCCATCGAGCAGGGCGAGGCGCTCGGCGGCGTAGGCGCGCACGGGATGGTCGGTCGGCAGGTCGCCGATCAGGTTCTCGACCCGCTGGCGGATCTGGTACGCGAAGTGCGGGGTGGCGGGACCGATCAGGCGATCCACGTCGCGGGCGGTGGGCTCCATAGCGGGGATTCTCCCATACCATGCGCCCGATGGCCTCCGACCACGCGGTTCCGACCCTGCTCGACGCGATCGTCCCCACGTGGACGTATCGCACGGTGCATGGCCGCGACGTCCAGGCCTCGCCGGAGCGCGTCGCGCAGGCGATCCGCGAGACCTCCCTCGATGAGGCGCGCGTCGCCTCCCTGCTCGTCGCCGTGCGCACGAAGGGCGAGAGTCGTGGGCTGGACCGGCCCTTTGTCCAGACCGGCGACTTCGAGCCCGGCTTCGTGCGGCTCGGCGAGGACCAGGACGAGGTCTGCATCGGCTTCATCGGCCGACCCTGGCCGGGGGGAGCGCCAGAGCGCGCCGTCGGCGACGCCGCTGCCTTCGTGGCGGCCGAGGCGCTCGACGCCGTCAAGGTCGCCGTCAGCATCCGGTGTGCGGAGGCGTCGTACGGCACGCTGCTGATTACCGAGACGCGGATCATCGTCGGGCCGCTCGCCGCTAGCCGCTTCAACCCGTATTGGCGCCTCGTCCGGCCGGCCTCCAACCTCGTGCGCGCATCCCTGCTGCGCGCCATCGCCCGCCACGCCGAGAGCGGGACGCTCTCGTGATGACGATCGGGGAGGCGCTCGACGCCTTCGAGGACGAGTGGATCGAGTCCCTCGCCTTCACGCCGCACACGTCGTATCGCCGCACGCTGCGGCTGTTCCGGCTGGAGCTCGGCGACCGCGTCGAGCAGCCCCTCCAGACGCTGAGGCCCGACGACCTGCGCGCGTTCGTGACGTGGCATCGCGCGCACGCTCTGGCGGATTCTGCGGAAGGCACCCGGAAGGCGGCCGTGCACATCGCGCGCCTCGGTGAGTTCCTCGGCGAGCAGTACGGCATGCCCGACCTCGCGATTCCGCGTGACGAGTTGCGCGCCCTCGCGCCCGACGAGGAGCCCGCGCCGTGAGCATGCTGCTCGCGATCGACTTCGACGGCACGCTCGCCACGCACGACACCGTCGACTGGTTCTCCGCGCGGTGGGCACCCGCGGACTTCGAGGCGGCGGATCAGGCGCTGACGAACGGCGAGATCACGCTCGATGAGTGCCTGGCCCAGCAGATCGCCCGCATCACCGCCACGCGCGAGGAGGTCACCGCCTTCCTCGTCGACACCGTCGCCATCCGACCTGGAGCGCGCGAGCTGTTCGCGTTCTGCGCGGCGCACGACATCGAGCCGATCGTCGTCTCGGCCGGCTTCGAGTCGCTGATCCACGCGATCCTGCAGGCGCACGGCTTCGACCTGCGGGTCAGCGCGCACGAGGTGGAGTT
>JBILWG010000179.1:0-4003 GCA_044369995.1 Gaiellales bacterium | reverse complement strand
TCGACCTTTGCATAGGGGTCTGGCCCCCTTGCAAAGCTCGATGGAGGTGGTGCCTGCGTCGATGGTCGCTGTCGAGCTTTGCAAAGGGGCCAGACCCCTATGCAAAGGTCTAGCGCAGCTTGCGCAGCACCCCGACCAGCACGAGCGCGCCCGCTGCGGCGATCGCGATCGGGGCGATGCGCTTGGCGGAGGCGGTGGCCTCCAGGCGGGCACTGTCGGCGGACGAGCCGAGATTGCCGACGGCCTCCACGAAGCCGGCCTGCGCGGCCTCGGCCTCGACGCGGGCCGCGGCGACCTGCTTGTTCTCGCGCATCAGCGCTCTCCCTGCAGCGTTGTGTCTTCGGCCGTCGACGGCACGATGCCGAGCTCGGCCGGAGTGCCCTTGGCGATGCCGAGCGCCGTCTCCGGAATCGGCGGGCCGACCTTCTGCAGGATCGACTTGCCGGCGACGCCACAGAGACCGGCCAGCACCAGGAAGCCGATGGCGGTGATCAGCGCGGCGAGCCAGATCGCGACGACGTTGGCGAGCGCCCAGATGATGCAGATCATCACGGCGAACAGCGAGAGAAACGCGAGGGCGCCGGCGAAGACGAGCAGGCCGACACCGGGCGCCGCCTGCTGGGCCTTGGCCTTCACCTCGGCTTGGGCGAGCGCGATCTCGGCGCGGATCAGCCGCTGGCCCTGCTCGGAGACCTTGAACGCGCTCTCCTGAAGTCGGTCGACGATCTGTCGCATGCCTCGGATGCTAGCCGCTCACCGAGGAGGCCGCCGCGATCTCGGCCGCCTCCCACTCCTTCATCAGCTGGCGCAGCTCCTCCTGCCGCTGGCTGTGCGCCTTCGCCGTCTGGCCGAACAGCTGGTGGTCTGCGCGGACGCTGGCGTCGGCGAGCTCGGCCTCGAGCGCCGCGATCGTCTCCTCCTTGGCCGCGACCTCGGCCTCGAGCTCGCGCACGCGCTGCTGCTCCGGCGTCAGCTTCGTCGGCCCCTTCGCCTTCTTCGGCTTCGCTGCCTGGGCAGTCGTCTTCTTGACGGTCTTCTCGCGCACACCGCCATCGGTTGCGGCGAGGAAGTCCTCGTAGTCGCCATCGCGGCGGACCAGCGTGCCGTCTTCGATCGACAGCGTCTCCTCCGCGATCGCATCGATCAGCGCGCGGTCGTGCGAGACCATCAGGATCGCGCCGTCGTAGGCGTCGAGCGCGGCCTCGAGTGCCTCGCAGGCCTCGACGTCGAGGTGGTTCGTCGGCTCGTCGAGCACCAGGACGTTGGCGCCGGTGGCGACCATCTTCGCGAGCAGCAGGCGGCGCCGCTCGCCACCCGACAGCACCTCGACCTTCTTCTCGACCTCGCTGCCGGGGAACATGAAGCGGCCGAGCAGCGTGCGGCAGTCCGTCGTGCCGAGCGGTGAGCCGTTGCTCATCGCCTCGAGCACCGTCGCGTTCGCCGGCAGGTCGTCGGCGTGCTGCGAGAAGTACGCGATCTCCGCGTTGTAACCGTGCTTGATCGAGCCCTTGGCGGGCTGGCGCTCGCCGATCAGCGTCTCGATCAGCGACGTCTTGCCGGCACCGTTGGGGCCGATCACCGCCATGCGCCTGCCGCGCTCCAGCACGAACGAGCCGTCCTCGAAC
Organism: Gaiellales bacterium; assembly: GCA_044369995.1. Taxonomy (GTDB): domain Bacteria; phylum Actinomycetota; class Thermoleophilia; order Gaiellales; family F1-60-MAGs149; genus F1-60-MAGs149. Next base: position 2,378 of record JBILWG010000179.1, on the reverse strand, counting down.
AGCGTGCGATCGCCGGCGGTCAGCGTGAGGTCCTTCACCTCGAGCACGTCGCGGCTCGGCTTGACGGTCTTCGGGAAGCCGAACTTCAACTGCAGATCGCGCTGCGGCATGTGCACGCGCTCGATCTTGCCGAGCTTCTTGCCGAGCGATTTGGCCTGCTTGGCACGCGTGCCGGCGCCGAAGCGGCTGATGAAGCCCTCGAGCCGCTTGATCTCCTCCTGCTGGCGCTCGTACTGCTCGATCGCCTGCGTCTCCTCGAGGATGCGCTCCCGACGGTACGCCGAGTACTTCATGTTGTAGTTGCGGGCGCGTCCCCGACCGAGTTCGACGACGCCGGTCGCGACGGCCTCCAGGAACCAGCGATCGTGCGAGACGACGAGCACGGCACCGGGGAATTCCGCGAGCTCGTTCTCGAGCCACTCGAGGTTCTTGAGGTCGAGGTGGTTGGTCGGCTCGTCGAGCAGCAGCACGTCGGGGTTGGCCGACAGCGTGCGCGCGAGCGCGGCACGGGTCAGCTCGCCGCCGGAGAAGGTCGAGAGCTCGCGCTCCATGTCGCTGTCCTCGAAGCCGAGCCCGCGCAGCACCGACTCGACGTGGATGCGCCATGTGTACCCGCCGACCTGGTCGAACTCGGCCTGCGTGGTCGAGTACGCGTGCATGGTGGCGTCGGAGTGGTCGCCGCCCGCCATCGCCTGCTCGAGCTCGGACAGGCGCCGCTCGATCGACTCGACGTCGCCGAGCAGCTCGGCCACGTAGAGGCCGAGCGTGCGGCCGTCGGCGCGGGGCGGACGCTGGTCGTGCAGTGCCACGCGCCAGCCCCGCGGAATGCCGACCTCGCCGCTATCGGGCGCCATCTCGCCGGCGATGATGCGCAGCAGCGTCGTCTTGCCGACGCCGTTGCGACCCACCAGGCAGAGGCGCTGGCCCGTGCTGACGCGCAGCGAGACGTCGTCGAGCAGCGTGCGATCGCCGAACGACTTCGTCACGCCTGCGAGGTGCATGGTGGCCACAGAGGCAGGGTAGGTCAGTGGTGCATCCGGCGGCGCGGTCGATCCGGACCACAAGGCGGATCGACCGCCTAGGCTGCGACCTATGCCGACCGACGATGCCGAGCGCGCCGACTTCGAGCAGCGGTACGCCGTCGCCGCCGACGCGACGGGTGCTCTGGCGGGTCCCGACGAGCTCGACGAGGCGTGGGAGGAGTTCACCTCGGGGGCGTGGCAGCGCCTGCTGGTGGATCCGACGCCCGAGAACGCGGTGCACGCCAATCGCTTGGCCGGCTCGATTGCGGAATTGCTCGAGGAACCGGCTCCCGATGATGAGGCGTGGCAGCGTCGGCTGATCGCTCGCGTCGACCAGCTGGCGGTGCTGTTGCGGGAAGGAGGCGCCGAAGATCGGGCGAAGGGGGAGCCGCATCCCTGGGACCTCTGGGTAGCCGCGCCGCGGCGCGACTACGCTGCAATCCTCGACCGACCCCTGATGGAGACCGAGCCAAGGCCATGAGCTACGACACCCTCGCGCTGATCCACTCGCTGGCCGCCTACATCTGGCTCGGCAGCCTCTTCGGCTCGCTCGTCTTCGCGACGCTCTCCACGCGGCGCGCCGAGAACGGCATCCTCACCGGTGCGGTCGCGGTGGTCCGCTTCTCGACGCGCATCGGCCTGCCCGCTGCGGTGATCCTGCTGATCTCCGGCATCTGGATGGTCGCTGCCTTCAACCTCGGCAGCGGCATGTGGATCAACATCGGCTTCATCCTCTGGCTGGTCGCGGCGGTCGTCGGCAGTGCGCTGATGCACCCGACCGCGCGCAAGATGCGCAACGCGACGACGGATAGCGAGTCGATCGCGCTGGCCAAGCGCATCATCTGGATCGGCGCCGGCGAGATCATCGCCATCGCCATTGCGATCTGGGTGATGGGCGTGAAGCCCGGCAGCTGATCCTCTGCGCAGCGACCCGCTTCTCGCCGATCGGGACGGCCGACTGCTGCTGCTCGCACAGGCGGTCGACGTCGTCGCCGCCGGCATCTCGTTGATCGCGTTGCCATGGATCGTGCTGGATCACGGCGGCTCGAGCACGCAGGCCGGGCTGATCTTCGCGCTGTCGATCTTCCCGTACGTCATCTTCGGTCTGCCGGCGGGCGTGATCGGCGATCGCCATCGGCGGCGCACGGTGATGTGGGTGGCGCACGCCACGCAGATCGTCGCGGCGCTGGTGATCCCGTTCTGGGCGATCACGGGGCCGCCGCCGATTCTCATCATCCTCATCGCGGCGTTTGCGATCGGCACGGCGCGGGTCTTCGTCGATGCGGCCGTCTTCGGTGCGATTGCCGCGATCATCGGCCGGGAGCGATTCACCCAGGGGCAGGCGACCCTGTCGGC
>JBILWG010000178.1:0-4036 GCA_044369995.1 Gaiellales bacterium | reverse complement strand
CGCTGAGTGATGGCTGCGAGACGTGACATGCAGCAGCAGCGCGGCCGAAGTGGCGTTCGCGCGCAAGGGCGATGACGTATTCCAACTGTCTCAACTGCACAGCGCAATGATAGTCACTGCCTATCACACAAGTGGCAATTCCATGTTTCACGGGGCTCGCGTGCCCGTCATCATCTCCGTGATCACGCCTATCCGCTGGAGGACTGCTGCGATGACGACGACGAAACTGCCCAAGGGGCGCCTGACGCACCCGTGGATCAAGGAGAACGGCGAGTTCCGACCCGCCAGCTGGGAGGAGGCGCTCGATTACGCCGCCGCCGGCCTCGCGCCTGCGCGCGAGCTCGATACCTCGAAGAGCTACGGCATGTTCTCCTGCTCGAAGGCCTCCAACGAGGTCAACTACCTCGCCGGCAAGTTCACCCGTCAGGTGATGGGGTCGAACAACGTCGACTCATGTAACAGAACTTGACACGCTCCTAGCGTCGTCGGTCTGGCGACGGTCTTTGGAGCGGGTGGCGGAACGTCCTCGTACGAGGAGTATCACGACACCGATGTGATCCTGCTGTGGGGCTCGAATGCCCGCAATGCGCATCCGATCTTCTTCCATCACGTCCTCAAGGGCATTCACAACGGTGCGCGGCTCTTCGTCGTCGACCCCCGCCGTTCTGAGACCGCCCAGTGGGCCGACATCTGGCTCGGCAACAACGTCGGGTCCGACATCGCCCTCGCCAACGCCATGGCCAACGAGATCATCCAAGCGGGTCTCGCCAACATGGCCTTCATCGAGCACTCCACGGAGAACTTCGAGAACTATCGAAAGCACGTCGCCGAGTACACGCTCGAGCGTGCTGAGGAGCTCACCGGCGTGCCGGCCGAGGCGATCCGCGAGGTCGCCCATGCCTACGCCAAGGCCGATCGCGCGATGATCTCGTGGACGCTCGGCATCACCGAGCACCACACGGGCGTCGACAACGTCCTCAGCCTGATCTCGCTGGCGCTGGTCTGCGGCCACGTCGGGCGCTACGGCTCGGGCCTCAACCCGCTGCGCGGCCAGAACAACGTGCAGGGCGGCGGCGACATGGGCGCGATCCCGAACCGCCTGCCGGGCTTCCAGGACATCGAGAACAACCACGAGGCACGCGAGAAGTTCGCGCAGGCCTACGGCGTGCCGATCCGGGATCGCTACGGCTGGCACCTCACGCAGATGTTCCACGGCATGGAGACCGGGGAGCTGAAGTACTGCTACATCATCGGCGAGAACCCGGCCCAGTCCGACGCCGACTCGAATCGCATCCGCACGCTGCTGGGTGGTCTCGACTTCCTCGTCGTGCAGGACATCTTCGCCACGAAGACGGCCGAGCTCGCCGACGTGATCCTGCCGGGCTCTGCCTCGTGGTGCGAGTCCGACGGGACGGTCACCAACTCCGAGCGTCGCGTCCAGCGCGTGCGCAAGGCGCTCGACCCGCCGGGCGAGGCGATGGACGACCAGTGGATCCTCGCGGAGCTGGCCAAGCGCCTGGGCTTCGATTGGAACTACCCGACCAGCGAGGACATCTGGAACGAGCTGCGCTCGCTGTCGCCGATGCACACCGGCATGTCGTACGCGCGGCTCGAAGAGCTCGGCGGCATCCAGTGGCCGTGCCCCGAGGAGGGCCATGCTGGCTCGCCGCGACTGCACGAGCGCCTCTGGGCCGACCCGGTGCAGGGGATGCTCGCGCCGTTCGTACCGGTGCACGACCGCCCGCCGTTCGAGGCGACCGACGCCGAGTTCCCGATCCGCCTCACCACGGGTCGTCGGCTCGAGTCGTACAACACGGGTGTCCAGACCGAGAAGTTCACGAGTCCGCTGCACGCCGGCGAGTTCCTCGAGCTCTGCCCCGAGGACATGGAGCGCATGAACCTCGAAGACGGTGAGATCGTGCGCGTCTCCTCGCGTCGCGGCTCGGTCGAGTCGCCGGTTCGCACCGACGTCCGGCTGCGTCCTGGTCTCGGCTTCATGACGTTTCACTTCCCCGACCAGGTCGACGTGAACCAGCTCACGATCGATGCCGTCGACGAGAAGAGCGGCACCGCCGAGTTCAAGGCGTGCGCGATCAAGGTCGAGAAGCTCGCCGAGGGCGAGCAGACCATGACCGCATATGCCGACCGCGAACTGGTGGCGGGCGACTAGTGGACATCAAGCTCCTCGACGTTGCCCCGACCGAGGTCGAGAAGGAGGCCGTGGACCAGCTCCTCGGCCCGCCGCTCTCGGGCTGGGACGGCGGCGAGCGCGACGCGCTTGCCGACACCCGCGTCGCCGAAGGCGGCCACGAGTCCCGCGAGGATCGGCACCTGCTGCTGCCCGTGCTGTGGGCCGTGCAAGATCGCATCGGGTACATCAGCGCGCCGGCGCTGGCGTACATCTCGAAGCGCCTGATGGTTGCGCCCGCCGAGGTCTACGGCGTCGCGTCGTTCTACATGATGCTCGCGACCGAGCCCTCGCCGCCGCGCGTGCTGCACGTCTGCGAGGACATCGCGTGCAAGTGCCTCGGCTCCGACGATCTGATCGCCACGCTCCAGGAGCGCTTCGGTCCGGAAGGTGCCGTCTCGACCGATGGTCGTTCGACGTGGCACCGCTCGCCGTGCCTCGGCCAGTGCGACCGCGGCCCGGCCGTGTTGATGATGGAGGCCGGCCTCGAGCCGTTCACCCGCACCTACGCACCCGCCTCGAGCGGCACCGCGTTCGCCTCGCTTGCCGAGGAAGAGGGAGTTGTGGGCACCGAGCCCGCCGTGCCCAACCAGCTCGGCGATCCGAGCCTGCGTCTGCTGCGCCGCATCGGCGTGGTCGACCCGTGGAGCCTCGACGACTATCGCGCCAAGGGCGGCTACGACGCCCTGCGCAACGCAATTGCGCTCGGCCCCGCGGGGGTCATCCGCGAGGTCAAGGACTCGCGCCTGATGGGCCGCGGCGGTGCCGCGTTCCCGACCGGCGTCAAGTGGGAGGCCGTCGCCCAGCAGCCGGCCCGCCCCAAGTTCCTGATCTGCAACGCCGACGAGTCCGAGCCCGGCACCTTCAAGGATCGCGTGATCATGGAGGGCGATCCGTTCTCGCTGGTCGAGTCGATGACGATCGCGGCGTACGCGATGGGTACCGAGACGGGCTTCATCTATCTCCGCGGCGAGTATCCCGAGGCCGAGCGCGCCGTCCAGAACGCGATCGACCAGGCGTACGACCGCGGCCTGCTCGGCGACGACATCCTCGGCGAGGGCTTCACCTTCGACCTCGAGATCCGTCGCGGCGCCGGCGCGTACATCTGCGGCGAGGAGACCGCGATCTTCAACTCGATCGAGGGCTTCCGCGGCGAGCCGCGCTCGAAGCCGCCGTTCCCGGTCGAGAAGGGCGTCTTCCAGAAGCCGACCGCGATCAACAACGTCGAGACGCTCATCAACGTGCTCGACGTCCTGATGAAGTCCGGCCCCGGCTACGCCGAGCTGGGCACGCAGGGCTCCACGGGTACCAAGCTGTTCTGCCTGTCGGGCTGCGTCACCCGCCCCGGCGTCTACGAGGTGCCGTTCGGCGGCACGCTCCGCGAGCTGATCGACCTGGCCGGAGGCGTGCCCGATGGGCGCGAGCTGCAGGCCGTGCTGCTCGGCGGTGCCGCGGGCAGCTTCGTCCGCGCCGACGAGCTCGATATCGAGCTCTCGTTCGAGGCCGTGCGCGAGGCCAAGACGACGCTCGGTTCCGGCGTCGTGATGGTCTTCGACGACTCCGTCAACATGCACCGCATCCTGCAGCGCATCGCGCAGTTCTTCCGCAACGAATCGTGCGGCCAGTGCGTCCCGTGCCGCGTTGGCACCGTCCGCCAGCAGGAGGCGCTCGCGCGTCTCGCCAGCGGCAAGCCGCGCGAGTCGGTCGAGCAGGAGCTCGAACTGATCGCCGAGATCGGTGGCTGCATGCGCGACGCATCCATCTGCGGTCTTGGTCAGGCGGCGTCCAGCGCCGTGGAGTCCGCCATCGACAGACTCGGTGTCTTCAAGGGAGGTGCCCAGTGAGCGA
>JBILWG010000048.1:0-12138 GCA_044369995.1 Gaiellales bacterium | reverse complement strand
ACGATCACCTGTGGCCTGGCTTCGGCCCGTACGTCGAGCACGAGCCGGAGGGAACGCTCGAGCCCGGCACGCAGCTGACGCTCGCCGGCATGACGATCGACGTCTTCGCGACCCCCGGACACTACCCTCACGCCGTCTCGCTGCTGCTGACCGGTCCCGACGGCTCGCAGCTGCTGGCCGCGGGCGACGTGCTGTTCGCCGGCTCCGTGGGTCGCACGGACCTCGAGGGAGGGGACTGGGAGGTGCTCGAGCAGTCGATCGCGCTCCTGCTGCGCGAGGTCGAGCTCGATACCCACGTGCTGCCGGGGCACGGACCCGTCACCACGCTGCGCCATGAGCTGGCGACCAACCCGTTCCTGTCAGGATTGCGCCCATGAGCGACGACTTCATCCCGCCGCGTGGCACCCTCGACTGGCTGCCCGCCCGCCAGGCCGCTCGCCATGCCATGCTCGACGCCTTCCGCACGGTCTGCGCGGGCGCGGGCTACGGCGAGGTCGCCACGCCCATCTTCGAGGAGAAGGCGCTGTTCTCGCGGACCGCGGGCGAGAGCTCCGAGGTCGTCGGCAAGGAGATGTACCTCTTCGAGGATCAGGGCGAGCGCGTGCTGGCTCTGCGACCCGAGTTCACGGCGTCGCTGATGCGCCTCTACCTCGGCAACGGCCTGTCGCGCGAGGCCCAGCCCGTGCGCCTCTGGTGCGCCGGGTCGTGCTACCGCTACGCCGCCGTGCAGCGCGGCCGGTACCGCGAGTTCACGCAGGTCGACGCCGAGGCCATCGGCAGCGACGATCCGGCCGTCGACGCCGAGCTGATCGCCCTGCAGCTGCGCTGGTACGCGGCGCTTGGCCTCGAGGGTGTCGAGCTGCGCATCAACACGATCGGAGACAAGGGCGATCGCGAGCCGTACCTCGCCATCCTGCGCGCGTACCTCGACGAGCACCTCGAGCACGTCGACGACGAGATCCGCCGCCAGCGCGACCTCAACCCGCTGCGGGCCTTCGACACCAAGGACCCCGCGTCCCAGGCGATCATGGCCAAGGCGCCCAAGATCAGCGAGCACGTGAGCGCCGAGGCGCAGGCGCACTTCGCCGCCGTGCGCGCCTTCCTCGACGCCCGTGGCATCGCCTACACCGTCGATCCGACGCTGGTGCGCGGGCTCGACTACTACAGCCGCACCACCTGGGAGGTCGCCTGGCCCGAGCTGGGTGCGCAGTCCGGCATCGGCGGCGGCGGGCGCTACGACGGCCTGGCCGCGTCGATCGGAGGTCCGGCGACGCCCGGTGTCGGCTTCGCCTCGGGCGTCGAGCGCGTGCTCCTGGCCCTCGAGGACCAGGGCCGCCTGCCTGCCCCGGCGCACCGCGTCGACGCGTTCTTCGCGATCTTCAACGACGGCGCGCGCCCGGCGCTCCACGCCCTGCTGGATCGCGCCCGTGACGCCGGCGTGGTGTGCGAGGCCGATCTCGCGGGTCGTGCCGTCAAGGGGCAGATGAAGCAGGCCGATCGCATCGGTGCCGCACGAACGGTCGTCTGCGGCGACGATGAGTGGGCGCGCCAGGTCTGCCTCGTGCGCGATATGGCCAGCGGCGAGCAGCTCGAGGTCCCGCTCGACGGGCTGGTCGAATTTCTCGTGAACGCGAAGGGGTAGGACGTGACGTACAGGACCAGGCACTGCGGCGAGTTCGACGCCTCCCAGCTCGGCGAGGAGGTGCATGCCTCCGGCTGGACCGCGCGCCTGCGCGACCACGGCGGCCTGGTCTTCATCGACCTCCGCGACCGCAGTGGCGTCGTCCAGCTCGTCATCGACCCCGAGCACGCGCCGAAGGCGATCGCCGTCGCCCAGTCGATCCGCGTCGAGAGCGTCATCCACGCGCGCGGCCGCGTCGTCGCGCGCACCGAGGGCACCGTCAACCCGAACCTCCCGACCGGCGCGATCGAGATCCTGGTCGACGAGCTCGACGAGCTCGCGCCCAGCGACCCGCTGCCGTTCCAGCTCGACGACGAGAACGTCGACGAGGCGCTGCGCATCCGCCACCGAGCGCTGGATCTGCGTCGCGACGAGATGCAGCGCAACCTCAAGATCCGCTCGCAGGTGACGCGCATCATCCGCGACCACCTCGAGGCGCAGGGCTTCCTCGAGCTCGAGACGCCCATCCTGACCAAGTCCACGCCCGAGGGCGCCCGCGACTTCGTCGTCCCCGCCCGGCTGCACCCCGGCAGCGTCTACGCGCTGCCGCAGTCCCCGCAGCTCTTCAAGCAGCTCTACATGATGGCCGGGCTCGAGCGCTACTACCAGATCGCGCGGTGCTTCCGTGACGAGGCCCAGCGCGCCGATCGGCAGCTCGAGTTCACCCAGCTCGACCTCGAGATGTCGTTCGTCGAGCGCGACGAGATCCTCGATCTCGCGGAGGATCTGTACTGCCGCATCTGGAAGGAGGTGCTCGGCGTCGACCTGCCGCGCCCCTTCCCGAAGATGCCGCACAGCGAGGCGATCCTGCGCTTCGGCAGCGACAAGCCGGACCTCCGCTACGGCCTCGAGATCAGCGACGTCTCCGACCTCGTGCGCAGCTCGGGCTTCAGCGTCTTCACCGGGGCGATCGAGCACGGTGGCTGCGTCCGCGCACTGGCCTGTCCCGGTGCCGGGAGCCTCAGCCGCAAGGACCTCGACGAGCTCGCCGAGTTCGCCAAGGAATGGGGTGGCAAGGGCCTCGCGTACCTGCTGATCGAGGAGTCCGGCGAGGTGCGGTCGCCGATCGCGAAGTTCCTCAGCGAGGACGAGCTCGACGGCATCCGCGCAGCGACCGGCGCCAACCCCGGCGACGCGATCTTCCTGGCCGCCGATAGCGAGGCCATCGTGGTGCGCGTGCTCGGCGCGCTCCGGCCCCATCTGGCCGAGCGCTTCGAGCTGGCCGACCCCACGGCGTGGGCGATGCTCTTCGTGGTCGACTTCCCGCTGTTCGGCTGGAACGAGGACGAGCAGCGGTGGGTCGCCGAGCACCACATGTTCACGGCGCCGCGCGCCGAGGACGAGGCCCGCATCGAGTCGGACCCCGGCTCCGTGCTGTCGGAGGCCTACGACATGGTCATCAACGGCAGCGAGATCGCCTCGGGCTCCATCCGCATCAACCGCCCCGACCTGCAGGAGCGGATCTTCCGCACCGTCGGCTTCTCCGACGAGGAGGCCGAGGAGCGCTTCGGGTTCCTGCTGCGCGCACTCCACTACGGCGCCCCGCCGCACGGCGGCATCGCGCCCGGCATCGACCGCACGGTGATGCTGCTGGCCGGAACCGACTCGATCCGCGACGTGATCGCATTCCCGAAGATCGCGGGCGGCTTCGACCCGCTCACCGACGCGCCATCGCCGGCCGCGGACGAGCAGTGGAGGGACCTCGGCCTGCCGATCCCGCCGAAGCCCAAGCCCAAGGACGCGGAGGAGCAGGCATGAGTCGCCCCGATGGCCGCGGGTTCGACGAGCCGCGACCGATCGCCATCACGCCGGGCTTCCTGCAGTCGGCGCCGTCGGCGCTGATCGAGGTGGGGCAGACCCGCGTGCTGTGCACCGCGATCATCGAGGAGAGCGTGCCACCGTGGATGCGCGGCCAGGGCCGCGGATGGCTGACGGCCGAGTACGGGATGCTGCCCGCCTCGACCGGCCAGCGCAAGCAGCGCGACGCCACCAAGGGCAAGCTCGACGGGCGCACCGTCGAGATCCAGCGTCTGATCGGCCGCTCGCTGCGCGCCGTGGTGGATCTGCAGCAGCTCGGGGAGAACACCCTCTGGCTCGACTGCGACGTGCTGGAGGCCGATGGCGGCACCCGCTGCGCCTCGATCACCGGCGCCTACGTGGCCGCGCACCTCGCGCTCGCCAGGATCGGGCGCACCGGCGCGCTGCGCGACTCGATCGCCGCGATCAGCGTGGGCATCGTCGACGGCCGGGCCGTGCTCGACCTCCCGTACGTCGAGGACTCGCGGGCCGACGTCGACATGAACGTCGTGATGACCGGCTCGGACGGCCTCGTCGAGGTGCAGGGCACCGCCGAGGGAACACCGTTTCCGCGCGCCGACCTCAACAGCCTGCTCGACCTCGCCGGCATCGGCATGACCCACCTGCGTGCCGCCCAGCAGGCCGCCATCGACGCGGCGTGATCGAGCGGATCCTCCTCGCCACGGGGAACGCCGGGAAGGCGGCTGAGCTCGAGCGTCTGCTCGGCTGCCCCGTGCTGCCCATCGCGAACTGGCAGCCACCGGTCGAGGATGGCGCGACGTTCCTCGCCAACGCCCGGATCAAGGCGCTGGCCGGTGCGGCGCAGTGCCCGGGCGCGTGGATCGTGGCCGACGACTCGGGCATCGAGGTCGACGCGCTCGACGGGGATCCCGGTGTGCACAGCGCCCGCTACGGCGGCGCGGGGCTCGACGACGCCGGCCGCACGCGCGCGCTGCTGGCGGCCGTGGCGACGGCCGCTGACCGGCGTGCGCGCTTCCGCTGCGTCCTGGTGGCGATCGCGCCCGACGGCACCGAGCACAGCGCCGACGGCACCCTCGAAGGCACGCTAGCCGACGCCCCACGCGGTGACGGGGGCTTCGGCTACGACCCGATCCTGATCCCCGTCGGCGAGACCCGCACCTGTGCCGAGCTCACGCTCGACGAGAAGAACGCCCGCTCGCACCGCGGCGCCGCGGCCCGCGCCCTGCGCGATACCCTCGGTCTGTGAATCGCGCCGCCACGCTGGGCCTGCCCGTCGCCTACGGGCTGGCTGGACTCCTCCTGCTCGCCACGTCGCTCCTGACCGGCTCGGCGACGGCGCTGGCCGCAGCCGTGCTGCTGACCACGCTGCTCCTCGCCCAGGTCGCGGATCCCCCCGTGGAGACGCGCGATCCCCGGCGGCGCGCGATCGGACGCGTGGCGGCCGCCGGCGTGGCGCTGGTCCTCAGCACGGTGGCATTGATCGCCGCGCTGGCGGCGGGCTTCACGCTGACGGAGCACTGGCTGCTGGTCGCCGTGGCGGCGGGCAGCGCATCGCTGATCCTGCTGCTGCCCGTGCTCACGCTGAGCCGCGTCACGCTGGAGGTGCCGCTGCTGCGCTCCGAGCGGACGACGTTGACACGCGGGGCGGCAACCGCGGCGGTCCTGGCCGGCACGATGCTCGTGGCCGGCTACGTGCTGCCCGCGGTGGCGCTGGTGGTGGCCATCGCCTTCGCCCTCCTGGCCGCGCTCGAAGGCGTGGCGCTGGCCCGTCCGGGCGGTGCCGGTCTGCGGCGCCTGCCGACGGCGAGCGAGCAGGCCGCAGTCGATGCCGCCGTGGCCACCGGCCCCAGCGAGATCCTCGGACACCGCCGCATCATCGTACGGTCGACCGGCGGTGCCGAGTACCTGTCGCTGGAGGTGCTGGTGCGACAGCGCCCCACGGCGGAGCGGATGCGCGAGCTCCGCACGGTGCTCGAGCAGTCGATTCGCGGCGCGCTGCCGGATCTCGTGGTGAGCGTGCAGGTGCGGGTGGGGGAGCTGCCGCCGCCGGGACCGGAGGATCCGACCCGGCACCTCGACGAGTCGCGCACGCAGCTGTTCGATGAGGAGGCCACGCTGTGGGCGGAGGATCAGCCGACCGAGTTGATCGAGGATCAGCCCACCGAGACGGTCAGCGACCCCGTGCTACCGTCCGCACCATGGAAGCGACCGTGACGCCCGCCGCCGCGCTGGCGGATCTGCTGGACGTGTCCGCCGCGCTGCGCAGCGTGGCGATCTTCGATGCCTCGGGTGCAGTGCTGGCCGAGATCGGCGGCCTCGGCGAGTCCGCCTTCGGCGTGCTCACCGCCGCCGATGACGCCGCGCGCCTGCTGGGCCGACCGCCGATCCAGCAGTGCGAGCTCGGCCTCTCCGATGCGGGCGTCTTCGCGGTCCGCGAGCAGGGGCTGGCTGCCGTCGCCGTGACCGACCCCGACGCAACCGCGGGCCTCATCTTCTACGACCTGCGCCAGGCGCTCCGCGCCATCGGCGGAGGTGCGTGATGCGCAAGCAGCTGGTGCTGCTGATGACCGCCGGAGCCGCAGCCGGCGCGCTCGTCCTGCTCCGCCGGCGCACCGCCACGAGCGGCGCCCGCGCCGACCTGTACTTCGCCGATGGCTCGATGCTCTCGCTCGATGACGAGGCACCCGAGATCGACGGCCTGATGCGCGCAGCGCGTGCCGCCCTGGGAGCCCAGTGATGTCCGATCTCGCCGACCGAATCCGCGCCGTCGCCTACCTCGAGGGCGACTTCGTGCTCCGCTCGGGGCGGCGCAGCTCCTTCTACCTCGACAAGTACCGCTTCGAGACGCAACCGGACCTGCTGCGGGAGATCGGCGAGCTCCTCGCCGCGCGGATCGCAGAGGTCGAACCGGCCGCCGTGCGCGTTGCCGGCCCCGAACTGGGCGCCGTCGCGCTGGCCGCGTCGGCCAGCATGGCGTCGGGCATGCCGTTCCTGATCGTGCGCAGCGCCGCCAAGGACTACGGCACGTCGAACCGCCTCGAGGGGATCTTCGAGGAGGGCGAGCGCGTCGTCGTCGTCGAGGACATCGTGACCAGCGGCGGTGCCGCCCTCGATGCCGTGCGCAGCCTGCGCCAGGCGGGCCTGATCTGCGAGACGGTGGTCTGCGTCGTGGATCGCGGCGAGGGCGGGGCGGAGGCGATGACCGCTGCCGGCGTGCGGCTCGAGCGGCTGCTCGACGCCGATGCGCTTCGGCTCGGACGCTAGAGCGCCGCACCGCGATTGGCTCAACAGAGCCAGAATCTGCGGTGTTTGGCTTACCTACGCGGGTCGCTTTTCACAAACCCGCATCGTTGAGCGAAACGCCGTCCGATCGGGGTGGTACCTTCGTGCCGTTCCCAAACGGCCTGGAGGAAACACATGACCAAGGCAGAGTTCATCGACGAGGTGGCCCGCAAGACCGGCCAGAGCAAGAAGGATGCCGGCGATGCGGTCGAGGCGATGCTCAGCACGATCAGCGACACGCTCAAGCGTGGCGGCGACGTGACGTTCACCGGCTTCGGCAAGTTCACCGTGCAGGCGCGCGCCGCCCGCACCGGCGTCAACCCGCGCACGGGCGAGAAGGTCCAGATCGCCGCGACCAAGGTGCCGAAGTTCTCGGCCGGCTCGCAGCTGAAGGCCAGCGTCAAGGGAGGCTGATCTGCGGCGCCATCGCCACGGCGAGGCACTGCAGTGTGACGGCCGCTCCGTCCCCTCGGGGACGGAGCGGCCGTTCGTCGTTCCGGGGTCTGCCCGCCCGGCGTAGTAGCGTGCCTGCCTGATGACCATGCCCTTCGGAGATCGTCTCGCCGCCAAGGTGGCCGAGACGGGGAGCGCGCTGTGCGTCGGCATCGACCCGCGCGGTCCCTTCCCTCCCGCCGTCACGCGCGGGCTCGCCGACAACCGCTCCGGCCACGCCCGTGCCGTCGAGCGGTACTGCCAGGGACTGATCGAGGCGGTCGCACCGTACTGCTGTGCGATCAAGCCGCAGGTCGCGCTGTTCGAGCTGTACGGCGGCTACGGCCTGACGGCGCTGGATGCCGTCTGCGCCACGGCGCGAGAGCATGGGCTGCTGATCATCGCCGACGCCAAGCGCGGGGACATCGCCTCGACCGCCACGGCCTACGCGGAGGCCTGGATCGGCATCCGCCCGGGCGAGCAGACCCCGCTCGCCGATGCGGTCACCGTCAACGCCTACATGGGGCCCGACACCGTCGAGCCCTTCCTCGAGGTCGCCGACCGCCACGGAGCCGGCGTCTTCGTGCTGGCCCGCACCTCGAATCCCGGGGCCGCGGCGCTGGAGGAGCAGACGCTCAGCGACGGCGGTGAGGTATGGGAGCGCGTCGCGGGCTGGATCGACGGTTGGAGCACCGGGCGCACCGGCACCAGCGGCGTCGCCAGCGTGGGTGCGGTGATCGGCGCCACCGCACCGGCCGTGGTCCGCAGCGCGCGGGATCGCATGCCGACGACGCCGCTGCTCCTGCCGGGCGTCGGGGCACAGGGGGGACGCATCGAGGATCTCGCCCCGGCCTTCGAGCGGCATCCGGCCGGCGGCCTCGTGGTGGCCGCCCGCAGCGTGATCGAGACGTGGCGCGACGACGACGGCGACTGGCTGACCGCGGTCGCCGAGGCCGCACGGCGCCACCACCTCGCCGTCAGCGCGCTCCTGCCCTGAGCGGGGCACCGCCGCACGGGCACCGACGCGCTCCCACCCACGGGCGCCAAACGCCACTAGAGTGGCGAGCACATGATCATCACCGTCACCCCCAACGCCGCGCTCGACAAGACGATCCAGGTGCCGAGCATGCAGATCGGCATGCGCCACCGTGGCGCGCACGGCTTCGTCGCGCCGGGCGGCAAGGGCATCAACGTCGCGCGCGCGTTGCTGCTGCTGCACCAGCCGGTGATCGCCGCGGGGCTGGCAGGGGGCGAGACCGGGGCCCGCATCCAGCGCGAGCTGGACGCGGAGGGCATCCTCAACGACTTCGTGCCGATCACGGGCGAGTCGCGCAGCTCCACGGTGCTGATCGACCCGACCAGCGGCCGCCAGACGGAGATCATCGAGAACGGCCCCAGCGTCACCGTCGCCGAGCTCGAGGCCCTGCTCGATCGACTCGAGTACATCGCCCGCGACGCCTCCGTGGTCGTCCTGGCGGGATCGCTCCCGCGTGACGTGCCCGAGGACTGGTACGCCCAGGCCATCAAGCGCCTGCGTCGCACCGGCGCGCAGCTCGTGCTCGACTCGGAGGGCGAACCGCTGCGCCTGGCGGTGGCGGCCGAACCCTACCTCGTCGCGCCGAACCAGCTGGAGGCCGAGGAGCTGGTCGGCCACGAGTTCGCAGGCGACGCGGATCTGATCGCCGCGCTCGACGAGATCGCCGATATGGGCGCGCGCAACGTCCTGATCACCAACGAGACCGGAGCCGTGCTGCTGGTGCGCGAGCACGGACAGGAGCGACGCCTGCGGGTCACCGTGCCGCGCGTCGAGGCGATCAGCACCGTCGGCGCCGGCGACGCCCTGCTGGCCGGCTTCCTCGCCGCCCGCCGGCGTGACGGCCTGCCGGAGGATGCCCTGCGCCAGGCCGTGGCCTGCGGCACCGCGAGCACGCTCGTGCCCGGGGCCGGCGTCTTCGACCCGCGCGAGGTCAAGCGCCAGGTCGCGCAGACGGTCCTGCACGAGCTGAGCCTGCGCTAGCCGCTCCGCCTGCGGACCGGGGGTGCCGACACCAGTCGTCTCCGTCCGAACGCGCGACTAGTGTGCGTCTCAGGCATCGACAGACAGCGCAGACGCGTCCCGCTGGCGGGGGCGTCGTCGCCGAAAGGACACGGATACCCCGGTGGAGATCGAAATCGGACGTGGCAAGAAGGCGCGGCGCGCCTACGGCTTTGACGACATTGCGATCGTGCCCTCGCGGCGCACGCGCGACGCCGAGGACGTGGACATCGGCTGGAAGCTGGGTCCGTACCTGATCGAGCTGCCCTTGCTGGCCTCCGCCATGGACGGCGTCGTCTCGCCCGCCACGGCCATCGAGCTCGGCAAGCTGGGCGGGCTCGGCGTTCTCAACCTCGAGGGCCTGTGGGGACGCTACGCCGATGCCGACGCGATTCTCGAGGAGATCGCGGGGCTGCCGCCGGAGCTGGCCACCCGTCGCATGCAGGAGATCTACGAGGCGCCGCTCGACGTCGATCTGATGGCGCAGCGCGTGCGTGAGATCAAGGCCGCCGGGGTGATCACCGCCGCGTCGCTGACGCCGCAGCGCGTCCGCGACAACTGGGAGGCCGTCGTGGCCGCGGGCCTCGACGTGCTCGTGATCCAGGGCACCGTCGTCTCCGCGGAGCACGTCTCGCGCAGCGTGGAGCCGCTCAACCTGAAGGAGTTCATCGCCACCGTCGGCATTCCGTGCATCGTGGGTGGCTGCGCCAGCTACCAGACCGCGCTGCACCTGATGCGCACCGGAGCGGCTGGCGTCCTCGTCGGCGTGGGTCCGGGCGCCGCCTGCACCACGCGTGGCGTCCTCGGCGTCGGCGTCCCGCAGGCCACCGCGATCGCCGATGCCGCAGCGGCCCGTGTCCAGCACCTGCTCGAGACCGGCCAGTACGTCAACGTGATCGCCGACGGCGGCATGCGCACGGGCGGCGACATCTCCAAGGCGATCGCCTGCGGTGCCGACTCGGTGATGATCGGCTCGCCGTTGGCGCGCGCCCACGAGGCGCCCGGCAAGGGCACGCACTGGGGCATGGCGACGTTCCATCCCACGCTCCCGCGCGGTGCGCGCGTCAAGACCACCCAGGTCGCGACACTCAAGGAGATCCTGCTCGGACCGGCCAACGAGAACGACGGCACGCTCAACCTGATGGGCGCGCTGCGCACGTCGATGGCCACCACCGGGTACGAGACGATCCACGAGTTCCAGAAGGCCGAGATCATGGTCGCGCCCTCGCTGCAGACGGAAGGCAAGAAGCTGCAGCGCGAGCAGGGCATCGGAATGTCGCGCTAGCACGGTGAGTGCCGACCGCCCGATCATCGTCCTCGACTTCGGGGCCCAGTACGCCCAGCTGATCGCCCGTCGCATCCGCGAGTGCCGGGTGCTGTCCGAGCTCGTGCCGCACGACATCTCGCTCGACGAGATCCGCGCGCTCGACCCGGCCGGCATCGTCCTGTCCGGCGGACCGGCCTCGGTCAACGAGCCGGGGGCGCCCAGCCTCGATCCGGGCATCTTCGAACTCGGGCTGCCCGTGCTGGGCATCTGCTACGGCATGCAGGCAATGGCGCAGGCGCTCGGCGGCGAGGTCGCGGGCACCGGCACGGGCGAGTTCGGCAAGACCGAGATCGAGCTGCAGCCGGACGCCGTGCTGTTCCACGGCGTCCCGTCCACGCACACCTGCTGGATGAGCCACAACGACTCCGTCACGCGTCTGCCCGAGGGCTTCCGCACCACCGCCACGACGCCCGGAGCGCCGACGGCCGCGATGGAGCACGTCGAGCGGCGGCTCCACGCCGTGCAGTTCCACCCCGAGGTGATCCACACGCCCTTCGGCACCGAGATGCTGGAGCGCTTCGCGTATCACGTCTGCGAGCAGGACGGCACGTGGACGCCGCAGCACGTGATCGACGAGCAGGTGGCGCGCATTCGCGCGCAGGTCGGCGACCAGCGCGTGCTCTGCGCCCTGTCGGGCGGCGTCGACTCCGCCGTCGCCGCGCTGCTCGTGCACAGGGCCGTCGGCGACCAGCTGACCTGCGTCTTCGTCGACCACGGCATGCTCCGCGAGGGCGAGGCCGAGCAGGTCGTCGAGACCTTCGGCAACCACTACAAGGTCGATCTGGTGCACGTGCAGGCCCAGCAGCGCTTCCTGGAGCTGCTGGCCGGGGTCACCGAGCCGGAGCAGAAGCGCAAGATCATCGGCGAGACGTTCATCCGTGTCTTCGAGGAGGAGTCCCGTCGGCTCGAGGGCATCAAGTACCTCGTCCAGGGCACGCTCTACTCCGACGTGATCGAGTCCGGCTCCAAGACCGCCGCCAAGATCAAGTCGCACCACAACGTGGGCGGCCTGCCGGACGACATGGACCTCGAGCTCTGCGAGCCGCTGCGACTGCTCTTCAAGGACGAGGTGCGCAAGGTCGGTATCGAGCTCGGCATGCCGGATCGCATGGTGTGGCGCCAGCCCTTCCCCGGACCCGGCCTCGCGATCCGGATCATCGGCGACATCACGCAGGAGCGGCTCGACATCCTCCGCCGCGCCGACTTCGTGCTGCAGGAGGAGATCCGCGCTGCCGGCTGGTACAACAAGGTCTGGCAGAGCTTCGCCGTCCTGCCGTGCGTGAAGAGCGTCGGGGTGATGGGCGATGCCCGCACCTACGAGTATCCGATCATCATCCGGGCCGTCACCAGCGAGGACGCGATGACCGCCGACTGGGCGCGCCTCCCGTACGACCTGCTGGAGCGCATCTCGACGCGCATCATCAACGAGGTCCAGGGCGTCAACCGCGTGGCCCTCGACATCTCATCCAAGCCCCCCGGCACCATCGAGTGGGAATAGCGAGCCGGCTTGCCCAGCGCCCCTCAGGGCGACGGGTATCCTGCGCGTGTGTCCACCCCCCGGAGACCACCCCGGTCGGCATCGCGTGACGCGGCCATCCAGCG
>JBILWG010000047.1:0-12183 GCA_044369995.1 Gaiellales bacterium | reverse complement strand
GTGGCTTTCTCGGGCCCAACGGCGCCGGGAAGACGACAGCGATGCGGATTCTCGTCGGGCTGCTCAAGGCCGATGGCGGCACGGTGGAGGTGCTCGGCGGCGATCCGTGGCGCGATCATCACGTCCGAGCAGGCCTCGGCTTCCTGCCGTCCGACCCGGGGCTGTACGGGCGCATGCGCGGCGTCGAGCTGCTCGATCACTTCGCCGAGCTGTCGGGCGGTGCTCCGGTCCTGCGCGAGCGCGCCTGTGCGCTCCTGCGCATGGACGATGCCGACCTCGCCCGACCGGTGCGGACCTACTCGAAGGGCATGCGGCAGAAGCTCGGCGTGCTGCAGTCAGTCCAGCACGACCCTGCGCTGCTGATCCTCGACGAGCCGGGTGAGGGGCTCGATCCGCTCGTGCTTGCCGGCCTCGTCGAGCTGCTGCGCGACCGTCGCGATGCCGGCCGGTCGATTCTCTTCTCGAGCCACGTTCTCGCCGAGGTGGCGGCGCTGTGCGATCGCGTCACGATGATCCGCGATGGCCGGATCGTCGGGGAGGGCACCATCGCCGAGCTGTCGAACCAGCAGGCCCGTACGGTGATCCTCCAGCTCGCGGCGGATGATGCTGCGGTCGACTTGCCCGGGTGCACGCTCGTCGATCGCACGGGCGGACGCGTGACGCTCGCGCACCACGGCGAGGTGCGTCCCCTGCTCGCGGCACTCGCGACGCTCGAGCTGCGCGACGTGCGCATCGAGGAGGTCTCCCTCGACGAGGTCTTCATGGACTACTACCGCGACGAGGCGACCGCGTGAACCGCGCGCTGATCGTCCGGCTGGTGCGCGAGCAGCGTGTCCGTCTACCGCTCGAGGTGCTCCTGATCGCCGCCTGGGGCTTCCTGCTCGTTGCCGTGTTCGCCACGAGCGAGGTCTTCACCCAGCAGTTGGAGGCGCAGGCGAAGCAGTTCGGCGGTCTGCTCGACCTCGTCGGCCTCGACCCGTTGGCGCAGTGGGCGTCGATCGGGTTCCAGCACCCCATCTTCCTGCTCGGCGGTGGTCTCTTCTCGGTCGGCCTCGGCATCCGGGCCATTGCCGGCGAACTCGAGGCCGGCTCGCTCGCGCTGGCGCTGTCGCGCCCGCTGGCTCGACGCTCGTGGTTCGCCTCCCATCTGCTCGTGCTGGTCGTCGGCTGCCTGGTGATCGGCGAGGCCTACGCGTTGGGCTGTCTGCTCGCGACCACCGTCACGTCGCCGATGGGCAGTCTCGAAGCCAGCTCGATGCTGCTGGCCGGGGTGCAGGGTGGACTGCTGCTGCTCGCGCTGGGCGGGATTGGCTTCGTGATCAGCGCGTTCTCGTCCGAGCGTGGCCGTGCGCTGTCGTGGTCGGTCGGCGTGATCGTCGTGCTCTACACGGCGAGCTTCCTGCTGCCGTTGTGGACGCCGGTGAAGGAGGCCGCGAAGATCTCGCCGTTCGCGTGGTTCAATCCGGCGCCGCTCTTGCAGCGCGGCGAGGTCGCGTGGGGCGATTGGGTGGTGCTGGGGGTCTACGCGGCGGTGCCGCTCAGCGTGGCTGCTTGGCAGTTCGCACGCCGGGACCTGGCCGGCGGCTGACGTCCGCGACGCGGACAGGGCCGCGACGGTCGCGCGTCCGGCCCGGACCGGGACGCCACGGCCGCGGACGGAGCTTGCTGCCACCGTCATCGCCGCCGCTGGACTCCTCGATGTCGTCCTCCTCCTTGCCGAGCATCATCCACGCGACGAACGCGAACAACGCCAGGCCGAGCAGCACGTGCAGGCCGCCGAAGATCACAAAGAGCCATCCCATCCGACGCATCGTTGGCCGGGGTGGGCTCGGAAGTCAAGGGCGAACGGCGTCGCTGGAGCGGCTGGCACCGCGACGGTGCTGATCCCCGTACGCTGTCGCCATGGACAAGGACGACAAGCGCCGGGTCCTCGGCGATGCCATCATCCTCTGCGGCACGTGCGGCTTCGCCAAGCGCTACATGGAGCTGGAGGGGCCACCGGATCTCGACGCCTGCCCCGACTGCGGGAACGCGATGATCAAGGACTGCCCGGCCTGCCACGCGCCGATGCGGTCGATCATGCAGGTCGACTGCCGGGTCTGCGGCGAGCCGATCCGCGACGGCGAGCTGTTCGGGGTGCCGATCCGCCGCAAGGCCGAGCCGCGGGACAAGGGTCCAGTGCAGCTCCCCGGCGACGACGACTAGCTGTTCCGCCTCTGCGCCTGTGAGACGGTTCGGGTTGACCCTTCGGGTGTGGGCATGGTCGTGCGCTTGGGGCGAACGGTGTGCGGGTGTGGATGCGACAAAGGGGTCAGACCCTTTTGTCGCATGTCCGACGAGCTCGGCAGTCCGACAGCGTGTCGCATGCGACAAAAGGGTCTGACCCCTTTGTCGCATCCACACCGGATCGCCGCACCGACCACACCCGCGAGCAGCGTCTGCGCCTCGACCGCTCACCGACAAACGGCGGCAACCGTCGCACAGGCGCAGAGGCAGAACAACTAGCTCGGCGTCCGTACCCGTCGCACGGGTGCGCAGGCGCGCAGGGAACACGGGCGAAACACCCAGCGCACGACGGGCAGGCCCGCGTTCGACCAGGCGCGCAGGCGGAACGGCTAGGGCGTCACCTCGCCGCGACCGATGCGGCCGAGGGCGGACGAGTCCTCCTCGCCGTAGCCCGCCGCGATCAGCGCGTCCTGCCAGTCGGCGATGAGGCGCGTCAGGCGCAGGTCGAGACCCACGGTCTCGCCCTCGTAGATCGCGATGCCGAGGTCCTTGCGATGGAGCACCGTGCGGAACCCCGCCGGGTACTCGTGCGCGATGTACTTCGGCGAGCGGGTGCGCAGGATCCACGAATCGGCTGCGCCGCCGGCGAGCGCCTCGACGAGCTCCTCCATCGGCAGGCCGGCCTTCTCGGCGTAGGCAAGGCCCTCGCCGACCGAGGCGTAGGTGCCGCTGATGATGATCTGGTTGACGGCCTTCGCGGCCTGCCCCGCACCCGTGGGACCGAGGTGCGTGATCGTCTTGCAGAACGCCTCGAGGATCGGCCTGGCCGTCGCGAACGCGGCCTCGGAGCCTCCGACGAAGGCGGTGCAGACGCCGTTCCTGGCCCCCTCGGCACCACCGGACAGCGGCGCGTCGACGACCTCGACGGACATTCTGGCCAGTGCCTCGGCGAGGTCCTTCTCCGCGCTTGGCGACACCGTGGAGCAGTCGAGCAGCACCGCGCCATCACGTACGCCCTCGATCACGCCCTGTTCGCCGAGCACCACGGCGTGCAGGTCCGGCGTGTCGGAGACGCACGTCACGATCACGTCGGCGTCGCGCGCGGCTTCAGCCGGCGACGCGGCGCGCCGTGCGCCGCGGCTGACGAGATCGTCGGCCTTGGCGGCGGTGCGGTTCCAGACGGTGACGTCGTGCCCGGCGTCGAGCACGTGGCCGGCCATCGGGCCGCCCATCGTGCCGAGGCCGATGCACGCCACGCGGCTCAACTGCGGATCTCCGAGAAGTGGATCACGGTCACGGTGTCGTCCTCCCGGACGTCGCGGTTGTAGAGCTTGCGCAGGAAGTCGATGAACTCGTCGAGCGTGCGCAACGAGGCGTTCTCGTGCTGCATCTCGCGCGGCGAGACGTCGCCGAGGGGCTTTACCTCGACTTTGTCGATGACGGCATCGAAGACCCGCTCGCGCGGGCCGAAGCGCTGGCCGACGAGCACGGCGACGATCATCCCCTTGGCGTACTTGTCGCTCTTGTCGCCAAGACGAATCGTGACGGTCTTGCGACGGCTCTTGATCTGGTCGGCGACCAGCGGGGAGTAGAACATCAGCGCGATCATCGGACCTCCGACCTTCCTGTCCGTGCATCGTATCGGGCGCGCGCCACCAGCGCCTCCTGATCAGACGATCAGGTCGTCGGTACACTGGCGCGATGCGTCGGCTCTTCTTCGCGGTCTCGACGACGATGTTCGTCGATTCGCTGCTGTATCTGGCGATCGTCCCGCTGCTGCCGTGGTACGCCGACGAGTTCGGCCTCTCGAAGGTCGGCGCGGCGGTGCTGCTGGCGGCGTACCCCGTCGCCTTCCTGCTCACCACCACGCCCGCCGGCTGGCTCGCCGGACGCTTCGGACCCCGCCGGGTCGTCCTCGTCGGCACCACGTTCTTCATCGCCGCGACCGCGTTGTTCGCGCTCGCGCAGTCCGGCGAGCTGGTCATCGTGGCGCGCCTGTTGCAGGGCGTCGGCGGCGGTGTCGGCTGGGCCGCGGCGATGGCGTGGCTGACCGGCAATGTGGCACCCGAGCGTCGGTCACGCGCGATCGGGGCGATCTCGGGTGTGCTCTCGGCCGGTGCCGTGGCGGGTCCCGTGCTCGGCGCGATCGCCGGTGCGACCTCCCCCGAGCTCGCCTTCGGCATCGCCGGCGCACTCGCGCTGGTCGCCCTCACCGCGACCATCCTGACGCCGCCGGGAGCGACACTCCCGCGCGACCCGGCACTGCACAAGACGCTCGGACAGCTGCTCCGCCACCCGCTCGTGATCTGCGCGCTCGCCTTCGCGCTGGCCGATGCGGCGGGCGTGGCGGCCGTCGATCTGCTCGGCACGCTGGCGCTCGGTGCCGCAGGCGTCAGCACGACGACGATCGGTATCGCCATCGCGGCGGGCGCGGTCCTCGGTATCGGCGCGGGCATCGCGGCCGGCCGGATCGGCGAGCGCGTGGGCTCGTTCCGTATTGCGATGATCGGCGGCATCGGCCTCGGCGTGATGCCGTGGCTGCTCGCCCTGCCCCTCCCGACGTGGATGATCCTCGCCGTCCTGGTGGCGATCGGACCGTTCTTCCCGATCCTGATGACGGGCATCTTCCCGCTGATGACGAGTGCGGCGGACGATCTCGGGCTGTCGCATGGCACCGCCAACGCGCTCGCGAACATGGTCTGGTCGGCGGGTTTCGCGATCGTGCCGCTCGTGATCGCGCCGGTGGCCGAGGCGTTCGGCGATCCGGTGGCGTACATCGCGTCCGGCACGCTCGTCGCGGCGCTGCTGGTTCTGGCGACCATCATGCGTCGCCAGTCGCGCGCGCGCTCGCTCTCGCACTGAGCATCGATCGCGGCCGTACACTGCCGCGATGCAGCGGATCCGCCTCGCCGTCGGCACGACCATGTTCATCGATGGGCTGCTGTATCTCGCACTGTTTCCGCTGCTGCCGGGCCTCTCCGAGCAATACGACCTGTCCAAGCTCGAGGTCGCCCTCCTGCTGTCGAGCTACCAGGTCGCTTTCGTCGTCACGTCGATCCCAGCCGGTTGGTTGGCGGGACGCTTCGGGCCGCGCCACGTCGTCATCGGCGGACTGGTCTGCTTCGCCCTGGCCTCGGCGATCTTCGCGTTCGCACCGACGTTCGCGGTGCTCGTGGCTGCCCGCGGGCTGCAGGGGGTTGCGGGCGGCTGCGGCTGGTCGGCTGCGATGTCGTGGCTCACGGAGAACACGGCCACGGAGCAGCGGTCTCGCATCGTCGGGTTGATCGCCGGTCTCTCGGCCGCGGGCGCGGTTGGCGGTCCGGTCGTCGGCGCGCTGGCCGCGGCGACGAGCATCATGCTCGCCTTCTCGCTCGTCGCGGTCAT
Source organism: Gaiellales bacterium (assembly GCA_044369995.1). Classification (GTDB taxonomy): domain Bacteria; phylum Actinomycetota; class Thermoleophilia; order Gaiellales; family F1-60-MAGs149; genus F1-60-MAGs149. The sequence continues at coordinate 6,573 of JBILWG010000047.1, read as the reverse complement.
CGGTGTCGGCGCGCTCATCCTCGCGCTGCTCGCTCCCGCCGGTCGCATTCCGGAGCCTGGCCCACCGCTGCTGGCGACGCTGCAGCGGCTCGTCGGCCATCCGATGGTGATCGCCGCGCTCTGCTTCTCGTTCACGGTCGCGATCTGCTTCTCGACGGTCGATCTGCTCGCGGTGCTCGAACTCGGCGCGCGCGATGTCAGCGCGACCACGATCGGTCTGATCCTGTCGGCCGGCGCACTGCTCGGCGTCGGTGCGGGTGCGCTCGCCGGTCGCCTGGCCGAACGGATCGGCAGCTTCGGGCTGTGCGTGGTCGGCGCGGCCGGGCTGGTGGTGCTGACGACGGTGCTGGCGCTGCCGCTGCCCACCTGGTTGATTGCCGGTGGCGTCATCGGGCTCGGTCCGCTGTTCCCGCTGCTGATGACCGGCATCTACCCGATGATCGCGTCCGCCTCCGACGACCTCGGCCTGCCCCACGGCACCGCCAACGGCATCGTCAACATCTGCTGGACCGGCGCGACTGCGCTGGTGCCGCTGGCGGCGGCGCAGATCGCCGATGTCAGCTCGGACTCCGCGGCCTATGTCACGGCGGCGATCCTGACGGCCGGACTGATCGCCATCGCAGTGCTGATGCGGTCTCGCGCACGAAATCTGTCACTCTCGTACTAAGAGTGCCGGTTCCGATTTGCGAACGTGAGGTAGGGTTCGTATAGTCTCGTCTGGCACTCAACCGATGAGAGTGCCAACGATTTTCACCCCTCAACCCATGACCTTGGAGGTCAGCATGAACCTCAAGCCGCTTGGCGATCGCGTGATCGCCGAAGTGCAGGCGGAGGAGACGACGACGGCCAGTGGCATCGTCCTCCCCGAGACCGCGCAGGAGAAGCCCCAGCGCGCCAAGATCCTCGCCGTTGGCTCCGGCCACTACGAGTTCGGCCATCACGTGCCGCTCGAGGTCGCGGTCGGCGACGAGATCCTCTTCTCGAAGTACGGCGGCACCGAGGTCAAGGACGGCGGCAAGGACTACCTGATCCTGCGCGAGTCCGACATCCTCGCCGTGATCGGCAGCAGCAAGCCCGCCAAGGGCAAGAAGTAATCCACTCCCCTTCTGACTGAGGAATTCTCATGGCACATAAGGACATCAAGTTCAACGAGGATGCCCGTCGCGCGCTGCAGCGCGGCGTGGACACCCTCGCCGACGCCGTCAAGGTGACGCTCGGCCCCAAGGGTCGCTACGTCGTCATCGACAAGAAGTTCGGCGCCCCGACGATCACCAACGACGGCGTCTCGATTGCCCGCGAGATCGAGCTCGAGGATCCGTTCGAGAACCAGGGCGCTCAGCTCGTCCGCGAGGTCGCCACGGCGACCAACGACGTTGCCGGTGACGGCACGACGACCGCGACCGTGCTGGCCCAGGCCATCGTCCGCGAGGGCCTGCGCAACGTGACCGCGGGTGCGAACCCGATGGGTCTCAAGCGCGGCATCGAGGCTGCGGTCGAGCAGGCGATTGCGAACATCAAGTCGCAGTCGAAGCAGGTCTCCGGCAAGGAGGACATCGCTCGCGTCGCGACGATCTCCGCCCGCGACCGCGAGATCGGCGACGTCATCGCCGACGCGATCGAGAAGGTCGGCAAGGACGGCGTCGTCAACGTCGAGGACGGCCAGACCTTCGGACTCGACCTCGAGTTCACCGAGGGCATGCAGTTCGACAAGGGCTACGTCTCCCCGTACATGATCACCGACGGTGATCGCATGGAGGCCGTGCTCGAGGATCCGTACATCCTCATCGCGAACCAGAAGATCGGTGCGGTCAAGGACATCCTCCCCGTGCTCGAGCAGGTCATCCAGAGCGGTCGCGCCCTGATGATCATCGCCGAGGACCTCGAGGGCGAGGCTCTGGCCACGATCGTCGTCAACAAGCTCCGCGGCACCTTCACGGTCGTCGCGGTGAAGGCCCCGGGCTTCGGCGATCGCCGCAAGCGCATGCTCGAGGACATCGCCATCCTGACGGGCGGCGAGGTCATCACCGAGGAGATGGGCCTGAAGCTCGAGAACACGGCCATCGCGCAGCTCGGTCGCGCCCGCCGCGTCGTCGTGACGAAGGACGCCACGACGATCATCGACGGTGCCGGCAAGGGTGACGACATCAAGGCCCGCATCAAGCAGATCAAGCAGGAGATCGAGAATTCCGATTCCGATTTCGATCGCGAGAAGCTCCAGGAGCGCCTCGCGAAGCTGTCCGGCGGTGTCGCCGTGGTCAAGGTCGGCGCAGCCACCGAGACCGAGATGAAGGAGAAGAAGCATCGCGTCGAAGACGCGCTGCAGGCCACCCGTGCTGCCCTCGAGGAGGGCATCGTGCCGGGCGGCGGCGTCGCTCTGCTCAACGCGGCGTCGAAACTGAAGGTCGACGAGTCCCATGCCGACGAGGCGACGGGCGCGAAGATCGTCAAGCGTGCGCTCGAGGAGCCGCTGCGCCAGCTGGCGTTCAACGCCGGCCTCGAGGGCTCGGTCGTCGTGAACGAGGTCCGTGCCGCGAAGGCGGGCTTCGGTCTCAACGTCGACACGGGTGAGATGGTCGACCTGGTCAAGGCCGGCATCATCGATCCCGCCATGGTGACGCGCTCGGCGCTGCAGAACGCTGCGTCGATCGCGAAGAACATCCTCACCACCGAGGCGATCATCGTCGACGCCCCCGAGAAGTCCAGTGGCCCCACCGTGGGCGACATGGGCGGCATGGGCGGCATGGGCGGCATGATGTAAGGAGGCGATTCGGGCTCTGCCTGAATCACCGCTCGACCCTGAAGGGCCTCGGCTTCGGCCGGGGCCCTTCGTCGTTGGTCGCCCGTCATCGCTCAACAGCGCCCAATCGCGAGCGTCCGCTAGGGTTGCTGTGCATGCGAGGGCTTCTTCAGCACCGGTGGAGCCTAGGCCTGGTCGCGATCGTCGCCGGTGCGCTGCTCGCCGGCTGCTCGAGTTACGTCGTCGCCTCGCCCGATGGGTCGCGGCTGTACTGGACGAAAGTGGTGGGCGGCTCCCCCTCGAACAGTTGGATCTATGCCGGACCGACGGGCGCTCCTGCTTCCGAAACGCTATCGCTGCCGAGTGCGCAGATTGGCAGCGGTGCGCTCGCCATCGATGGCACCACGGGCTATTTCACAGCAGGTACGACGCTCCGCCATGTACGCGCCTCTGATCTGCAGGACATCGCCGCCATGACGCTCACGGTCACGCCCCAGGCCGCAGCGATGGGGAAAGACGGGTATCTGTATCTCGTCAGCAGCACCAGCGTGAGTCGTGTCGACGTCCCCGCCATGACCACCGAGACCACCAAGACCTCGGCCACGATGGCCACCGTCATTAGCCGCCAGGCCGTGCTCACACCGAATGGTCGATACCTTCTCTACAGCGGACAGGATGCTGGGGGCGCACCACAGCTCAACCGCGTGGAGACAGGTTCGCTCGCGTCGAGCGCGGGGCCACTGGTGGAGAACACCCTTGCAGTGGACCGAACCTACGACAACATCACTGTCATCGTCCTCAGCCCCGACGGAAAGCACGCCTATCTCGGACGCACGGACGCCATCCAGAAGGTCGACGTCGAGACCATGCAGGTGGTCGGGACATATGTCGGGCCGACGACGGGCGACCCGAAGGCAAGCGCCGCGATCTCGCCCGATGGGTCGCGCATCTACTTCACCCAAAACAGCACGCCAGGGACCCTTACGGTGCTTGACACCGCGACGATGACAGCCCTCGCGGCTCCGACGTTGACCGTCCCGGGGCCCGGCACCTGGCTGTATCTGAATCCCGCCGGCACGTCACTCCTCGTCGGCGGCGAGACCGGACCACTCGAGACCGTTACCGTCGCGACAGCAACGACGCTCAACGTATCGATTGTCGGCTCTGGGTCCGTCTCGAGCAGCCCGAGCGGCATCGACTGCGGCGCCACATGCACACGCAGCTACCTCAGCTACCAGTCCGTCACGTTGACCGCGACGGCGGCGAAGGGCTCGACCTTCACCGGCTGGACGGGTTCCTGTACCGGTGCCGCGGCGACCTGCACGCTTGCCATGTCGGAGGCGCGCTCGGTGACGGCGACGTTCTCGCGTCCTTCAAACGCCTTCACCGCCAAGACGCCGACGATCTCCACGACAAACTCCACGATCGCGATCACGACGGTGCTGCAGGTGCCCGGGCCCGGCAGCGTCAAAGTGTCGACCACGGGTGTGGCCCGCAAGCGCACGACGCTGTGCTCGACGACGAAGACCGCAACGCGTGCGGGCACGTACACCCTCACCTGCCTGATCGGCAAACGGGCTCGTATCGCACTGTCGCGCGGAGCACTGCGACTCACGGTCGCCACGACGTTCGCGCCGACGGGCGGTAGCGCCAAGACAACGACGCGATCACTCGTCCTGCCACGAACGCCGCTGACCGCGGGCAAGCCCGCTACTCCCGTCACCGGATAGCGGTCGCCGTACTGCACGGCGCGCGCACCGGCTACCGTGCCTCGCATGACAACGCGAAAAGGGGTTCGCCCCTTTTCCCCGACGCGAGGAGGCCACGATGGCCGATTGCACGATCCGCATCAAGAAGAACGGCTCCGCGATGGTCAGCGGCTCGTTCGTCGTCGAGGACGTCGACGGCAACCCGTACACGATCGAGGGCGAGGCCTTCCTGTGCCGCTGTGGCGCCTCGCAGACCAAGCCGTTCTGCGACGGCTCGCACAAGGCGGCCGGCTTCGAGTCGGCACCGCACGTCGGCGACGAGGGCTGAGGCACCGCGCGGCTACCGCCGCGCAAGCCAGACCATGAAGGGCAGGCGCTCGTCGAGGAGACCGGCGAGCGCCCAGTCCTCCTCCGTCCGCGCATCCGCGGGCGGCGCCTCCCAGCCGTGACCGCGCAGCCAGGCCGGCTGCGTGACCAGCGCCTCGACCTCCACGCCGACTGCTTTGGCGGCGTCGGAGAGCGCGCCGAAGTCGACGTCGGCCGTCAGATCCTGCGTACCGGGCGCCTGCAGCGGATCGCCGCCCTGCTGGCCGCCGATGTACGTCCGCACCGGCGGCCGTCGGCCGTCGTGCACCTCGCTGCCGACACCCCCGTAGTCGATCAGCGCGATGCGGCCGCGCCGCACGCTGCCGACCAGCGAGGCGACGAGGGGCAGCAGCGCTGGGCGCACGGCGTAGCGCGCGCCCATGCGCGGCTCCACCTGCGCGCTCAGCAGACGCGCAATCGCCGGCTCGGCCGGCCGCAGCGCCTCCACCAGCCGCCCGCTGGCGTCGGCGTCGACCAGCACCTCATCGGGCCACTGCAGCACGCGCACGGGCAGCGCGTCGAGCACCTCGTTGGCGTACAGGAAGCCCGACGCCGGCTTCAGCTCCGCCGGGTGCTCCACCCAGCGCGCCTCCACGCCGGCGAGCGTCTCGCGCTGCCGGGCCTGCAGGCCGCTGCTCACCTCGATCAGCACGAGCTCGTGGGCAATGCCGCGCTCGCTCAGGCCGTCGCTGACGCGACGTGCCAGCCCACCCGTGCCCGGGCCGGCCTCGGTCACGCGGAAGCGCTTCGGACGCCCGATCGCCTCCCACGTGGCCGCCGCCTCGGCGACGATCGCGGCGGCGAAGGCCGGATGCGCCATCGCGGCGGTGGCGAAGTGGCCCCCCTGGCCGATGCCGGGTCCGCGCGTGTAGAACCCGGCCTCCGGATCGAAGAGCGCCGCCTCCATGTACTGCGCGAACGTCAGCGGCCCGTCCGCGCGGATGCGCTCGACGAGCCGGGTGCGCAGCGTGGCGCCCGCGGCTGTCACTGCGGCAGCGGCGGGAGCGGCGGCGCAGGCGGCGGCTCGAGCAGCTCGCGCGTCTCGGTGTCGATCGGACCCGGATAGGCCTTCGCGTCGTACAGCTCCCAGGCGCGATGCACGGCGACGAGGCGCCCGACGCCGGCCTGGGGCTTGACGATGCCCTCGCCCTGCCCCCCGCGCACGGATAGCCTGCCGTCGGCCGTGACCACGAGTGCACCGTGGTCATCGCGACGTGCGGCGTCGGTCCCGCGCACGATCGGTGCCGGGATCACGACGCCTTTGGCGTCGAGATCGAGGCCCGCGGCGGGGCGGGCGAGGCGCTTCACGACGGAGCGCTTGAGCCGCTCGTCGAAGCGCTCGAGCGTCAGGCCCTTCCCGGTCAGTGCGACGATGCCGCCGGTGGGCTCCACGGCGACGTCGATGATGGCGGAGGAGGTCCGAATCGACCCGTCCACGCCGTTCACGCCGATGATGCGCAGCGAGGTGCCGCCGCCGACGACCACATCGCCTGTCGGTGCGACGTCCAGCGACGTGGCGCCGTTCACGCGGGCGATGCGCTGATCCGCCATGCGACCGCCCTTGCCACCCGGCCCGATGCCGACGGCCATGACGGCGCCGTTGCGGAGCAGCGCGTAGGGCCGACCGGTGCGCACCGAGAAGGCGCCATCGACCACCCGGCTGTCGAGGTCGTACCGGTCCGTCTTGGGCCCCTCCTCGAAGAACGGCTTCGGCGTGAGGCGCACCAGGCTGCCGTCGCGGATCGTCAGGTACCGCTCGGG
>JBILWG010000177.1:0-4081 GCA_044369995.1 Gaiellales bacterium | reverse complement strand
GCGTGCCGACCTTCAAGGGCTATCGCGGCTTCCCCGGCTCGATCTGCGCCTCGCCGAACACGATGATCGTCCACGGCATTCCGAGCGACGAGATCGTGCTGGCCGACGGCGACATCCTGTCCATCGACGTCGGCGTCACCCGCCAGGGCTTCGTCGGCGACTCCGCCGTGACCATCGCGATCGGCGAGGTTCCCGAGCGCACGAAGGAGCTGCTGCGCACCTGCCAGGCCTCGCTGGACGCCGCCGTCGTCGCCTGTCAGGCCGGCGGACGCCTCGGCGACATCGGCCAGGCCGTGCAGCGCGTCGTGGAGGATGCGGGCTTCGCCGTCGTGCGCGACCTCGTCGGACATGGCGTCGGACGCTCCATGCACGAGGATCCGCAGGTCAAGAACTACGGCGAGGCAGGCACCGGACCCGAGCTGAAGGCGGGTATGACGCTGGCCATCGAGCCGATGATCACCGACGGCTCGTACGAGATCCACATCGATGACGATGGCTGGTCGATCTTCACGGTCGACGACTCCCTCGCCGCCCACTTTGAGCACACCGTTGCCATCACCGAGGATGGGCCCCGGGTCCTGACGCTCGCAAATGGCTCATCCATCGTCAATCAGGCGATCTGATGGGTATGACGCACCTGTTCGAAATGCTCTGCTACGGTGCCCCTCCGCGCACCAGTGCGGCCATTCGGCCTGCCCTGCGCACAGTCCTATCCGATTCACACCCGAGGGTTTCATGAAGGTCCGACCGAGCGTCAAGCCGATGTGCGACAAGTGCCGAGTGATCAAGCGCTCTGGCATCGTCCACGTGATCTGCGTGAATCCCCGTCACAAGCAGCGTCAGGGGTAGTCAGTGGCACGCATCGCCGGAGTCAACATCCCTCGGGAGAAGCGCGTCGAGATCGGCCTGACGTACATCTACGGCATCGGTCGCTCGACCGCCCAGAGCGTCTGCAAGGAGCTCGGCATCGAGTCGCACCAGAAGGTGCGCGATCTCACGGATGAGGAAGTTGCACGCCTCCGCGCGTACATCGACGCCAACGTCCAGGTCGAAGGCGACCTGCGCCGCGAACGCTCGGCAAACATCAAGCGCCTGATGGAGATCGGCTGCTACCGCGGCATTCGCCATCGCCGTGGCCTCCCGGTCAACGGTCAGCGCACGAAGACCAATGCTCGCACCCGCAAGGGTCCGAAGAAGACCGTCTCGCGCGGCCGCAAGGGTTAAGGAAAGGACTCTCCAGCTTCATGGCACCTCCTCGTCGATCTGGTGGCAGCACTCGCGGCCGCACGCGCCGCAAGGTGCGCAAGAACGTGGCCGTTGGCCAGGCGCACATCAAGACGTCGTTCAACAACACGATCGTCGCGCTGACCGACAAGGAAGGCAACGTCCTGGCGTGGAAGAGCGCTGGCGCGGCCGGCTTCAAGGGCTCCCGCAAGTCGACGCCGTTCGCCGCGCAGGTCACCGCCGACCTCTGCGCCCGCGAGGGCATGGAGCACGGCCTCCAGAAGATCGAGGTCTTCCTGAAGGGTCCCGGATCGGGCCGCGAGACCGCCATGCGCTCGCTGCAGGCCGCCGGCCTCGAGATCATCGGCGTCCGCGACGTCTCCCCGCAGGCCCACAACGGTTGCCGCGCCCGCAAGCGGCGCCGCGTCTAGGAGCAGCTGAGCAATGGCCCGCGTTACCGATCCCAAGTGCCGTCAGTGCCGCCGTGAGGGCGTCAAGCTCTTCCTCAAGGGCGAGCGCTGCCTGACCGAGAAGTGCGCCGTCGAGCGCCGCTCGTACCCGCCCGGCCAGCATGGCCGCGGCCGCATCAAGCAGTCCGAGTACCTGCTGCAGCTGCGCGAGAAGCAGAAGGCCCGCCGCTACTACGGCGTCCTCGAGAAGCAGTTCCGCAACTACTACGAGAAGGCGTCGCGAGGCCAGGGCATCACCGGCGAGGAGCTCCTCCGCCTGCTCGAGATGCGCCTCGACAACGTCGTCTACCGCCTCGGCTTCGCCGCCTCTCGTGCCCAGGCACGACAGCTGGTGCGCCACGGGCACTTCCATGTCAATGGTCGTCGGGTCAACATCCCCTCGTACCAGGTCCGCGCGGACGACATCGTCTCGCTGCGCCCCGGTGCAGCGGGCGAGGCCGCGGTGCGCAGCGCCACCGACCTGACCGCGTCGGTGGCCAACTGGCTTCAGGCCGACCATGACAACCTCACGGGCAAGGTGCTCCGCATGCCGGACCGTGACGAGATCGATACCCCTGTCCAAGAGCAGCTGATCGTGGAGCTGTATTCGAAGTGAGCACCCGCATGCTTGAATTCCAGATGCCGCAGATCACCCACGAGGAGGTCTCCGCGACCGAGGGCGTATTCGTCGTCGAGCCGCTCGAGCGTGGCTTCGGTTACACGTTCGGCAACTCGCTGCGCCGCGTGCTCCTCTCGTCGCTCGAGGGCGCCGCGGTCACCAGCGTCCGCATCGAGGGCGCGCAGCACGAGTTCACGACGATCCCCGGCGTTCGCGAGGATGTCACCGACATCATCCTGAACCTCAAGGGTCTGATCCTGAACATGGAGGGCGACACGTCCGAGGTCGAGGCTGACATCGTCAAGTCCGGCCCCGGTGTCGTCACCGCTGCCGACATCGCCATCGCCGGTCCCGTCGAGATCCTCAACAAGGACCTCGTGATCTGCAACCTCGCCGCGAAGTCGAAGCTCGAGATGTCGCTGACGATCGGTCGCGGCCGCGGCTACGTGCCGGCCAGCGAGAACAAGGACTTCGAGTCCACGATCGGCGTGATCCCGGTCGACTCGATCTTCTCGCCCGTTCGCCGCGTCACCTACACGGTCGAGCCGGCCCGCGTGGGTTCCGACACGGACTTCGACAAGCTCACGCTCCACGTGAAGACCAACGGCGCGCTTGATCCCAAGGAGGCCGTCACGGCTGCCGCGGAGATCCTGATCCGCCAGCTGAACATCTTCGCCAACATGGACACCGCCGAGCTGGCCCGCAGCCTCGAGCGCGCGGTGCCGGAGTACGACGTCGCACCGACCAACGGCATGGAGCACATCCTGATCGAGGAGCTCGAGCTGGGCGTGCGATCCTACAACTGCCTCAAGCGCGTCGGCATCGAGACGGTCGGCGACCTCGTCGCCAAGTCGGACCGCGATCTGGCTGCGATCCCGAACTTCGGGCGCAAGTCGATCGACGAGATCCGTGCCGCGCTCGGCGCTCATGGCCTGCGGCTGCGGGGAGACGAGGGCTAGACATGCGGCATCAGCGCAAGGGACGCACCCTGGGCCGGGACTCGGCTCATCGCAAGGCGCTCTTCTCGAACCTGACGGGTTCGCTCGTCGAGCACGGACGCATCACGACCACGTTGGCGAAGGCCAAGGAGGTTCGTCCGATCGCCGAGAAGATGGTCACGCTCGGCAAGCGCGGCGACCTGCATGCGCGCCGTCAGGCGAAGGCCTACCTCCGCAGCGGCGATGTCGTGCACGCGCTGTTCACCGATGTCGCACCGCGCTTCAGCGAGCGCCAGGGTGGCTACACGCGGATCGTCAAGCTCGGCCCGCGCTCCGGGGATAACGCCGAGATGGCGATCCTCGAATGGGTCGACTGAGCAACCACCGCTAGGCTCCGTCAGGCATGAGCGATTCCGCCCACGTCACCGCCGGCTCCGTCACGATTCCGCAGCCTGCGGGCTGGGAGGATCGCACCGTGCTGACGCTCGTCGGGCCCGCCTCTGGCGGCACGCAGCCGAACGTCGTCGTCACCCGCGAGTCGCTCTGCGCCAATCTGGGGCTCGGTGGCTTCTCGAGTGGGTGGGTGCAGAAGCTGGCCGACCAGGTGCCCGTCCGCGAGGCGAAGGCGGTCGAGCACATCGAGATCTCGGGTGCGCCCGCGCATCTGCGCGTCGTCGAGTGGGAGGCTGCGGGCCTGCGCCTGCGGCAGATGGTCGGTCTGACCACGATCAACGGCAGCGGCTACGCGATCGTCTGCACCGTGCCGTCGGCCGCCTTCGAGGATCTCGAGGACCAGCTGCGGGCCGTCATCGAGGGCACCCGCATCGACGCCGGCACGGTCGACGCCTAGG
>JBILWG010000046.1:0-12282 GCA_044369995.1 Gaiellales bacterium | reverse complement strand
TGCCGGCGATGGCTCGAGCCACGTCAAGGTGGGCTCGGACATCCTCGTGACGGGCCGCGTGGCGCAGATGGGCCGCGGGATCATGACGGACGTCGCCGGCAAGATGATCGGCGAGATGGCCAAGGCAATGGAGGCGACGCTGATCGCCGGTGCCGCCGCGAAGGAGCGGGGCGAGGCGCCGCCACCGGCCGTGACGGCCGACGCGCCCAGCGCCGTCGGTCTCGCCGCGGACATCACGAAGGGCAAGATCAAGGGCCTCTTCAGCGGTGCGAAGGACTGAGCGCCGCGAGCGGGTGACCAAGCCGCTCCGTCCGCTCTCGAACACGCGCGCGTGCCGCGGGCGGCCATTTACCCAGGCTTCACATGCGTCGTTGTGCGTGTGTTTAGAATCCCGCCCATGAGGCGATCGGCCATCCTGCTTGCCATGCTCGCCGCCACCCTGCTGGTCGCGCCCGCAGCCACTGCCACCCCCTCGCTGATCACGGATTCGATCACGGCGGAGACCGGCATGGCACCTGTCGGCGTGGCCGTGTCGCCGGACGGGACCTCCGTGCGCATCAACGGCGTTGGCGGCACTCCGATCGTCTCGTTCCTCGACGCCGCCACCAACGCCTACAGTCGCGCACCGGTGAACGTGGGACAGAACCCGTATTTCGGCGCGTTCGACGCCACGGGATCGACGTACTTCACCGCCAACAACTCGGTCAGCGAGTCCGTCAGCGTCATCGTCGACGGCACGGCGCTCGCCGACATCAGCCTGCCCGGACGGCGGCCCTACTGGATCAAGCCGGTTGCGGGTGCCACGAAGCTCGTCACCATGGACCAGGGCTCCGGCGGTACGACCCCCGGGGTGTCCGTCATCAACACCGCCACGCGCACGGTGGAGCGTTCGGTTGCCACGGGCTCGACGGGCGTGCAGGTAACCGCGCTGGCCGTGCACCCGTCCGGCACCACGGCCTGGGTCACGTCCCGCGACGGCGCCTACCTCAAGGCCGTGGATCTCGCCACCGGCAACGTCACCGACCGCACCCCAGCTTTGGCCGGGGGCACGGTTCGCGCGGTCGCCGCCTCGCCCGACGGCGCGATGCTCGCTCTGACCACCTGGGGCACCAATCAGATGATCCTGCTCTCGTCCGCGACCGGCGCCGAGCTGCATCGGTTCACCCTCGGCACTACCGTGCCCCGCGCGGTCGTGTTCTCCGCCGACAGCACGATCGCGTACCTGCTGACCACGGATGCCTCACCGACCGATTCGAATCCTCAGGTGCGCACGTATGCCGTCGCCGCCGGCACGCTGACGCGGACCTTCACGATGGCGAGTGGCCACACGCTGGGCGGCGGCACCCCGGAGGAGTGGTTCACCATCACTCCCGACGGCAGCAACCTCTTCGTCACCACGGTCGCCGGCGGGCCCGAGACCGTGATCAACGCGATCGACACCCGATCGGCGCGGCTGACGCAGGTGCCTCTGCCGAGCTTCGCGGGCAACTTCGAGTACATGGCGCTCAATCCCCAGGGCAGTCGCCTGTACGCCACCGACGGCCAGGCCTCCGGCTTCATCGCGGTCCTCTCGACCGCGGCGCTCGCCGGCGCACCCACCGGCGTCGGCGCTGCGGCGGGTGATGCCTCGGCCCGCGTGACGTGGACGGCGCCCACCAGTGACGGCGGGGCGGCGATCACCCGCTACACCGCCACGGCGCAGCCCGGCAGCCACTCCTGCACCTGGCTGACCGGCGAGCTCGCGTGCACGATCACCGGCCTCACCAACGGCACGCGCTACGCAGTCTCGGTCACGGCGACGACGATCGCCGGCACCTCGGCCGCCTCCAGCTCCGTCTCCGTGACACCCGGAAATCGGCCAGGTGCCCCCACCGCGGCGTCGGCGACCGCGGGTCTCCTGCGCGCGGTCGTGATGTGGAAGGCCCCCGCCGATACAGGCGGCGGCATCACCGGCTACACCGCCACGGCCAGTCCCGGCGGCGCGACGTGCACGACCACCGGCGCGCTCACCTGCACGATCACCGGTCTGCTCAACACCAAGGCCTACACGATCACCATCACGGCACGCTCGGCCGGCGGCACCGGCACCGCCTCCAAGGCGACCACCGCCGTGCGCCCCTACAAGCTGCTCGCGATGCGCAAGCCCAGCGCCACCGCCACGCGCATCCGCTCGCAGGTCAAGACCACCGGCGCCGCCAGCATCACGCAGGTCGCCACCAACGCGAAGGGAGCGACCATCTGCCGCGCCACCGCCGCACCCAAGCGCAAGGGCACCAGCACCCTCACCTGCACGGTCAACAAGGCCACCCGCACCGCCTTGAAGAAGAAGGCAGCGACCGTCACCGTCCTCACCACCCTGCGCACCACGCAGGGCGCCAGCTTCGCCGCCACCCACCGCGTGACGCTGCCCAAGTCGGGCTGAACCGCCTCACGCCGGCTGGCGGAGCCCTCCACCGCCCTCTGCAAGACTCCTCGCCGTGAGCGATCCTCGCCCTGACGCGCTCGCCGACGGCAGCAGTGCCCGCGAGCTGCTGCGTCACCCGATGGTCCGGCGACTGCTGATCTCCGAGCTCGCCGCCACGATGTCGTTCGGCGTGCTCACGGCGGCGCTCGGCTGGCAGGCCTACGCGCGCACCGGCGACCCCCTCGTGCTCGGCCTGATCGGGCTCTTCGAGTTCATCCCCGCGCTGATCCTCGCGATCCCCGCCGGACAGCTCGCCGATCGCGTCGACCGGCGCTACGTGACGGCCGCCGGCAATCTCGGCGCCTTCGTCTTCACCGGGCTGCTGCTGCTCGACGCGGCACTCTGGGGACTCGAGGCGTGGCCGCTCTACCTGCTCGCCGCCGGCCTCGGGGGCTCCCGCGCCTTCGCCGGCGCGGCCTTCAACCCGATGCTCGCCGCCGCCGTCACGCCGCGCGCGCTGCCCCGCACGATGGCGCTGTCGTCCTCCACCTGGCAGGGCGCCCTGATCGTCGGCCCGCTGCTCGGCGGCGCCTTTCAGGCGCTCGGCGACGTGCCCCCGTACGCCGCGGCCATGCTGCTGGAGGCCACCGCCGGCATTCTCGTCCTGACGGTGACCCGGCGCATCGGCACCGACCACAAGGTCGTCGATGCGCCACCCGTGACCTTACGCGACGCCACCGCGGGCCTGCGCTTCATCATCGCCACACCAGCGCTGCTCGCTGCCATCTCACTCGATCTCGTGGCAGTGCTGTTCGGCGGCGCGACGGCGCTGCTGCCTGTGGTGGCTCAGGACATCCTCGACGTCGGCGAGGTCGGCTACGGCGTGCTGCGTGCCGCGCCCGGCGTCGGCGCAGTGCTCGTCGGCATCCTGCTGTCCGTCCGACCGATTCAACGTAAGGTCGGCCCCGTGCTGCTCACCTGCGTGGCGCTGTTCGGGCTGTTCACCATCATCTTCGGCCTCTCCACGAACTTCCTGCTGAGCCTCGTGGCGCTCTCCCTGCTTGCCGCCAGCGATATGGTCAGCGTGTTCATCCGCGCCACGCTGGGACCCATCCTCACCCCAGCCGCACTGCGCGGACGCGTCGGCGCCGCCGAGCGCGTCTTCATCGGCGCCTCGAACGAGCTCGGCGCGTTCGAGTCGGGCACGCTGGCCCGTTTCATCGGCACGGTGCCCGCCATTCTCGTGGGCGGCGTCGCCTCGATCGCCATCGCCGGCCTCTGGTGCGTGGTGTTTCCCTCTCTGCGGCGCATCGACCGGTTCGAGGACGTGGCAGCAGACCCCGCGGCGCCGCGGTAGCCACCACCGCGACGCCCGCGGTCGCACGGCACACCGTGGCGCGGCAGCAGACGCTTGTGCAGGCGCAGTTGCTGCCATAGAGTGCCGGAGTTGCGATGGCCGCTGAGGGCGATCGCCTCGGGAGAGAGGGAATCGAGCATCCGCGCAACCGCGCCACCCCGCTGGACGTTAGTCTGGCTGATCGCCCTGGTCGCCGTGCTCGGTCTCGCCACAGCCACCAGCGCGGCCGCGCAGACGGTCGACGATGCCTCGCTGTCGATGGGGCCCCGGGCCAGCGAGGCCACCGACCCCTACGCCGAAGTGTCGATCGAGGCCGCGTCGAAGCCGGGCACGAGCACGGTGACGCCCAACGCCGACCCGACGGGACCGCCGACGCAGACAGCGCCCGCGGCCGAGAACGACGCACCGAGCCTCCAGTTCGCGGAGGGGCGCGACGGCGTGATCACCGTGGCCGCCAAGTACGTGCTCCCGAAGCGCTACGACCCCCACGGCATGACGGCGGGGACCTTCCGCGTCTCCGCGACGCTGCCGACCGGACTCACCTTCGTGCGCGCCAACTCGGCCTACGCCGACGACGTGGCCGACGCGTTCGGCATGACGTGCACCCCCAACGGCCAGCAGGTGCACTGCACCGTCTCGATGGCCTCGCCCGATCAGGCCGCCATCCTCCGCTCCGGACGCACGATGCGCGTCTTCATCGTCGTGCGCGCGGCCGAGGACCTCGTCAAGCCCGACGCGTCGGACAAGACGAACATCACGGCGGCACTCGGCGACATCACCGCTGCCGTGGAGGTCGAGACCGTCGCCGGCAAGTTGACGGACACCACGACGACGCCCGCGCTCGCCACCGAGGGGTATCAGCCGCCCCGCCTGACGACCTCGTTGGAGCAGATCCGCAACGACGGGCACGAGCGGGTCTTCCAGCTGGTCTTCCACAACATCGGCGGCCTGCCCGCTGTGCCGGTCGGCAAGCAGCCCGCCATCTGGCTCTCGGAGATCCTGCCGCACAAGGATCCCGCGATCCCCTTCTCCGTCACCGGCAAGGGCTGGACGTGCGATGAGAGCTCGCAGGACAGCGCCCGGCCGACGAAGTGCACCACGCGCAATCGACTGGAGCTCGGCGCGGCCAGCGAGCCCCTGACCGTCACCTGGTACCCGCTGTCGGGCAAGACCGCGAAGGAGCGCAGCACGTTCTACGAGTGGGATCTGGCGACCAAGGCCTCCTGGACGACGATGGAGAAGATCGGCAAGACCACCAAGCGCTACGGCGGCCAGAAGTGCCAGGACCACCCGTATCGCTGGCGCCTGAGGCACCTCGCTCCGGCTCGCATGGACACGCACATCCTCGCGGGCAAGGGGCTGGATATCCGTCAGGGAGGCGCGCAGACGGTGACGCTGCGCCTCGGCAACATCGGACAGGAGCCCGCGCGCGGCGTCGGGGTGCACATCGCGCTGCCCACCCACACGACGCTGACGACGAAGAACCCGAAGTGGACGTGCACGATGGGCACCGGCAGCGCCGACTGCGTGGCCAACGGACTGACGATCCCACCCGGCAAGCGCACCCTGCTGGCGGTCACCGTGACGGCGGCCGATGATGCGCACGTCGGCCGTGGACGCCTCCGCGTCACTCCCCGGGCGACGCGCGACGCCCGTCCGGTCGCACGATCGATCCCCATGACCATCAAGGACATCGGCGACCCCGAGGCGACCCCGACCCTGCAGTTCGCCCGCGCGGGCGGCGGCTGGCGCACCTGGAGCAACGGCGGCGTGACCAAGGTGATGGTCGGCGACTCCGTCACCTATCGCGTCCAGATCGCCAACCGCGGCGGCAACGTCGTCCCCGCGGGCGACAAGGTGCGCGTCTCCCAGGCGATCGGCAACGGCGTGTCGCTCGTCCACGCCGACGCCACCAACGGCGGCACCTGCACGCGCAAGCCCCTTGTCTGCACGATCACCACGACCGCCGACGTCGCCCCGGGCCAGCAGATCGGCACCGTCACCATCACCGTCGTGCCGCGCAAGGTGACGAAGCGCGCCAACCTCGGCCCGATCACCACCACCGTGGAGAACGAGAAGGGCGACGAGACCGTCCCCGTGCCCCTGCATGTGGTCCCCACCGATCGCACGCTCCGCGTGTCGTCGCACATCAAGCGGATCCCCGACGTCGGCGGGTACGGCGACATCGAGCTCCGCGTCGTCAACCTCCAGCCGAAGGGCACCGCGGTCGAGAACATCCGCGTCGAGATGCCGCTCCCGCCGGGCATCGTCGTCGACGGCGTGGAGGGCAGGCTCTGGACGTGCACGTCCACGACGGGCAAGGCCACCTGCGTCTTCGGCGCCAGCCTGCCGGGGCGGACCAAGTCGACCGCCGCCCAGCTGCGGATCAAGGCCGTCGGCACGGCACGCGAGACGCCGAAGCCCAAGCCACTCCTGTGGCGCGCGACCGGCGCCACCGTGGGCAACGGACATTACGAGTACGGCGTCGCCCACCTGCGACTGCCGATCCGCAAGGCGATCCGGATCGCCGCGGAGGCCTCGCCCAGCTCGCTCGCCGCCTCCAAGCGACCCCAGCATCTGCGCTCCGTCGTGCTGACCGGCTCGAACAGCGTCGGCAACGGCGTCTCGCTCGACTACCAGTGGAAGCAGCGCTGCACCACGGCCGCGGATCAGCTGTCCGCCTGTGCGCGCCACGGCCTCGCGCCCGCGGTGCGCATCACCAGCCCCACCGCCTCGGTGGCGCGTGCGCTCGTGCCTGCCGTCGCCGAGCGCACCACGTTCGTGTTCGAGCTGACGATCAGCGACGGCAGCTCGACGAAGACCAAGCTCGTCACCGTCAAGGCCGCACCGAAGGCGACGCTGAAGCAGGGCGGCGAGCAGCAGCGCTCCGGTGCCAAGGCCAGCACCGCCAGCAAGCGCGCCACGCAGCAGGCCAGCCAGCGCGCCGCTGAGCGGCAGCGCGCCAGCAGCGCGAAGCAATCGGCCAGCAACGAGCGCGCCAAGCAGAAGGCCGGGGCCAGCAAGGCGAAGGCGGCCGTCACCGGCGCGGCGAAGGTCGGCATCGGCGGCTCGTCGCTCGTGCTCGGCGCGCCGAGCCAGGAGCTGCAGCTGTCCGTGCAGATCCTGAAGGGATCGGGCGAGCACTCCATCCGCTGGGCGCAGATCAGCGGCACGCCGACGGAGATCCGCGACAGCACGTCGGCCACCGCGGCGGTGCGCCTGCCCGCGGCCACGGGCGTCGTCGCGTACACCGCGACGGTGACGAACAGCACCGGACAGAAGAGCGTGGCGCAGGTGACGGTCAACGTCGGCTCGACCACGATCAGCAAGGCCACCATGCCCCAGTACTGCGCGCTCGTCACGACCGTTGCACCCGGCAAGTCGGTCAGCTTCGGCGGCACGATCTCGGCGCAATTCGGCAAGGTCTCGCCGCCCGCGGCCTCGACGGTGCAGTCCTGCAAGAGCAACGCACGGACCGCCACGCGCCAATCGACGAGCGGCACGTTCTCGAGCTCCGAGTTCTCCGTCGGGAGCCTGACGATCACCAAGGCCGCAGGCTCCTACTCGCCGGCCGGCATCGAAATCACCTCGGGCACGCTCGCCTTCCCGGCCGCGTGGGGTCTGGCCCCCCTCTCCGTCGGCTCCACTCCCCTCAGCCTCGTCTTCCCCGGCAACGGACAGGCCACGCAGCTGAGCGGGTCCATCACGACCCCGTCCTTCGCCTTCCTGCAGCTGCCGAGCGGATGGTCCGGCTCCACGACGCTGACGTTCGCTCCCGGCGACAACGGCCAGACCACGGGAACCGCCGCCCTCAGCGCGCTCGACGGCAACGGCGGCACGGTCACCATGAGCGGATCCGTCTCGACGAGCGGAACGTTCACGCTGTCGGCCCAGGCCGACAACCTGATCACGATCGGCAGCACGCCACTCGATCTCGCCGGCAGCGTCAGCAACGCCACCGGTTCGACCGTGTCGCAGATCACGGGCAGCATCGGCGCACCCATCACCCTGGCCACCGGCGTGCGGTTGACCACGCTGACCGCCACGTGGACGGGCACCAGCTCGCCCCCGGCGACGGGCAGCAGCACCGCCACGGCGGCAAGCACCACCACACCCGCCGTCACCGGACAGGCCGTCGTGGCCCTGCAGAGCGGCTCCGAGACGCCGACGGCGCTCACCGCTGCGTTGACGTACACGAGCACGACGGCGTGGAGCGTCACCCTGACGGCGAGCGGTGGCCCCACGTGGCAGCCGCTGAGCGGCCTGCAGGTCCAGCCCTCCGACTTCTCCGGCAAGATCGGCAAGACCAACGGCGCCTGGCAGTGGGACATCGAGGCAGAGATCCCGACGTGGAACGTCACGTCGATCCTGACCCTGAGCAACCTCACGCTGGACCTGTCCAACTCGTGCGCGTCGACCACGCTGATCTGCCCGACGGCCGAGATGTTCATGCTGATCTCGACCGACGTCGCGCTCGCCGCGCCGCTCGGCGTGAACGTCGACGCGAACGCCTCGGCGGTCTTCGGCATCGGCGGCAAGCCCGGCTTCTCGCTCTACGCGGGGCTCACGAAGGATCTCGAGATCGCCCCCGGCGTCTCGCTCGGGGCGCCGTCCTTCGCCGTCAACTACGACCTGCCGCAGGGCACCGTGCTGCCGACCACCGGCCTGCCGAGCTTCAGCAGCGCCAGCGACAGCGGCTGGAACATCAACGTCCTCGGCAACCTCTCGGTGCCCGGACTCGGGAGCTTCGGTGACATCGCCGCGAACTTCTCGTCGGCCGGCATCAGCCTCGGCGGCTGGGATCCGAACGGCGTCAGCCTCGGCGGTGCCAGCAACGGCTCGCAGTCCGGCACCGCGTTCGGATGGTCCTCGTTCGCCGCCACGATGACCGCTGAACTGCCGAGCTTCGGCGTGCAGAGCCTGACCCTCCAACCCGGCATGTTCTCCATCCAGGGCGGCTACACGGCGCCGACCTGGTGGGGGCAGATGACCGGCTCGACGCTCGGCCTCATGCTCGGCACCATCCAGTTCGACCCCGAGACCGGCTTCTTCAACGCCAAGATGGACTTCGGCGGCGGCTACTCGATCCCCGCCGGCGGCTCGAAGCTCGCCGTCAGCTCGCTCTTCTTCGACATCCAGTTCAACACCACGGGACTGACGGTCTCGGCCGGTGGCAGCACCGACCTCAGCATCACGGCTCTCGGCGGCTCCTCGCAGACTGCCCCCACGCTCACCTTCGAGATCTCGTTCGACCTCGGGACGAACGCGCTCAGCGGCACGCTCGAGTTCCAGGACGCGACCGGCTGGAACAACGCCTTCGGCGTCGACGGCCTCGTCATCGATGACCTCGCGATCGCGCTGGGCATCACGCTCGATCCGCCGATCCCGCTGCCGTCGCTCGGGCTCTACGCCTCCGGCGACCTGCCCCCCTCGCTGATGCAGGCGTTCGGCGTCGACAACGGCGTGCCGATCTCGATCACCGCCGACCTCTCCGAGGCGACCCCGTGCCTCGCGATCGCGGTCGGCTCGTCGACCGGCACCAACCCGATCATGAGCGTCGGCGGCGGCGCACTGACGGCCACCTACTTCGAGTTCGCCGTCGCTCCCGACGGGTGCACGGTCGGGACCTCCACGATCCCCGCCGGCATGTCGCTCGCCTTCGACGGTGCCGTCTTCGGCACCACGGTCGACGTCTCCGCCTCGCTCTCGCTCGATCCGACGATCTTCAACGCATCGCTCATGATCGGCGCCTTCTCGATCCCCGGCACCAACGGCGCGATCTCGTTCCAGCAGACCACGATCGCGGTGGGCCTCAATACGGCCACCAACACCGACACGGTGACGTTCTCGGGCGGCTTCTCCATGTTCGGCACCACGATCGACGTCAGCGGCAGCCTCACCAAGACACCGAATTCGGTGGATGCCAGCCTGACGGTGTCCCAGCCGCAGCCGCTGACCGTGGCGGACTTCTCGCTGTCGAACCTGATGATCTCGGTCAACGTCGAGTACGGGCCCGGCGTGGAGAACCTGTCGGTCGCCGCCTCTGGAGACATGAACGTCATGGGCACGACGCTCGACGTCGCCATGGCCGCCACCATCGACAACGGCATCGTCGAGTACGTCGACGTCTCCGCCACGCTGCAGAACCTCACCCTCGGCCCCGCGACGATGAACGGATCCTTCAACGGGTCGTACACCGCCGCAACCGACGACTTCGACGTGAGCGCCGCCGTGGCGCTCTCCGTCGGCGGCTTCACCATGCAGGCCACGCTCGACATCTCGCCCCAATGCGTCGCCTTCACCGGCGCGTTGAACGTCCCCAACGTCTTCACCGCGCAGCTCGCCGGCACGATGATCTACCAGACGGGCTGCACCGAGCAGGTCACGAACGCCGCCGGCGCTGCCGTGATGGGTGCTCCCGGCGACTTCTCCTTCGCCGCCGACAACGTCGATCTCGCGATCGGTGGCTTCGACGTCGGCGGCAGCGTCGGCGTCGGCAGCGTCGGCGGGGATTTCTACGCATCCGTCGCCGCGCAAATCGACCTCGTGCCGCAGAGCACCAACGACATGGCGCAGATCGCGGGCGAGTTCCAATCCAACGGCGACTTCTCCTTCAACGGCTCCGGGCAGCTCGACATCGGCGGCTTCCTCCTGCAGGTCGCCGTCGCTGCCTCCAGCCAGGGCGGCAACGAGAGCGTCTCCGGCAGCGCCGATCTCGCGATCGCCGGCGTCGCCGACGTCGACATCGCCGGCCAGTTCACGATGATCAACGGCCAGCCGTCCACGACGCTGACCGGCAGCGAGGACATCAACCTCGGCGGCTTCAACCTGTCGAACGCGCAGTTCACCCTCAGCCAGACGCCGACCTCGCTCGGCCTGCAGGCTGCGCTCGCCATCAACCTCGATGTCGTCAGCGTCAGCGGCACCGTCACCTTCATCGAGAACAACGGCAGCGCACCGCTGTACTACCTCGCTGCCGACGGCGACCTCAACATCGGCATCGCCGATCTCGTGCTCAACGCGATCTTCACGAACTGCACCGATTCGACCTGCTCGGTCGCCGCCGGCGCGACGTCGCTGACCATGACCGGTGACGCCGACCTCTTCGGTACCGCGTACAACCTGCCCAGCTTCTACATCTCCTCCGACGGCACCTTCGCGATCCAGTCGAGCGCCAGCGGCAGCGCCTGCACCGGCACCATCACGATCCCGCTCGTCACCCAGCTGCAGGGCTGCTTCGGGTACACCGAGTACCTCGATATCTCGAACGTCGCGCCGTACTTCGCGATCTCCGACACCGCCAGCCTCTCCGTCAACGGCGATCGCTGGAACTTCCTCGCCGGCCCCGAGGAGTGCTGCTGCAAGGTGTGCTGGTGGTTCGGCCGCGACTGCACGCAGCTCTGCGTCCCCGAGGGTGGCTGGACCGCATGGAGCAACTGGTGGACGGGATCGGCGGGCATCGAGTTCCAGGCCGATCCCTTCTCGCTCGGTATCGAGCTGTTCGGCACCTGGTTCACGATCTAGCGGCTCTGCCGCCCTTGCAGCTGTCAGGGGCGGCCCCTCGCCAATCAGGTGCGTGATGTCCCAATGGGGCCAGACCCGTTTGGGACATGCCGCACCGTCAGCGACGCAGGAGGCGCAATCCGTTGATCGTGACGATGATCGTCGAGCCCTCGTGCCCCATCACGCCGAGCGGCAGGGGCACCTTGTCGAACAGCGTGAGGATGGCGAGCACGATGATCACGCTGCCGGCGAAGACGAGGTTCTGGCGCACCACGCGCCGCATCCGGCGGGCCAGCTCGATCGCATAGGGGACGTCCAGCAGACGATCGGCCATCAGCACGACATCGGCGCTCTCCAGCGCCTGATCCGTGCCGCGACCGCCCATCGCAATCCCCACGTCGGCGACCGCCAGCGCTGGTGCATCGTTGACGCCGTCCCCGACCATGCCGATCCGGCCGTGTCCGCCGAGCACCCGGATGCGCTCGACCTTGGCGTCCGGCAGCAGATCGCCGAGCGGTTCGTCGATCCCGATCTCGTTCGCCACGCGATCGGCGACGGCCTGGCGGTCGCCGGACAGCATCGCGGTCGCGATACCAAGCTCCTTGAGGCGGCGAATCGCCTCGGCGGCCTCGGGTCGCAGCTCGTCGGCGACCGCGATCATGCCGATCAGGGTGCCGTCACGAACGATCCCCACGATCGTGGCGGTGTCGATCCGCTGGCGGAAATCCTCGAACGGACCCGCCGTCGCGATGCCGTACTCGGCGAGGAAGTCGAGGTTGCCGGCCAGCACGAGCCGCCCCTCGACCGTCGCCTCGACGCCGCGACCGACGCGCGCCGTGAAATCCTCGCAGGTCGGCACGACGAGCCCGCGCTCGATTGCCTCGTTGGCGATGGCCACGGCGAGATGGTGCTCGCTTCGGCTCTCCACCGCGGCCGCGAGACGGAGCACCTCATCCGCGTCGGCCTCCCCGACCACGCCGATCTCGAGCACCGCCGGACGCCCCTTCGTCAGCGTCCC
>JBILWG010000176.1:0-4100 GCA_044369995.1 Gaiellales bacterium | reverse complement strand
GCCCAGTCCGCGTCGGCGAGCGCGCCGTCATCGGCGGCTCGTCCCGTCTGGCTCATTCCGGCGTTGTTGACGAGGATGTCCAGGCGACCGAGCTCGCCGACGGCGCTGTCGACGATGTCGCGCGCCTCGGCCGCGTCGGTGAGGTCGCCGGCGGTGCTGACGACGTCGAGGCCCTCGCGCGCCAGCTCGCCGGCACGCTCGTGGATGCGATCGGTCGTGGAGGTGATCACGACGCGGGCGCCCATCTGCGCGAGCAGTCGCGCGCTGGCGAAGCCGATGCCGTCGGGGGACCCGGCGCCGGTGACGAGCGCGGTGCGACCGGAGAGGGAGAAGGGCGTGGTCATGTCGGGAACGCTACTCGCCACGGCGACCCGGGGCGTGAGGCGCAAATTCGCAAGACGCGGCACAATGCGGCGTGCGGGAAGCATCCCGCACCTGGGGCCATAGCTCAGCTGGGAGAGCACCTGCTTTGCAAGCAGGGGGTCGTCGGTTCGATCCCGACTGGCTCCACTGTTCGGAATGGTGGCGGCTGGCAGGGACGTGCACCACCGGTCCAGCGTCGGATATCGTGTCGTCCGATGGGCACGCTCCGCCTCCTCGTCATGGTCGCCATCGCCTTCGTGGCGTTCACCGGCATTGCCGGGGCCGGTACGACGATCGGGACCGCCGCGAAGACCTGCGAGCTCGGCCCGCACGCCGTGTGCAACGGCGTCGTGCACCGATTCGACGTCGAGCATCACGGCAACCTGCGCGGTGCGCGGTTCGCCGGGGCCGACCTGCGCGGGGTCGACTTCAGCCACGCGAACCTGGTCGGCGTGGACTTCCGCGGCGCCGACCTGCGGCGCGCGAACCTCAGCGGCGCCAACCTCCACGGCGCGCGCTTCGGCTCGCTGCCCGGGCGCGGCACGGGCAGTCGCCAGGCGGGCGGCTGCGCGCCGAACTGCTCCGGCGCGAACCTCACCGGCGCGAACCTGTCGTTCGCCACCCTGACGTCGGCGAACCTCTCCTCCGTGAGCGGGGACGGCATCAACCTCTACGGCGCCAACCTCTACAAGGCGACCTTCGGCGGCGCGACGCTGACGAACGCCAACCTGTTCGCGGCAAACCTCAACCTCGCCGCGGGCTCGGGGGCGAATCTGACGAACGCGAATATGGCCTTCGTGTCGCTGGTCGGCTCGACGATGAACAAGGCGAACTTCACCGCAGCCAATCTCAACCAGGCCAATCTCCAGATGGCGAACTTCCAGTATGCGAATCTCTCCGGGGCGAACATCAGCGGTGCGAATGTCTTCGTGCTCGACCTCGGCAACGCCACCTGCCCGAGCGGCGCGTCGGCGAACGCATCCGGATTCACCTGCTCCGCTCCCACCGTGTTCGGTTAGGTCGCTGCGCGACTCGCGCGCCGGAACGGGTACGTCGCGTGGCGCAGCGCCAACGGCTCCGTCGCGGTCCACGTCGTTGCGTCTGATCCGTGATGCGCCGTGCGCGTGTGCGGCGAACCCGACGGATCCGTCACCTGCCGCGGTTCTGCTCGTACGCTGAGGCGGCATGGGACGTCTCATCGACTCTCTGCTGTTGACGACGCTCGTCGTGGCGGCCGCGCTGCTGGTCGCGGGCGCGCCGCAGGCAGCGGCGGGGATCGGGTTCCGCGTCGTTGCGACGGGCCTCGATCGCCCCGTTGCCGTCGCTGCGGATCCCGGAGACGGTCGGCTCTTCATCCTCGAGCAGCACAGCGGCCGGGTCCTGCTGCAGCAGGGCGCGCGCCGACGCATCGTCCTCGACCTCGGCAGCCGGATCTCGAAGGGTGGAGAGCAGGGCCTGCTCGGCATCGCGCTCGCGCCCGACTTCGCCCGCTCGCGGCTCGTGTTCCTCAACTTCACCGATACCGCCGGCGCCACGCGCATCGAGCGCTATCGCCTCAGCGGCGGTCGGCTCGTCGAGCGCGTGGCGTACCTGCGGGTGCGCCAGCCGTTCGCCAACCACAACGGGGGGCATCTCGCGTTCGGTCCCGACGGGAAGCTCTGGGTCGGTCTCGGCGACGGCGGGTCCGGTGGCGATCCCGGCGATCGCGCGCAGAATCCGCGGAGCCTGCTCGGCAAGATGCTGCGGCTCGATCCTGCTCGTCCCGGCGCGCGCCCGGCCGTGTGGGCGCTCGGCCTCCGCAACCCGTGGCGCTACAGCTTCGACGGAACCACGCTCTGGATTGGCGACGTCGGCCAAGGCGCGTGGGAGGAGATCGATCGTGTCTCCACGACCATGGCGCCGGGTGTCAACTTCGGCTGGAATCGCTATGAGGGGTCTCGTCCGTACTCGGGCGGTCCGGCAATCGACCTGCCGCGCTATCAGGCGCCGATCGCCGAGTACTCGCACGACGTGGGCTGTTCCGTCACCGGCGGAATCGTCGTCCGCGAGCCGCAGCTGCCCCTGCTCCACCAGCGCTACGTCTATGCGGACTACTGCTCCGGGCGCGTGTGGACGCTCCCCGCGAACGGGATGGGTGCAGCGCGCCCGCGCGAGATCACCGATCCGTTCGGCGGTCCGCTCAAGGGCATCGTCAGCTTCGGCGTGGATGGTGCGGGTCGGCCTCTCGTCGTGCTCGAACGCGGGCGTGTGCTGCGCGTCGTGGCCACGTCCGGCTGACCCTCGGCGTCCCGCGTCCGGCTCGGTGAGTGGTCGATCGTGCACACGCGGCCGAGGCCGCATCCCGCGCGAAGCAGAGGAAAAGGCCGATCGGCTGCGCTGGTAGCCGAGTCCGGCTACCGTTTCTTCCAACGCTCCCCAGAGGATTTCAATGGCGACTGACACCAACCCCCGCATGCACCCCGGCAATGGCCTCGAGGGTATCTCGATCGGCCCGTCCGAGATCGGTCTCGTCGACGGCGAGAATGGCCAGCTGATCTACCGCGGCCACGACGCCGAGGTACTCGTGCGCGAGAACTGCTTCGAGGAGGTCGCGTACCTCCTCTGGACCGGTCGCCTGCCCAACGAGGCCGAACGCCAGGAGCTCCGTGACACCGTCTTCGCGGCGATGCGCCATGTCTCCGACGACCAGGCGATCCTCAACACGCTCAACCCCGACGCGATCCCGATGGACTCGGTCCGCTCGGCGATCAGCGCGTGGGGCGCCACGCGCCATCTCGACGAGGGCGGCACGCTCGCCGACGCGCAGGCTGCGCTCGGCGCGATCGCCGGCTCCGTCGCGCTGCTCGGCGCCCGCCGCGCGGGCGTCACTCCGGGCGAGATCCAGGCCGGCGACTCCGTGGCGCGCGCCTACCTGCGCGTGATGAACGGTGCCGAGCCGACGGACGCCCAGGTTGGCGCCCTCGACGCGTACCTCGTCCTCACGGCCGAGCACGGCATGAACGCCTCGACCTTCACCGGTCGCGTGATCGTCTCGACCGCGTCCGACATCGGCTCCGGCCTCGTCGGTGCGATCGGCGCGCTCAAGGGCAAGCTGCATGGCGGCGCCCCGAGCCACGTCTCCTCGATGATCGACGAGATCGGCACCCCGGAGAACGCCGAGCCGTGGCTGCGCGACAAGATCGAGAAGAAGGAGCGCCTGATGGGCTTCGGGCACCGCGTCTACAAGACGTACGACCCGCGCGCCCGCGCTCTCGGCGAGGTCGCCGAGCGCCTCGGTGAGGATGACGAGCGCCTCGCGCTCGCCCGTCACGTCGAGACGACGGCCCTCGAGCTGCTGCACGAGTACAAGCCCGACCAGCGCCTCTACACGAACGTCGAGTACTACGCGGCCGCCGTGCTGGAGACCATCAAGCTCGATCCGGGCCTGTACACGCCGACGTTCGCGGTGTCGCGCACGGCGGGCTGGACGGCGCACATGCTGGAGCAGATCCAGTACCCGCGGCTGATCCGCCCCCAGGTCGACTACGTCGGCCCGATGCCGAGCTAGCTGATCGGCCTATACGCCCGCGAGGCGCCGATGCGTCTGCGGGGGCGGCGTGTCTGCGCGCTTCAGTGCGGCCGCGGGGTGTCGGTGCGTCTGCGGGGTGTCGGTGCTCCGCGAGGCGGTTCGGGCGGGATTGAGGTTCCGGCGTTCGCGTGCGTCAGGCGGGTGATCGGGTGTGGATGTCCCAAAGGGG
>JBILWG010000045.1:0-12302 GCA_044369995.1 Gaiellales bacterium | reverse complement strand
GCCACGCTCGTGGTCATGGCGGCGTTCAGCGCCTTCGGTGTGACGTGGTTCGCCACCAGCCGCATCAGCCGTTCGTGGCGCGCGCCCCACGTCACCGATCGGCACCTGCTCGGGCCGCTGACGGCCGGGCCGGTCCGACGCGTCCTGCTGGCCATCGTCGGCATCGCCTTCGCATGGGGCGCCCTGGAGCTGGCGATCGCAGCCTACGCCGACGCGCAGGGACAGAGCGCCGGCCTGCTCCTGGCGGTCTGGGCGACCGGCAGCGTGGTGGGGGGCATGGGCTTCGCGCTCCGACAGTGGAGCTCCTCCGGCCAGCGGATGCTGATGCTGCTCCTGATCGCCAACCTGCTCGGCTTCGTGATCCTCCTGCTCGCCCAGACCCCGCTCCAGCTGGGCGTGCTGCTGTTCGTGACGGGGATCGCCAACGCGCCCCTGATCGCCACCCTCTACGTGCTGATCGACCGCCTATCACCCCGCGGCACGGTCACGGAGGCGTTCACGTGGGTCTCCACGACGTTCACCGTCGGCATCGGCATCGGCGCCGCCTGCGCCGGCGTGCTCGCCGACGCCTACGACCCCAAGACGGCGTTCTGGCTCGGCGTCCTCGGGGGAGGAGCCGCAGTGGTCGCCGTCGTACTCCGTCGCCACGGGCTGCACCCGCCGCCCGACTCGGCGCGGGTCGCGGACTAGGCCATGCAGGGGGATCGTGCGATGAGTAGTGAGATGAGCACCACAGAACCCGCACTCCTGACGCTGCAGGAGGCCGCCGACGTCGTCGGCTGCCACTACCAGACGCTCTACCGTCGCGTCCGCTCGGGCGAGGTCCCGGCCCTGGTGGCGGGTGGCACGTATCGCATCAGCCGGGAGGATCTCGAGGAGTGGCTCCAGCAGCGATCCGCCACCGCCGGTGCCGTGCCGCAGCGGGGCGTCCGCGACTGGTCGCAGCAGTCGGAGGCGCTGAGCGTCGTTCTGCTGGCGGGCGACTCGCCGGGCGCGCGCAAGCAGATCGACCGCCTGCTTGGCGGGGGCGCGACGATCGCCGAGCTCTGCGACAACCTGTTTGCGCCCGTGCTCTTCCAGATCGGCGAGCGCTGGCACGCCGGCGAGCTGTCGATTGCGGATGAGCATCGCGCCTCGCGCATGATCGAGAGCCTGCTGGAGCGCGCCGTCAGCACCCGCCAGAAGCCGGGTCCGCGAGTCGGCTCTGTCGTCGTGGCCACCGCGATCGGCGACCATCACGCACTTGCCGCCCAGATGGTCGCCGCCGGCCTGCAGGCCGAGGGCTTCACCGTCCACTACCTCGGCGCGGACCTCCCGGTCGAGGAGATCGTCCGCATGGCGACCCGCGAATCGGCCGACCTCGTGGCCCTCTCCTGCTGCGTGCAGGAGCACGAGGGCCTGGCGGCGGCGCTCGCCGCGCTCGGCGCGGCCGGATTCCCGACCCTGGTCGGCGGCAACGGCATCGGCAGCGCCGAGGCGTCCCAGCTCGGTGCCACGCGATACGGCGGCTCCATCGGCGCCGCACAGCTGCTCGCGCGCGACCTCGTCGGCCGCTAGCCCGTCAGACGCCGGAGCGTCCGTGGTGGATGCGATCGGCCGTCTCCTCGCGTTGCGTGAGGCGCGGCTGCCCGGTCGGCATCGCCGTGGCCAGGGCGCGTTGCATGAACGCCTCCTGGGCGAAGACGGCCTGTTCGCCAGGCGCGGGTAGACGCCGCGACCACCGACCATCGTCGTGCAGCTCCCACGAGCCGCCGGTATCGCCGAGCTCCAGGTCGAGCGCCTCGCTGAGGCGCTCGCGCAGCACCGGATCACGCACCGGCGTGATCACCTCGATCCGGTTGTCGAGGTTGCGCGGCATCATGTCGGCGCTGCCGATCAGCACCGTGGACTCCACGGCGGTCTCGAACCGGAAGACGCGGGCGTGCTCGAGGAAGCGCCCGAGGATCGAGACGACCCGGATGGTGTCCGACATTCCGGGCACGCCGGGGCGCAGGCAGCAGATGCCGCGCACGATCAGCTCCACCCGGACGCCGGCCTGTGACGCCGCGTACAGCTCCTCGATCACCTCCGCATCGACCAGGGAGTTCATCTTCATCGTGATCCGTGCCGGCGCCTCAGCGGTGTGCTCGCGGATGCAGCGATGGATCTCCTCGATCGCCCGCCCCCGCAGGTGCATCGGCGCCACCCAGATCCCGTCGAAGCCCTGGGGGCGTGCGAAGCCGGTCAGCTGGTTGAAGAGATCGGCGACGTCGGCGGTGATCTGCTCGTCGCACGTGAAGAGCCCGAAGTCGGTGTAGGCGCGGGCGGTGGAGGGGTGGTAGTTGCCGGTGCCGATGTGCACGTAGCGACGCGTGCGACCACCCTCGCGACGCACCACCAGCGCCAGCTTGCAGTGCGTCTTCAGGCCCACGCGACCATGCACCACGTGCACACCGGCGCGCTCGAGCGCCCGCGCCCAGCGGATGTTGCGCTCCTCGTCGAAACGCGCCGTCACCTCGACCAGCGCCACCGCCTGCTTGCCCGCCTCGGCGGCGATCGCCAGCGCGGGCACGATCGGCGCATCACCGCTGGTGCGATAGATGGTGTGCTTGATCGCGAGCACATCGGGGTCGGCCACCGCCTGCTCGACGAAGCGCTCGACGGAGTCGGTGAACGACTCGTACGGATGGTGCACGAGGATGTCGCCACGGCGAATCTCGGCGAACATGTCGACCGGGGCGCCATCTTTCGTGATCAGGCGCTCCGGCACCTGCGGCTGCCACTGCGAGAAGCGCAGGTCCGGTCGTGCCACCCGCGTGAGCACGTTGAGGCCGCTCAGGTCCAGCGGCGGACGGGTCGCGAACACCTGGCGCAGGTCGACGTCGAGCGCCTCGATCAGCATCGCGCGCATGTCGGCCGGCATCGCCTCGTCGATCTCGAGCCGCACCACGTCCCCGAAGCGGCGGCGCGACAGCTCGCGCTCGACGGCCTCGAGCAGATCGTCCGCTCCCTCCTTGATCTCGAAATCGGCATCTCGCGTGACACGGAAGGTGCTCGCTCCGACGATCTCCATGCCGGGGAACAGCGCGGGCAGGCCGTGGGCGATCACCTCGTCGATCCGCACGAAGCGCGTGGCGTCGCCGACCTGGATCAGGCGTGGCAGCACCTCGGGCACCTTGACGCGCGCGAACCGGGTCTCACCCGTGGAGGGATCGCGCACCGTCACGCCGACGGACAGCGACAGATTCGAGATGTACGGGAAGGGCTGTCCCGGCCCCACCGCGAGCGGGGTCAGCACGGGGTAGAGCTGCTCGTCGAAGACGGTGGCGATCTCGTCCCGCTCGACGGCATCGAGCTCGTCGAGCCCGATCACCTGGATGCCCTCACGCGCCAGGGCAGGAAGCAGGCCGGCGTGCAGGAGATCCTCGAGCTGGATCAGCATCGTGCGATACCGGGCGGCGATCTCGTCGAGCGTCTCCTGCGGAGTCGTGCCGTCCGTGGGCACCGTGCCCTGCACCACATGGTCGATCAGTCCCGCCACGCGCACCATGAAGAACTCGTCGAGGTTGTTGGCGTAGATCGAGCAGTACCGCAGCCGCTCGAGCAGCGGAATCGACTCGTCACCCGCGAGCTCCAGCACGCGATGGTTGAAGTCGAGCCACGACAGCTCCCGGTTGAACAGCCGTCGGTCACGCAGCCCCGAGGCGGCCTGCCCGGCGTCGCCAGGGACAGCCGCGACGCCATCCCCTCCCGCGCTGTTCGACCCTGTCGACATGCTGGAAAGCCTACCGGGACGCGGATGATCGCCTGCCCAGAGGGAGGGCGCGAAACCACTTCGTAACCATCAGCAAACCGCAGCGGCACCCATGCGGGGGCGCGGGAGGGCGAGGATGACGACGACGCACAGCCAGGACCCAACGACGGAGGATCTCCCGTGCACCATCGCAAGACACTGACCACACTGCTCGCCCTCGGCGCCACTGCGGCGCTGATCGCCGGCTGCGGCGGCGGCCGCGACGACAGCGCGGCCGATTCGGTCGCCGGCAGCACGAGCGACCTGACGGGATCCATCGTGATCGACGGCTCGAGCACGGTGGCGCCGTTCGCCACGATCGCCGCCGAGAAGTTCGAGGCCGTCAATCCCGGCGTCTCGGTCACGGTCGGCACCTCCGGCACCGGCGGTGGCTTCGAGAAGTTCTGTGCCAGCGAGACCGACATCTCCGACGCCTCCCGCGCCATCAAGGACGAGGAGATCGCGGCCTGCGCCGACGGCGGCGTGGAGCACGTCGAGATGCTCGTCTCCTACGACGGTCTGGCCGTCGTCGTGAACCCCGAGAACGATTGGGCCTCCTGCCTGACGACCGAGCAGCTCGCCACGATGTGGGGTCCCGGCTCGAAGGCGACGACCTGGAAGGACGTCGACCCGTCGTTCCCGGCCGAGCCGCTGGCGCTGTACGGCCCCGGCACCGACTCCGGCACGTTCGACTACTTCACCGATGCGATCAACGGTGAGGAGGGCGCCAGCCGCACCGACTACTCCCCGTCCGAGGACGACAACGTCACGATCCAGGGTGTCTCCGGCGAGAAGGGCGGCATCGGCTACTTCGGGCTCTCGTACTACGAGCAGAACAAGGACAAGCTGAAGCTCGTAGCCGTCGACTCCGGGGCTGGCTGCGTCGCACCGAGCACGGAGACGGTGCAGGACGGCACGTACACGCCGCTGTCCCGCCCCCTGTACATGTACTTCTCGACCAAGGCGGCTGAGCGCCCCGAGGTCAAGGCCTTCGCGCAGTTCATCGCCGACAATGAGGCCAGCCTCAACACGGAGGCGCTGTTCGTGCCGCTCTCCGGCGACCAGTCCGCCACGCTGAAGAGCGAAGCCGCGCGCATCACCGGCTAGGCTCACGGCTGTGGCCATCGCAGCTCCTCCGAGATCCCCTGGCGGTCAGCCCCCGCTGACCGCCAGGAGCCGCCGTCTGGGCGAGCGCACCATCATCGGTGCGCTCGCCCTCGCGGCTGGGGTCTCGGTGCTGGTCACGGTCGGCATCCTGGTGGCGCTCCTGCTGCCGTCGATCGAGTTCTTCGCCGAGATCTCGCCCGCGGAGTTCTTCGGGAGCGCCACCTGGGCGCCGCTCTTCGAGCCGCCCGCGTTCGGCGTGCTCCCCCTGATCGTGGGCACGCTCTCGACCACGCTCTGGGCCTGCCTCGTCTGCCTGCCGCTCGGCCTCGGCACCGCCATCTTCCTCAGCGAGTACGCGCCGGCCCGCGTCCGCGCCACCGTCAAGCCCGTGCTCGAGGTGCTGGCCGGCATCCCCACCGTGGTGCTCGGCTACTTCGCCCTGACGGTGCTCACGCCGACGCTCCGTTCGCTCGGCTGGCAGGTCGAGATCTTCAACGCCTTCTCCGCCGGCATCATCATCGGCATCCTCCTGCTGCCCACCGTCGCCTCGCTGTCGGAGGACGCGATGAAGGCGGTGCCGAGCGCGCTGCGGGAGGGATCCTTCGGCCTTGGCGCGAATCGCTTTCAGGTGGCCACCCGTGTCGTCGTGCCCGCCGCGACGTCGGGCATCATCGCCTCGTTCGTGCTCGCCGTATCTCGCGCCATCGGCGAGACCACCATCGTCCTGCTCGCCGCCGGCCAGCTCGCGCGCACCTCCTTCTGGCCCGGCGACTCGGTGATGACCATGACGGCCTTCATCGCCGGCACCGGCTCCGGCGATGTCCCGACCGGCTCGATCGAGTACAAGACGATCTTCGCCGTCGGCCTGACCCTGTTCGCGATCACGCTGGTGCTCAACATCATCTCGATTCGCCTCGTGCGTCGCTTCCGCGAGGTCTACGAGTGAACGCGGCCAACCGCATCGCCGCCGATCATGCCGGGCGCTCGGTCGCCGCGGGCCTCCGGGGTCGCCGGCGCCGCTCCCCCGCGGCCACGATCTTCCTCGTCTACCTGCTGTTCTCGACGGTGGTCGGGCTGCTCGCGCTGGCCGCCCTCCTCGTCACGATCCTGCAGGACGGACTGCCGTACCTGGACATGATGCTGATCGAGAACGCGCCCTCGGCGAACCCGGATCGGGCCGGTGCGCGCCCCGCGATCATCGCCAGCATCCTCGTCGCCGTGGTGCTGCTGGCCACGGCGCTGCCCGTGGCGATCGGCACCGCGATCTACCTCGAGGAGTTCGCCCCCAAGAACAACCGGCTGATTCGGCTGATCGAGCTGAACATCCAGAACCTCGCGGCGATCCCCTCGATCATCTTCGGCATCCTCGGCCTCGCGTTCCTCGTGCGCGGCCTCGACCTCGGCCCCGTGCTGCTGGCCGGTGCGCTGATCCTCGGTCTGCAGATGCTGCCCACCGTCATCATCGCCGCACGTGAGGCGCTCCGTGCCGTGCCGGACACCGTCCGTCAGGGCGGCATGGCCCTCGGCGCCACGCGCTGGCAGGTGGTGTGGCGCGAGGTGCTGCCCGCAGCCATCCCCGGTATCGCCACGGGCTCGATCCTCGGCATGTCCCGTGCGATCGGGGAGACCGCGCCCCTCCTGATGGTGGGTGCGGCGACGTTCGTGTCGTTCAATCCCGGCCTGCTCACGCAGTACACGGTGCTGCCGATCCTGATCTACCAGTGGATCAAGCTGCCCCAGGAGACATTCCAAGGGCTGGCGGCGGCGGCTATCATCATCCTGCTTGTGATCCTGGTCGCCATGAACGGATTCGCCATCTGGATGCGCAATCGGTACGAGAGGAAGTGGTAGAGATGGACCCGACGTCCGAGCAGACGACGCCGCCGGTCGCACCGCCGGGAGATGCGCCGATCGGCGCCATCCAAGTCGCAGACCATTCCGCCCGCGGCGAGGTGCCGTTGGAGGAGCGGGAGGTCGTGTTCGACTGCCGTGAGGTCGGCGTGCGGTACAACGGCCAGCGCGCGCTGCGCGACGTGCACCTGCAGATTCGCAGCAACGCCGTCACCGCCCTGATCGGCCCCTCCGGCTGCGGCAAGAGCACGTTCCTGCGCTGCCTCAACCGCATGAACGATCTGATCCCCGGCGCCGCCGTCGATGGACAGATCTACTACCACGGCGAGGAGCTGTACCAGCCCCAGATCGACGCCATCGAGGTGCGCAAGCGCATCGGCATGGTCTTCCAGAAGCCGAACCCCTTTCCGAAGTCGATCTACGACAACGTCGCCTTCGGACCGCGCGTCCTCGGCATGAAGCAGCAGCTCGACGACCGGATCGAGCAGGCACTGCGACGGGCCGCGCTCTGGGATGAGGTCAAGGATCGACTCAAGGAGGGCGCCCTCGGCCTGTCCGGCGGCCAGCAGCAGCGCCTGTGTATCGCCCGTGCCCTCGCGGTCGAGCCCGACGTGATCCTGATGGACGAGCCGTGCTCGGCGCTCGACCCGATCTCCACCTCGGCGATCGAGGATCTGATGCTCTCGCTGATCGACGAGTACACGGTCGTGATCGTGACCCACAACATGCAGCAGGCCGCTCGCGTGGCCGACATGACGGCGTTCTTCTCGGTCGATCAGGGCGAGACGGGCGCCCGCTGCGGCGTCCTCGTCGAGGTCGACCGCACCGAGCGCATCTTCACCAACCCGGCCAGCGAACGGACCGAGGCGTACGTGACGGGGAGGTTCGGATGAGAGAGGGCATGCAGGACGAGCTCGACGAGCTCTGCAGCGGCATCCAGGAGGAGGGGCGCGTCACCGCGCATGCCGTCTCCGAGGCCACGCGCGCGCTCGTGGATTGGAGCGCCGATGCCTTCGAGGCCACGCTGGCCGCCGAGGCGGACGTGCGGCGCCACTACGTGCTGACGGAGCAGCGCGTCGAGACGATTCTGGCCCGCCAGGCTCCGGTCGCCAGCGATCTCCGCCTCGTGCTGGCGGTCCTGCACATCAACCGCAGCGTCGAGCGCGCCGCCCACAACGCCGCTCGCGTCGCGCACCTCGCCACGCCACCGCCGCGCCGTGCCCTCGTCGAGGAGGCCGTCATCACCGATGCACTCCGAGCCATGGGCGAGCGTGGGGCGGAGATGATCCGCACCGCCATGGACACGTTCGAGCGGCGCGATGCGAACGCCACCCGCCTGCTGTCCGCGCTCGACGAGATGGTGGATCGCGAGAACGAGAAGATCGCGGACACGATCCTCGCCATCGACATCGCCGATCCCGAGCTGCGCCAATGGGCCTCGCGCATGCTGTTCGCCGGCCGTTGGCTCGAGCGCGTCGGAGACCATGCCGTCAACGTGGCGGAGCGCGTGACCTACATGGTGACCGGCGAGGCCGCAGGCGCCCCCGCCGACAGCGCATGACGCCGATGCGCCGACCGACGCGAGAGGGGTGAGCGATGGGACTCG
This sequence comes from Gaiellales bacterium, assembly GCA_044369995.1. Classification (GTDB taxonomy): domain Bacteria; phylum Actinomycetota; class Thermoleophilia; order Gaiellales; family F1-60-MAGs149; genus F1-60-MAGs149. The sequence goes on along the minus strand of JBILWG010000045.1, from coordinate 3,966 downwards.
AACCCACGACCGCCTGGACCACAACCAGGAGCTACCACCAGCTGAGCTACGCCCACCATGTACCGCCGAAGCGGACGGCGGAAGCATACACCGAACCCCCGTTTCCGCCGACGGGGTAGGGTGGGGCCATGGCCACCGTACTGATTGTCGAGGACGACGAGACGCTGGCGGGCATCATGCGTCGGCATCTCTCCAATGCGGGCTACGACGTGGAGTGGGCCGCCGACGGCGATCGCGGCCTCAAGAAGATGCGCTTCGAGCACCCCGACGTCTGCGTCGTCGACCTGATGATGCCCGGCACCGACGGCTGGGGCGTGATCGAGCAGATGCGGGCCGAAGGCATCCAGACGCCGGTGATCGTCCTGTCCGCCCGCTCCTCGGAGCACGACAAGGTGCACACCCTCGGGATCGGCGCCGACGACTACCTCGTCAAGCCCGCCTCGATGCGCGAGCTCGTGGCCCGTGTCGAGGCCGCTCTGCGCCGCTCCGGACGGGGCATGGCCGCGAGCGCGCCGGAGCGCGAGGAGGAGCTGATCGAGGCGCCGGGAATCCGCATCGATTTCCTGACGCACCGCGTGCTGCTGGAGTCGCCCCCGGGCACGTGGGTCGACGCCGAGCTGACGGTCCGGGAGTTCCGGCTCCTCGTCACGCTCGCCCGCGCCCGCGGGAAGGTGCTCAGCCGCGATGAGCTGCAGCAGCGGGTCTGGGGAACGCCCCACCGACCCCGCGACCGCATCGTCGACGTCTGCGTCCGCAAGATCCGCGAGAAACTCGATGCACGCTCGCCCGACTACACCTTCGTGCAGACGCACTACGGCGTGGGGTACCGCTTCGAGCCCGAGCCGCGCGAGCCCTGATCACCCCACGGTCGGCAGCGTCACCCGCAGCGTCGTTCCATGCTCGCCGTCGGACTCGGCCGCCACGCTGCCACCGTGCGCCTCGACGATGTGCTTGACGAGTGCGAGCCCGAGCCCGGAGCCGGGTCCCGTGCGCGACGCATCGCCGCGGTAGAAGCGCTGGAAGACGAACGGCAGATGCTGAGCGGGAATGCCGATGCCGGTGTCGGCGACGGTGATCAGCGCCTGGTCGTCCATCGCCGCAACCGTGACGTGCACCGCGGCACCGGGACCGCCATGCAGCAGGGCGTTGTCCACCAGGTTCTGCACGACGACCTCGAACAGGCGCGGTGCCACCGGCACCTCGAGCTGATCCACGACGGACACGGTCAGCTCGCGCCCCCGGCCGATGCGACGCTGTCGCGCCGCCTGCACCACGTCGACCACGACGCCGCTCGCGTCCACGACCCCGTCTGCCACTGCGAGCCGGCCGCGGTCGAGGGCGGCCAGCAGCAGCATCTCGTCGATCAGCTTGCGCATCCCATCGACCTCATGCTCGATCTGCGTGACGAGCTCCTCACGCTCATCGTCGAGATCGGGCAGGGCCAGCGTCTCCGCCAGACCGAGAATTCGCGCCAACGGCGTACGGAGCTCGTGCGAGACCGCCGCGGAGAACGTGCGTCGCGCCTCCTCGAAGTCGACGTCATCCGTGACGTCGTCGAACGAGATGAGCGCGCCGGACTCGATGCGCACGACCATGATGCGCACCGAGCGTGGGGGCTCCCCGAGGATCACGCGGTCCTCTGCGCTGGGTGCCTCGCCCGCGAGGCCACGACGGACGACCTCGGCGAGTGAGGCCGAGAAGTCGCCCGGGTCGACACCCGCGGTCAGTTGGGGGAAGACCTGCAGGCTGAGACCGTTGGCGTGCCGCACCCGCCCGTGACGATCCACCACGAGCGCCGGTACGGGCACGCCGTCCACGATCCGGGCGACGTCGATCGCCTCCTGATCGCCTGCGGACGCCCGCGGCGCGTCGCCACTGCGTGCGGCGGGGCGGCGGCGCACGACGCAGAGCACCCAGCCCAGCACGAGACCGCTGAGCAGACCACCGGCGAGCAGCACGAACTCCATGGCGACACGATACGCCTCTCATCTGGTGCGGGCGCATGACCACCACTTCGTCACCACACGGGTGCCAAGCCGCAACCCATCTCCTGCCCGCTGCGTCGTAGCGTGCAGACATGCCGAGCGTGTTGGTCATCGAGGACGATCCGATCCTGAGCAAGGCGATGGCGATGCACCTCCGCAACGCGGGCTTCGACGTGGACGTCGCCGAGGACGGCGAGCGCGGACTCCGTCGCCTACGGCATGCCCGCCCGGACGTGGCGGTGATCGATCTGATGCTGCCCGGCCTCGACGGCTGGGCGGTGACCGAGGCGATTCGGGAGGACAACCTCGGCGTGCCGGTGATCGTCGTCTCGGCGCGAGGATCCGAGCACGACAAGGTGCATACGCTGGAGATCGGCGCAGACGACTACCTCAGCAAGCCGTTCGGCATGCGCGAACTGATCGCACGAATCGAGGCGCTGCTGCGTCGGACGCGGCTCGTGGCCGCCTCCGAGCCACGCGGCGAGGCCGTCCTGGTGGATGGCCTCCGCATCGATCCCGACCTGCGCCGCGCGTTCGTGCGCACGGCGCCCGATCAGCCGGAGTCGGAGTGGGAGGACGCACAGCTGACACCCACGGAGTTCCGGCTCGTCGTCGCGCTGGCGCGGCAAGAGGGGCGCGCCCTCTCGCGCGACGAGCTCCAGCGCCGCGTGTGGGGCATCCCGTATCGCCATCGCGATCGCACCGTCGACGTGTGCGTGCGCAAGATCCGCGAGAAGCTCGACCGGCGCAGCCCAACGCACGAGTATGTGCACACGCACTACGGCGTGGGGTATCGCTTCGCCGCCGAAGCGCGCTGACCAACCGCTCTGCCCGGATAGACTGGGGGCGTGCTGGACATCGGCGCCACCCTCAAGACCGCCCGCGAGCAGCGCGGCATTTCGCTCGACGTCGCCGCCGAGTCGACGAAGATCCGCGAGTCCTATCTCGTCGCGCTCGAGACAGAGACCTTCGAACGGCTGCCCGGCCCGACGTACGCCCGGGGCTTCCTGCGGTCCTACGCCGAGTTCCTCGGCGTCGATCCCCAGCTGCTGATCGACGAGTTCAACCTGCGGTATGCATCCGCACCCTGGGAGATCGATGACGAGGTGATGTTCCCGCGCCGCCGCTCGGCGCGCGCGGGTCGGCGCGGGCGCGAGTCGAGCATCGTGGTCGTGACCGTCGTGGGCATCGTCGCCGTGGCCGTGCTGATCGTGATCGCCGCGAGCTATCCCTCGTCGCGATCGACGCCGGCCCCCGGCACCATCGGCACGACCGTGCTGACCGTCACGGAGGAGGCAGTCAATCCCGTTGCCACGGCGGTCACCGGCCAGACTGCAGCGGACTCGACCTCGGCGGCGGCGCAGGCGGTGGTCTACGTCAAGGCGATGGACCAGACGACGCTGACGGTGCGCGCACTGGGCGCCGCGGAGACGGCTGAGCCGCTGCTGCAGGAGGAGATCAACCCTGATCCGGCGCGCCCCGACGGCATCAAACTGCCGAAGAGCGCCTCCGGCTACCTGATCCGGCTCGATCGCCCCGGAACGATCACGCTGATCGTCAACGGCAGCCCCGTCGTGCCCGGCCCGACTGACACCCTGCTCTCCGTGGATCCCAACGGGCGCGTCGCGGCGGTGACGGAGTGAACCGACGTCCGACGGCAGCGGTGCTCGTCACCGGCTCGGAGATCCTGCTGGGTCGGACGCAGGATCGCAACAGCGGAACGCTCGCGCGCTCCCTCGATGCTCACGGGCTGCGCCTCGAGCGGGTCGTGGCGGTGGACGACCGCGCGGAGCATCTGCGGGCCGCGCTCGACGGTCTGCTGCGCGAGGGCTACGACCTGATCTGCACGTCGGGTGGACTGGGGCCGACCCACGACGATCGGACGGTGCAGATCGTCGCCGAGGCAACCGGGCGCCCACTCGTCCTCGATGAGCCGATACTCGCGGAGATCACGGAGATCGTGACCGGATACGCGGCGCAA
>JBILWG010000044.1:0-12326 GCA_044369995.1 Gaiellales bacterium | reverse complement strand
GGCGCCGATGATCAGGTACTTGGTGGAGCTGGGGACGGACATGATCCTGAGCCTCTCCCTGTGTTGGCTATACGGCAACAGTGTTGCCGTAGGTGATAGGCGCAGTGTAGCGGACGGATGAGCGGAGGGGAAGACGCGTCGCTGGCGTACCCTGCGGGCGATGGAGAACTGGGTGCTGCTCGATCTGGATCCGCTGGCCGCCGCCCGTCTCGGGCTGCCCGAGCAGGTCGCCGTCCCCGCCGACTTGGACGCCGCCGCGGCGACGCCCACCGATCTGATCGGGTACGCCGCGGCGTTTGCCGACGCCGAACCCGACCATCCGCTGGCGGCCGAGCATCGGCGGATCGCGGCCAAGCAGCGACCGCTGGCGCTGGCGCAGCAGGCGCTGGCCGAGCATCGCTGGGATGACGCGCTCGCGCACGTCGATGCGGTCCTCGCGATCGATCCCCAGGACGCGCCGGCACGGCTCAACCGCGCCGCGGCCCTCCGCGAGACCGGCGATGCGCAGGCGGCGCTGGCAGAGCTCGACGCGATCGCCAAGGTGTTCGCCGACGTGCCGCTGTTTCATCGCAATCGCGCTCGCGTGCTCGAGGATCTCGGCCAGGATGAGCGTGCGATCGCGGCCTACCGCGAGGCGCTCGAGCTGACGCCCGGCGACCCCGCGGTCGTCGACCGCCTGCGCGAGCTCGGCGCGCTCACCACCGTCAGCGGTCCCGACGGACCGATCGAAGTCGACCGCGACGCGCTGGCCGATCTCGTGCGGCGTGATCTTGCGTTGCACGATGATGATCACGGGCACCTCTCGACGGCCGCGCGCTCGCTGCTCGCCGACGGCCAGCCGGATCTGGCGGCAACCGCCGCCGCGTTGGCGCTCGCCGTCCGAGACGATGACGAGGGTATGCGGCTGGTGCTGATCGACGCGCTGCTGGCGGCCACGCGTCCCGCGGAGGCGCTCGAAGCGGCGGAGCGCCACGTCGAGGCGGTACCGGCCTCGGCGATCGGTCACGAGCAGCGTGCTGTCGCGCTGTCCCGGCTCGGGCGCGCAGCGGAGGCGCGAACGGCTGCGCAGCGGGCGCTCGCGCTCGACCCCGCGGCGCCGCAGGCGGGGCGCATCGTCGCCGGCGACGCGGTCTGAGGGAGCGAGAGGGCACGGGGTGATACATTCCGGGCATACGTGGGCGCCTCTGCTGACACGACCGCCGGTCTTCCCGGGTCAATGACCGGATCACGTCCCACGGGGGCGGCATGTCGACGCTGACGATCATCGAGATCGCGGTGATCTTCCTGATCGTCGCGTGGAATGCGTTCTTCGTGTCCGCCGAGTTCGCCTTCGTCGCGGTGCGTCGCACGCGGATCGACGAGCTGGTCGAGGAGGGCTCGCGCTCCGCCAAGCGCGTGCGCCACCTGATCGACGACCCGGCGCGCTTCATCTCGGCCTTCCAGGTCGCGATCACCCTGTCGTCGCTGGCGCTGGGTGCCGTCGGCGAGCCGGCGGTCTCTGCCTTCTTCGAGCAGGTGCTCGGCAACGTCGGTGCGCTCGGCGAGGGCGCGATCGCGGTGATCAGCGTGATCCTTGCGTTCGCGTTGATCACCGCACTGCACGTCGTGCTCGGCGAGATCGTGCCGAAGACGCTGACGCTCTCGCGCGCCGAGTCCGTCGCCTTGGCCGTGGCGCTCCCCGTGTCGGTCTTCATGTGGCTGTTCTGGCCGTTCATCTGGGTGCTGCGCGGGCTCAGCGAGGCGCTGATCCGCCTGCTCGGCCTCGAGTCGCCGTCCGAGATGCGCCTGGTGCACTCGGAGGAGGAGCTGAAGATGCTGATCTCCGCCTCGCACGAGGAGGGCGTCCTCGAGGAGTCGGAGGAGCAGCTGCTGCACAAGGTCTTCGACTTCGCGGAGACGGAGGTCAAGCAGGTGATGGTGCCGCGGCCGGACGTGGTCGGCATGCCCGTCGACCTGACGGCGGCCGAGGCGATCGACCGCGCGCTGGCCGCGCCCTACACCCGGTATCCCGTGTACCGCGAGACGATGGACGACCTCGTCGGCGTGGTGCACATCCGCAATCTCTTCGCCGACCACGTCGGCGCGACGACCGAGACCACCATCGAGTCGTGCGTGCGCCCGGTCCCCATCGTGCCCGAGACGAAGAAACTGGATGAGCTGCTGGCCGACTTCCGACGCACGAAGACGCACATGGCGATCGTCGTCGACGAGTACGGCTCGACGAGCGGCATCGTCACGCTCGAGGACCTGCTCGAGGAGATCGTCGGCGAGATCAACGACGAGTTCGATCTGCCGGACCGCGAGGTGGTGCGTCTCGCGCCCGACCGCGTGCGCCTCGAGGCCTCGTACGGCATCGAGGACTTCAACGACCGCTTCGACGGCGGGCTGCCCGACGAGGACTACACCTCCGTCGGCGGCTTCCTGTTCGGCGAGCTCGGGCGTCCGGCCCGTCCCGGTGATGTCATCTCGCACAACGGATTCCGCTTCACCGTGCGCGAGGTGGATGGCGCGCGGATTCGGGTGGTCGACGTCGAGCTCAAGCCGCAGGGCGCTGAGCCGGCGACCGATTCCGACGCCTGACGCACCCGAAATCCTCTGCTGCGCGTTGGTCATATCGTGGTACGACTTCGTGCCCACGACGTGGTACAACTTGAGCACCGTGTTGACTCACACCGAGGTGGTGTGGGATAACCACGAGGTCTCCGCCACCGCGGAGATGCATCGAGACCTGAGGAGGGAACTCGTATGACCGATTTCAAGGAACTGGATCCGCTCCGCCGCGAGGCGAACGCATCGCAGCTCGATCTGGTCGAGTCGTTCGCCCAGGGGAAGATCAACCGCCGCCACTTCATTCAGCGTGGCACGGTGCTCGGTCTGTCCCTTGCGTCGATCAGCGCGATCATCGCCGCCTGCGGCGGTTCGAGCGATAGTGGTGGTGGCGGTGGCGCAACCGACACCGGCATCGGCGAGGGCGAGGTCGCCACGACCGCCGCAGCCAAGATCGGCGGCACCATCAAGCTGGCCATGTCGCTGCCCGGTTCGGAAGGCGTCAACCCGATCACGATGATCGACCTGGTCACCTACAACGTGTGCGCCCAGGTCTTCGAGTACCTCGTGCGCTCGTCGTCGGACCTCTCGATCCAGCCGCAGCTCGCCACGGAGTGGTCGGGCAGCGCGGACGGCACCGAGTGGACCTTCAAGCTGCGCGAGGGCGTCATGTGGCAGGACGGCACGCCGTTCACCTCGGCCGACGTCGTCGCCACGATGGACAAGCTCGTCGAGGCCGGCAACTCGGCCCTGACCGGCACGCTCAGCAAGGGCGGCACGACCGCTCCCGACGATCTGACGATCGTCATGAAGCTCGACAAGCCCAACGGGCACTTCCCCTACCTGGTCTCGTCCGACAACACGCAGTCGCTGATCACGCCGGTCGCGTGGACCGTCAAGGACAACCTCGAGCCGGGCAAGGGCGGCACGGGCCCGTGGAAGCTCGACAGCCTCGACGTCAAGACGGGCGCCACCTACTCCCGCAACGAGTCCTGGTGGGGCGGCAAGACCCCGCTCGACAAGGTCGAGTTCATCTTCATCGAGGACACCGCTGCGCAGGTCGCCGCGGTCTCCAGCGGTGAGGCCGACGGCTGCACGACGATCACGGCCGATCAGGGTGCTGTGCTCCTGAACGACCCGAACATGAACATCGTCGAGCTCAAGTCCGCTGCGCATCGCCAGCTCTGGATGCGCTGCGACAAGGGTGCCGTCATGGATCCGAAGGTCCGCCAGGCGATCGCCTGGACGATGGACCGCCAGAAGATCGTCGACAAGGCCCTCGGTGGGCATGGCACGGTCGCCAACGACCAGGTCATCTTCGAGCTGTACCCGTACTTCGACAGCGCCGCTGTCGAGCAGCGCACGCAGGACATCGACAAGGCCAAGGCCCTGCTGTCCGAGGCCGGTGCTGACGGGCTCACGATCGAGCTGCCGTACATCAAGGCCATCGACATGACCAACATGGCCGTGCTTGCTGCCGACGGCATGAAGCAGGCCGGCATCAACGTGAAGCTGGTCGGCTCCGACTACGGCACGTTCTACGGCAAGTACTGGTGCCCGGCCGAGCCGGCCAAGCCGCCGTGCTCGGGCGCGTCGGATGCGGGCATCGTGGACTACGGTCACCGTGGCACGCCGGACGTGTACCTCAACGCCGCGCTCGCCACGGACGGCGTGTGGAACTCGTCCCAGTACGCCGACTCGGCGTTCGACGACGCGTTCGCCGCGTGGTCGGCGGCCGTCTCGGTCGAGGATCAGAAGACCACGGCCGCCGCGGTCCAGAAGAACCTCTGGGACAACGTCCCGGTTGCCATTCCGTACACGATCAACACGCTGGGAGCCTTCAACAAGAGCTTCCAGGGCATCGTGACGACGGCGATGGGCTTCGCGTTCCTCGAGGGCGCGTCGCAGGCGTAAGCCACAACGGAAGTACCGGGCCGGAGTCACCGCCGCAACGTCGGCGGGGCTCCGGCCCGTTCCGCCTCACCCCTCTGCACCTTCACTCATGCTCGTCTTCCTGATCCGTCGTATCGCGCTGGCGATCGTCACGCTGCTGCTGCTGACGGTCATCGTCTTCGCCCTGTCCAACGTGCTGCCCGGCGACGTCGGACGCCAGATCCTCGGCCCGTTCGCCCCGCAGGAGTCGGTCGACGAGCTGAACAAGCGCCTGGGCACGGATCAGCCGCTCTACACGCAGTACATCAACCAGATGGAGCGCTACGCCCGCGGCGACCTGGGCGAGTCCTACAAGACCCGCGAGTCGGTCACGCACGTCATCGGCACGACGTTCCTGAACTCCGCGAAGCTCGCGTTCCTCGCCCTGCTCTTCACCGTGCCGCTGGCGATCCTCGCGGGTGTCTGGGCCGCGCTGAGACGCGGCTCGCTGATCGATCGCATCATCGTCACCGTGAGCCTCGCGGGGTCATCGCTGCCGGAGTTCGTGACCGCCTCGTTCCTGCTCGTCGTCTTCGCCGTGCAACTGGCGTGGTTCCCCACGCTGGCCAGCACCAATGACCCCTCCGGGCCGATCGACCAGCTCTGGCGCCTGACGCTGCCGGTGTTCGCCCTCGTGATCGTCTACTTCGGCTACATCGCGCGCATGGCGCGCGCCGGCGTGATCACCGCGATGGAGGCCGACTACACCCGCACCGCCTTCATGAAGGGCCTGCCGCGCGGCGTCGTGATCCGCCGGCACGTGCTCCGCAACGCGCTGCTGCCGACGATCTCGGTCGTCGCCACCCAGACGGGCTACCTGTTCGGTGGTCTGCTCGCCGTCGAGCTGATCTTCAACTACAACGGCCTCGGGCGCGAGCTCGTGCGCGCCGCGGTCAGCAAGGACCTGCCGGTGCTGTCGGCCGGCGTGCTGCTGATCGGCGTCGTCTACATGATCGCCACGCTGCTCGGCGACATCCTGATCTCGATCCTCAATCCGCGCGTGCGCTTGGGAGACCAGTAATGGGCGTCATCGAAGACGAGATCCCGGCGGTCCCGCCGCTGCCCGGCACGGACCTCAAGTCATCGTCGGAGAAGAAGAAGGCGCGCAACGAGAAGGTGCGGCTGTTCTTCCGCAGCCCGTCGGCGATCATCGGCCTGACGATCATCGGCATCTGGGTGATCTGCGCGATCGGCGGCTCGGCGATCTCGCCGTACGATCCGCTCGCGCCGGACGGCATGAGCCACGTGCCGCCGCTCACGGACGGGCACGTGCTCGGCACCGATCAGCTGGGCCGTGACGTGCTGTCGCGCATCATGGTGGGCGCGCGGGACGTGCTGATCGCGGCGCCGCTCGCCGCCATCCTCGGCGTGGCCTTCGGCTCGCTGCTCGGCCTCCTGATGGGCTACTACCGCGGCGTGCTCGACGACGTGCTGGGGCGCATCATCGAGGCCTTCCTCGTCCTGCCGCTCACGCTCGTCGGCCTGCTCGCGCTGTCGGCCGCGCCGACGTGGTCGATCATCCCGGGCGTCGAACCGAGTACCCAGACGGTGATCATCGTCGTCGGCCTGCTGTTCACACCGATCGTCGCGCGCACGGTCCGCGCCGCTGTGCTGGCCGAGCGGGAGAACGACTACGTGCAGGCCGCCAAGCTGCGGGGGGAGAACGGGCTCTACATCATGACCCGCGAGATCCTGCCGAACGTGACGAGCCCGATCGTCGTCGAGTTCACCGTGCGCATCGGCTACGCCATCTTCGCGATCGCCACGCTGTCGTTCCTCGGCGTGGGTATCCAGGAGCCGACGCCGGACTGGGGCCTGATGATCGCGCAGGAGTACCGCCTGGTGATCGGCGGCTACTGGTGGACGACCGTCTTCCCGGCGATTGCGATCGCCAGCCTGGTGATCGCCGTCAACCTGATCGCCGACCGCCTGCAGGAGGTGATGGAGCTGTGAGCGCCACTGAGACGCGCAACGACACCGCCGCCCTCAAGCTCGAGGATCTGCACGTCGCCTACGACGTCCGTGGCATCCCACGTCCCGTGCTGCGTGGCGTCTCGTTCGAGATCAAGCCCGGCGAGGCCTACGGCCTGGTCGGCGAGTCCGGCTGCGGCAAGTCGACGACGGCCTATACGGCGGTGCGCTACCTGCCCGAGAACGGCCACGTCACGAGCGGCTCGATCACGATCGCCGGCGAGGACATGCTCGCGCTCTCGAACGCCGATCTCCGCGATCTGCGCGCCCGCCGCATCTCGATGGTCTACCAGGATCCCGGCCAGTCGCTGAATCCCACGATCAAGGTGGGCAAGCAGGTCGCCGAGGCCTTCACCGTGCTGGGCTTCTCCAAGGACGAGGCGAAGGTCAAGGCCATCGAGGCGCTCAATCGCGTGCGCATCGCCGACGCCGAGCGTGTTCTCGACCGCTACCCGTACCAGCTGTCCGGTGGCATGCAGCAGCGCGTCGTGATCGCGATGGCGCTGGCGTGCGATCCGCAGCTGCTGATCCTGGACGAGCCGACCACCGGCCTCGATGCCACGGTCGAGGCCGAGGTGCTCGACCTCGTCTCGATGCTGCGCCAGGAGACCGGCGCGGCGGTGCTGCTGATCGCGCACAACCTGGGCGTCGTGCGCCGCATCTGCGACCGCGTCGGTGTGATGTACGCGGGCAAGATCATCGAGGAGGGGCCTGCGGCCGAGGTCTTCGACAATCCGCAGCACCCGTACACGGTGGGGCTGCTGCGCTGCCTGCCGCGCCGCGGTGCGAACAAGTCGGAGCGTCGCCTCGACACGATCCCCGGTTCGCTGCCGCTGATCGGCACCGAACTGCCGGCCTGTGTCTTCCAGGATCGCTGCGCCCTCGCCACCGATGAGTGCCGGACGAACGTGCCACCGGCGACGCACCCGGTTGCGGGCCGGACGGTCTACTGCCATCACGCCGATCAGGTCGGCACGCTCGTCGCGGCGCCGTTGCAGGCGCCGATCGCCGGGTCCGGCGTCGGGGAGGTCGTGCTGCACCTCGAGCACGTCTCCAAGACCTTCAAGCAGGGCAGTCACGAGGTGCGTGCCCTCGTCGATGTCGATCTCGACCTGCGCGCGGGTGAGACGCTCGGCCTCGTCGGCGAGTCCGGCTCCGGCAAGACGACGCTCGCCAAGGCGATCCTCGGCATCCACGCGGCCGACCCCGGCTCGGTCATCGAGCTCGATGGCCAGACGCTGGCCGGACTGACCACCAGCCGCAAGGCCGATGCACGCCGCGCGATCCAGATCATCTTCCAGAATCCCGACTCCGCGCTCAACCGCTCCAAGACCGTGCGCGCCATCCTCGAACGCGCCCTGTTCAAGCTGGCGGGCATCCGCGGCAAGGACGCCGACGATCGCATGGCGGGGCTCACCGAGGAGGTGCGGCTCTCGCCGCGGCACCTCGACATGCGCCCGCGCGCGCTGTCCGGTGGTCTCAAGCAGCGCGTTGCGATTGCGGGCGCCTTCGCGGGCGGTCCGCGCATCGTGGTGTGCGACGAGCCCACCAGCGCTCTCGACGTGTCGGTGCAGGCGGCGATCCTCAACCTGCTGGGCGACCTGCAGCGTGATGAGCAGGCCAGCTACATCGTCATCTCGCACGATCTCGGCGTGGTGCGCTATCTGTCCGATCGCATCGCCGTCCTGTACCTCGGGCGCCTGATGGAGCTCGGGCCGGCCGAGGTGGTCTTCAACGGGCCGCACCATCCGTACACCGAGGCGCTGCTGTCGGCCGTGCCGAGCGTCGACGGCGATCCGCCGGACCGCATCCGCCTGACGGGCGAGCTCCCGTCGGCCATCGATCTGCCGACCGGCTGCGTCTTCCACACGCGCTGCCCGCGGGCCATCAAGGGCGTCTGCGAGGCCTCTGAGCCGCCGCTGATCGAGGTCGAGTCCGGCCACGCGATGCGCTGCCACATTCCGATCGACGAGCTGCGCACCCTGCAGCACGCCGACTGATCCGCGCCCGGGCGCAGGGGACACTGGTATGGAGATCCGTGCTGCGGTGCTGTCTGCGTTCGACGAGCCGCTCGAGGTGCAGGAGCTCGAGCTCGCCCAACCGGGACCGCGCGAGGCGCTCATCCGCCTCGCCTGGAGCGGCGTCTGTCACTCCGATCAGAACGCGATGAACGGCAAGGCACCGACGCCGATGCCCGCCGTGCTCGGACATGAGGGTGCCGGCGTCGTCGAGGCGGTCGGACCGGGGTCACGCCTCGAGCTCGGCCAGCGGGTGGCGCTCTCGTGGGCCCCGGCGTGCGGTCGCTGCGAGGAGTGCAATCGCGGTCTGCGACACCTGTGCGGCGCGGCGTGGCCCGCCATGGGTGCAGGTGGCCTGATGGACAGCACCTCGCGCCTGTCACGCGACGGCGAGACGGTCTTCCACTACTCGTTTCTCTCGACGTTCGCCGAGGCCTGCGTGGTGCCGGACGATTCGTGCGTGGTGATCGACGACGATGCGCCGCTCGACGTGGCGTCGATCGTCGGCTGCGCTGTCACGACGGGCATCGGCGCCGTCTGGAATACCGGTGACGTGCGGCCCGGCGATCGCGTGGCCGTGATGGGCTGCGGCGGAGTCGGATTGTCGGCCGTGATGGGCGCGCGCGCCGCCGGCGCCGAGTGCGTGATCGCCGTCGACGTCTCCGACCAGAAGCTGGCCGACGCGATCGACTGCGGCGCGACGCACGCCGTGCAGTGGCAGGGCGACTCCGAGTCGACTGCCGACGCCGTGCGGGCGATCGTGGGTACCGGTGTCGATTGCGCCGTCGAGGCGACGGGGCGTCCTGAGGTCGCGACGGCCGCCTTCCTGTCCACGCGGGCACGGGGTGCGGCGGTGCTGATCGGCATCCCACATGCGGACGCGGTCGTGACGCTGCCGGCCCTGTCGATTCCCCGCATGGAGCGCCGCGTGCTCGGCTCGATCTACGGGTCCTCGTACCCGCCGCAGGTCTTCCCCCAGATCCTCGACCTGCACCGTCAGGGTCGCCTGCCGCTGGAGCGCCTGATCAGTCATCGCCTGCCGCTTGATCAGGTCAACGAGGCGTTCGACCTGATGGCCCAGGGCAGCGCGCGGCGCGTCCTGCTCGACCTGCGCGGCTAGACTGCCGGGCGTGAAGATCGCATCGATCGAGGTACGCCGGTACCGCAATCTCTGGGGTACGCCCGTGACGATGTCGTGGGATCCCGTACCGCGCACCTATCAGGATGCCGAGGTGGTGATCGTGACGGCCGACGATGGCACAGTCGGCATCGGCGGCGGCGACAACCTGCCGGATCTCCACCTGCTGCAACGGCACCTCGTCGGCGTGGATCCGCGCAGGCTCGATCTGGTGCACCGGATCTGCGAGACGATCGATTTTCATGGTGCTCGGCCGTGGGTCGCGGAGACGGCCTGTGCGGACCTTGCGGCACGCGCCGCGGGCGAGCCGCTCTGGCGCTTTCTCGGCGGTCGCAACGAGCACCTGCTGGCGTATGCCTCGACCGGCGAGATCGTGGATCCCGACGAGCGGGCCGAGCGCACCATGCACCTGCGGATGGCCGGTTTCAAGGCCGTCAAACTGCGGCTCCCGATCGGCGACTGGCGCCAGGCGGCGATCGTCGTGGAGAAGGTGCGCACCGCGATCGGCGCCGACATGGAGATCATGGTCGACGCCAACTACGGCTGGCGGATGGCCGGCGACCCACGGCTCGGCTGGGACGTGGCCGAGGCGGTGCAGGCGGCGCGGGCGTTCGAGCGCATGGGCGTCTACTGGCTGGAGGAGCCGCTGCCGACCGCGGATGTCGCCGGGTACGCCGAGCTGCGCGCGAAGACCGCGCTGCGCATCGCCGGCGGTGAGATGGTGCGCCAGCTGCACGAGGCGCGCGATCTGGTGCTCCAGGGCGGGGTGGACGTGATCCAGCCGGATGTGGTGTTGGCGGGCGGGATCACGGGAGCGCGGCGCATCGCCGATCTGGCTGCGCTGACGGGTCGCATGTGGTCGCCGCATACCTGGACCAACGGACTCGGCTTTCTGACGAACCTGCACGCCGCGCTGGCGTTCTCCACCTGCCCGTTCGTCGAACTGCCGTTCGATCCACCGGGGTGGGGGCCCGATCGTCGCGACTGGCTGCTGCCGGCGCCGATCTTCGCGGCGGAGGATGGCACGCTGCGTCCGCCAGAGGGGCCGGGCTTGGGCATTCCGACCGATCTCAGCTGGCTGGATTCCTGCCGGCTGGACTAGCTGTTCTGCCTATGGGCGTGTGCGACGCAGCTGGTCGTCAGTCGGGTCTGACCCCTTGGCGCATCCACACCCGAGCACCGTTCCGACGCGCAGCCGCAGTCGGTGTCTCGCCGGCTCGTCGGCACAACAGCTAGCGCGCCCAGTCGGCGACGCTGATCGCCGGCAGCTGGGCGAGGCCGCCCGGCTCCTGCAGCAGGGCACGGAGCGCTGTGGGGCGAAACGACGCGGGCAGCTCGGTCACGGGGATCCACGATGCCGCGGCGAGGTAGGCGTCGCCGGAGTCGGCGCTGATCGCCGCCGTACCGGCCACGATCGCGCCGCGGAGGATCACCTCGACGGCGCCGACGTCCGGACCATCCATGATCAGGATCGCGCCGTCGGTCGCGACATCCACGCCGACCTCCTCGCGGAGCTCGCGCGCTGCGGCGTCCGCCAGCCCCTCGCCGTCATCGACGTTGCCACCCGGCAGACACCAGAAGGGCTCCTGGTCGGGCTTGGCATGGAGGACGCACAGGATGCAGTCATCCTGCGCGATGGCGACGCGGGCCTTCAGGCGCGGCTTGCGGATCGTTCCCATGGGTGAAGGATCGCAGACGCCCCCGAAAACGCAGAAGGGCCCCGCCGAAGCGGGGCCCACTGTGAGGAGAGAGGGAGGGTGGAGAGAAAAGCGTTAGACGCGCTTCGAGCGGAGCGCCGGGCGCGTCAGCAGGGAGCTGCGGCGCTTGCCGGTCTTCGACTCGGCCGTCGCGAACAGGAAGTTGAACGCGGGCACGGCGGGGGCGTGGGTGGGATTGGAGGTGATCTGATCGATTCGCATGGCCACAGTATGCCGGAGGATCTTCGGTTTTGTCAACTAATGACCTGTAAATGTTCGGCAAGAAGGGCGAAGGGTGGACAGAATCCGCATGAAAAGGCGGATTGCGCCCGGTTCTTCGCCTGCCTCAGGTGCGTCGCCGGCGGCGGTCGACCACGATCACGACCGCGAACGGAACGAGCAGGAGGAGCGCGATTGCGCTGTACGCGACGAGTCCGGCGGCGATCACGCCGATTGCGATCAGGGCGATGGTCGTGCTGAGAGGCCGTGCGGACGTGCGCGAGGGGAGTGGCGCGTCGATCGCGGTCGAGGCCGGCAGGGCGATCGTCGCGACGATGCCCGCGTGGTCGGTGGGGAGGCACTGCGTGGTCGAGGGCCGCGGCAGCCCGAGGGCCGTGGCGGCCAGCGCGGCGTTGCGCACCTGCCCCGGCGCGTCGCAGTCCCAGAGGTCGGGGCCCTCAGGCCACGTATGGCCGATCAGGTGCGCGTCGATCGTCCGCGCGCCATTGCGCACGAACGTGAAGTCGAAGCGGTCGGTGAATCCGAAGCGATTCCCCGTGCGGAGCGCCGCCGGCAGTCGAGCGAGATCCGGTCCGGCCAGCAGGGCGCTGGTACCCCACGTGAAGTTGCGCGGATCGGCGGCGTCGGGACCCGCATCGACATAGCCGGCGTCGCGCATCGTCCAGTACGCGCTGCAGCGCGCGTCGCCGCCGACCTGCTCAGGGCAGGTGGTGCTCGCCTCGGGCTGGCCGGCCGGATTGTCGCTGGGATCGCGCGGGTCGCGCGGGTCGCTGTTGAAGTCGC